>NZ_CP039712.1:155000-498125 GCF_005145005.1 Vagococcus zengguangii
GGGGTTTCCCCCTGTGAGAGTAGGACGTCGCCACGCAAGTTAAAGCTAATTCCAATTGGAATTAGCTTTTTTTTGTTTTAATAAATTTGAACGTTTTTGGAGGACTATATAAAAATAAAGATTGTTTTTGGTCTTTTGTGGTTGAAATTGGTTGATTTTGATTGTGGACAGTGGTATATTATGAATAAGGAGTGATGGAAGTGCTTACAGAAGAAAGACATCAGTTAATTATGGATATTTTAGAAAGTCAGAATGTGGCGAAGGTTTTGGATCTTGTCACAGCAACTAATTCTTCTGAAACAACAATTCGGCGTGATTTACAGTTATTAGAGGAGGAAGGATATTTAAAACGTGTTCATGGTGGTGCGAAAATTATTAGAGAAGTAACACCTGAATTATCTTTAACAATTAAAGAAAATATCCATATGGAAGAAAAGAAACAAATTGCTAAATGGGTAGGAGAGTTAATTAAAGATAACGAAGTAATTTTTATTGATTCTGGTACGGCGACGTATCAAGTTTTACCATATTTAAAAGATAAAAAAATTAGGGCAGTGACCAATTCAGTTATTCATGCACAGTATTTAAGTTCGATTGACATTCCAACTATCGTTTTGGGTGGACAATTAAAAATGAATACGGGGGCAATTGTAGGAAATGAAACTTTGAAACAACTTGAGAAATATCATTTTAGTAAAGCTTTAGTCGGTGTTAATGCGATTCATCACCAATACGGCTTAACGACCCCCGAAGAAGAAGAAGCATTGGTTAAGCAAGCTATTATAGAACATGCTGAAGAAACGTTTATCTTAGCCGATCATAGCAAATTTGAAACAATAAATTTTGTGAAGTTTGGCGAATTAACCGATGGAAAAATTATTACGGACTATTTACCAGCTAAGTTCCATTCATTATATAAAGAAGAAATCCAAATTGTGGAGGTGACGCCTAAATGATTTATACAGTAACATTAAATCCATCGATTGATTATGTATTTAAAGTAGAACGATTTGAAGAAGGTTGTTTGAATCATATTTTTGATGAAGAAGCTTTACCAGGTGGCAAAGGTTTAAATGTTTCACGCATTATGAAAGAGTTGGGAACGACGTCTACTAATCTTGGGTTTTTAGGTGGGTTTACTGGCTCATTCATTGAAGATAAGTTAGAGGAGTATCAAATTGCTCATGATTTTGTGAGAATTGCTCATTCAACGAGAATTAATTTAAAAATGAAATCAGCTACTGAAACAGAATTAAATGGAATGGGTCCGACAATAACCTCTCAAGAACGCCAACAATTCATGGAGAATATTAATAAAATTGAAGCAGGAGATGTTGTTATATTATCAGGAAGTATTCCACACTCATTGTCAGAGAATTTCTATGAAGATATCGTTTCAATTGTTGAAGCGAAGGGTGCGTCGTTTGTAGTAGATACGAGTGGTGAAAAACTGTGGAAATTATTAGCTAAGAAGCCATTGTTAGTTAAGCCTAATCGTGACGAATTAGCTTTATTATTTAATCGTAAAATTAACTCATTAACAGAAATTATTGAATGCGGACAAGCTTTATTAACTAAAGGAGCACAACATGTCATTGTCTCGCTAGGAGGAGAGGGTTCCGTTTATATTGGACAAACAGGTATTTATAAGGCAAGACCAATAAAGGGACAGTTGGTTAATTCGGTTGGCGCAGGGGATTCTATGGTTGCAGGTTTTATTGACACCTTAATCAAAACACAGAACCCACTTGACGCTTACAGAGTAGCTGTTGCATGTGGCACGTCAACGGCCTTTACGCAAGATTTAGCTAATTTATCACAAATTAATGAAGTGCTACCGTCTGTTTCTATTAAACAAGTAAAGGAGTAGGAAAATGGGAATTAAAAATTTAATGAAAAAAGATTTAATGATTTTCTCTTTAGAAGGTAAAGAAAAAGCAGCTGTTTTAGACGAAATGGCTGCCAAGATTGTCGAATGTGGTTATGGAAGTCATCAAGCAGAAATTTTACAGGGATTATTAGACCGAGAAGCACAAATATCAACGGGAATTGGCGATGGTATAGCCATGCCTCATGTCAAGTCCATTAATATTAATGAGCCCGTAGTTTTATTTGCAAAAAGTGAAAGCGGTGTCGATTTTGCGGCCTTAGATAATCAACCAGTTCAGTTGTTTTTCTTAATTGCTGTACCAGAAACATCTGATAATACGCATTTAGAAACAATTTCTGCTTTATCTAGAGTATTGAATAATCCAGAAGTGATAAGTGAATTAAAACAAGTTAAGGCACCAGAGCAAGTCTTGAACATTTTTGATACGCAGATAGCGGCACAAAAACAATCTCAAAATGTTACGATTGCAGAAGATGCGCCTTTTATTGTCGCAGTGACAGCTTGTCCAACAGGAATAGCGCATACTTATATGGCAGAAGATGCTTTAATTAAAAAAGCAGCTGAGCTAGGGGTTGAGATTAAAGTCGAAACAAATGGTTCAAAAGGTGTGGGGAACCAATTAACAGCTGAAGATATAGAACGTGCTAAAGGTGTTATTGTGGCAGCTGATACAAATGTTGCGATGAATCGTTTTGCAGGTAAACCGTTATTGAATCGTAAAGTTACGGATGCCATTCGCCAACCTGAAACGCTAATTAAACAGATTGTTAACAATGAAGCAACGGTTTATCACGCTAAACAAACAACTGAAAATGAGGAAGTTTCGGTTTCTTCAGCAGGTTCAAATCTTTATAAGCATTTAATGAGTGGTGTCACGCATATGTTGCCATTTGTTATTGGTGGTGGAATTGCAATTGCGATTGCCTTCTTAATTGACCAAATGATTGGTGTGCCAAAAAGTGAGTTAGGTCAATTAGGTAGCTATAATCAACTAGCTGCTTACTTCAAACAAATTGGTGATGCTGCATTTGGCTTCATGTTGCCTGTACTAGCTGGGTTTATTGCACGTAGTATTGCAGACCGTCCGGGATTAGTAGCTGGTTTTGTAGCAGGAGCAATTGCCTCAACAGGTGGCGCTGGTTTCCTTGGTGCTTTGATAGGTGGTTTCCTAGCTGGCTACATTGTTAATTTCTTGAAAAAAATATTTGCGAATGTTCCACAGTCATTCAATGGAATTGTCACGATTCTATTCTACCCAGTATTAGGCGTTATTATTACAGGTGCCTTAATGTTAGTCGTTAATGTACCAATGTCAATCATTAACAATGGTTTGAATAATTTCTTAAATGGGTTATCTGGAACGAATGCTGCGTTATTAGGGGCTTTAGTTGGTGGCATGATGGCAATCGACTTGGGTGGTCCAATTAACAAAGCGGCTTATGTTTTTGGAACAGGGACACTAGCAGCGACAGTTGCAAGTGGTGGTAGTGTGGTCATGGCAGCTGTTATGGCAGGTGGGATGGTTCCGCCATTGGCTATTTTCTTTGCTACTTTATTATTCAAAAATAAATTTGTCAAAGATGAAAGAAGTGCTGGCTTAACTAACTTAGTCATGGGCTTGTCTTTTATTACAGAAGGCGCTATTCCTTTTGCAGCGGCGAATCCTTTAAAAATTTTACCAGGTTTCTTTGTCGGTTCAGCTTTGTCAGGGGCTTTAGTTAGTTTGATGGATATTAAATTAATGGCTCCACATGGTGGTATTTTCGTGATTTTCTTAGTGAATAAACCATTATTATATATTCTGTTTATTTTACTAGGTTCATTAGTTAGTGCAGTATTAGTCGGAATGTTACGCTCAAAAGTTTCTGAGTAATATCAAAGCGTCAATTAATAAAAAATCAGTGCCAGTGAGAGGTGTTATACTAAATCTCACTGGCACTTTTTTATCTATTTGTTGAATAAACTAGCCTGGGCGACAGCCAGGCGAGCAGCTGGGATCCGGTAGGCTGAGCATGACACATAGTCAATCCCGATTTGGTGGAAGAAATTAATGGAATGTGGGTCGCCACCGACTTCACCACATACACCAATCGTTAAATCTGGTTTAATAGATCGAGCCTTTTTAACTGCTAATTTAATTAATTGACCGACGCCTTCTTGATCGAGTGTTTGAAATGGATCACTCGTCATAATATGTTTTTCTTGATAGCTAGTGATAAACTTTCCGATATCATCTCGAGAAAAGCCGTAGGTCATCTGAGTCAAATCATTCGTGCCGAAGCTAAAAAAGTCCGCTTCATTTGCCAGTTGATCAGCAATTAGACATGCCCGTGGTAATTCTATCATCGTACCTAATTCATAAGGAATGGGATCAATCTGATGTGTTTCAAAAATTTGATCAATGGTTGCTGTTAGAAAAGTTTTGATTTCTAAAAGTTCCGCTTTTTCAGAAATGAGTGGTATCATGATTTCTGGTTGAATGATGATACCTTCTTGGGATAACTGTAAGACACTATTAAAAAGCGCGGTCACTTGCATTTGATAAATTAAAGGTTGCGTTATGCCTAAGCGACAACCACGATGACCTAACATCGGGTTAGTTTCCTGCAGATGCGCAATATGTTGTGCTACTTCTTCAGGGTGACGTTTTAATTGTTGTGAGAGGCTCTTAATTTCACCTGGACTGTGTGGTAAAAATTCATGCATCGGCGGATCCAAAAGACGTACAACCATCGGCTTATCTTGAATTATTTTAAACATTTGGTAAAAATCTGCTTGTTGGAATTGAAGTAAGCGACTAAGAGCCGTCTCTATCTCGTTATCATCTTGTGACAAAATAAGACGACGCATTTCTAATAAACGTTCTTCACCGAAAAACATGTGCTCAGTTCGTGCTAAACCAATGCCGGTTGCACCAAAATCAAGTGCAATGGCTAATTCTTGTGGGGTTTCAGCATTTCCCCTAACTTTCAAATGAGCAACCTCATCAGCCCAGGTTAATAATTGTTGTAAGGATTGATTATTTTCTTCAAAAACAGTTGGTAATTCGCCAACATAGAGACGCCCGCTACTACCATCCACTGATAAAATATCGCCTTCGGTTAATGTGATATCCCCACATTGTATTTCTTTGAGGTCTTCATTGACAATTAAAGCTTCGCAGCCTGCTACACAACAAGTTCCCATTCCTCTAGCAACCACCGCAGCATGAGATGTCATCCCACCGCGACTCGTCACAATCGCTTCGCTAACAATCATCCCTTCGATGTCTTCAGGTGAAGTTTCTTGGCGAACAAGAATGACGTTAATTCCTTGATTGGCTAGGCCTTTGGCTTTTTCAGCGGTAAAGACGATAGTTCCTGTAGCTGCCCCCGGACTTGCTGGTAATCCTTCTGCTAAAATTGGCGTCTCTTTTAACGCTTGTGTTTCAAAGACCGGATGAATTAGTTGTTCAATCAAACTAGGCGTAATTCGAAGAAGAGCCTCTTCTTTACTAATCATTCCTTCGCTCACTAGGTCTAAGACAATTTGAACTGCAGCTTTAGCCGTGCGCTTGCCATTTCGTGTTTGAAGAATAAAGAGCCTTCCTTGTTCAATGGTGAATTCAATATCTTGCATATCAAGATAGTACTGTTCTAGTTGTTCAGCGTATTGAACAAACGCTTGATAAGCTTCAGGTAACTGTTCAGCTAGCGCGTCAATCGGTAGTGGTGTACGAATACCTGCCACAACATCTTCCCCTTGAGCATTAAGTAAAAACTCCCCAAATAATTGTTTTTCCCCAGTAGAAGGATTGCGAGTGAAGACCACACCTGTTCCGCTTTTATCACCACTATTTCCAAAGACCATCGCCTGTATATTAACGGCAGTACCTAGGTTGTCTGGAATGTCATTAAGTTTGCGATACACATCAGCTCGTGGATTTAACCAAGACTTAAAGACAGCTTGCGTTGCTTCAAAAAGTTGCTCTATCGGATCTTGTGGGAAACTAACATGGTGATTTCTATAAATGTCTTGGTAGGATTTTATCACCTCTATGTGTTCATCTTGGTTAAAGTCTATAGCTGTTTTACTTAACTTTTTTTCTTGGGCAGTCAATTGCTGATTAAATTTATCTTTTGGAATACCATACACAACATCCCCATACATTTGCAGTAGGCGACGATAACAATCGTAGGCAAATGCTAGATTGGTGACCTTAGCAAAAACTTGAACACGTTCGTCATTGAGACCTAGATTTAGAATGGTATCCATCATCCCTGGCATTGAGAAAGCAGCCCCACTACGAACAGAGACAAGTAATAGATTGGTAGACGCCGTAAATGACTTAGCTGTTTCTTGCTCTAGTGTTTTAACCGCTTTCAAAATTTCTGTTTTTAATTCGTTTTCAAAAAATTGTTCATCAGCTAAGTAGTTCATACAACATTCAGTCGTAATTGTGAAGCCTTGGGGGACAGGTAAGTTTAAGCTAGTCATTTCAGCTAAATTTGCCCCTTTGCCACCTAATAATTCTTTGCCTTGACCTTTACCTTCTGTAAATGCATAAATCATTTTTTTCATCGTTAGCCTCCATTTTTGGTTTAAATATGTGACATATTGTGTTTAATAATCATCATATATGAGGTTTATATGTTTGTCAATTGATTAAACGTGCGAATATTATCTTGGAAAGACCCTTTAATATGTGTATAATAAAAGCGTAGACATAAATTCGAAGTGACGAAACAGTGAGTATCGTCTGTATTTTTGGAGGATAACAATGAAATTAAGTGAACGACAAGAACAAATTATTCAAGTGGTTAAAGAGCAACAACCAGTAAGTGGAGAAAAAATATCAGAATTACTAGATGTTTCTAGGGCAACGTTGCGTTCAGATTTGTCTTTTTTAACGCTAGCGGGCATTTTGGAAGCCACGCCTAAAGTCGGATACACCTATACCGGTTCAGATTTGGAGGCTTTCTTTTTTTTCAAGACATTTGAAACAACTGTGGGTGAGATTATGATTCCACCCCTGATGATTTCGCTTGAAACATCGATACGAGACGCAATTACTACTTTGTTCATGTACGATGTGGGTTCGTTGTATGTCATCGATGAAGCACAACATTTAGTTGGGGTATTATCACGCAAAGACTTATTACGTGCCTCATTAAATACGAATATTGATGTGACCCCAGTAGCTCTATGTATGACACGTACTCCTCATATCAAAACATGTACGACAGACATGGATATTCTAGAAGCAGCTAGTATTATACAAGATTTTGAAGTGGATTCTTTACCCGTTGTGGATGAACAAAATGCAAAAAAAGTCATCGGAAAAATTACCAAGTCACGTTTATTAAGTTTCATTACCCAGCAAGCTAGAGCTGCCGAAATAAATAGATAGGGGAGTAATTAAATGAAAAATAAGGTCAATGTTTACACAATCTCAGATTCATTAGGCGAAACATCACAAAAGTTATTAGCCGCCGTTAGTGCGCAATATCCTACACTAGATTTTGATAATAGTTATCGTTTTCCTTTTGTTAATCAGGAAGAAGAATTGTTAGCGATTCTAAGAGATGCACTAAAAGATGAAGCGATTGTTATTAGTACGCTAGTAAATGCTGAGCTAGCCGACAAAGCTGAAGTGTTTAGTAAAAAAACAGGCCTACAATATTTAGATTTAATGGCGCCATTTTTTGATATAATTCAACACAAGACAGGTGAACAGCCGATTGAACAACCTGGATTAGTTCATAAGTTAGATCGCACCTACTTTAACAAAATCGAGGCGATTGAGTTTGCTGTAAAATATGATGACGGTAAACACCCTCAAGGTTTAGTCGCTGCAGACGTGGTTATTTTAGGCGTTTCCCGAACTTCTAAAACACCAGTCAGCATGTACCTTGCTAACAAAGGCTATAAAGTCGCAAATTTTCCTTTAATTCCAGAAGTTCCTATCCCTCAAACGCTAGCAAAAGTTAATCCTAATCGAATCATCGGATTAGTTTCAGAAGCTGAAAACCTATCTAAAGTGAGAAGCAGTCGCTTAGACTCTTTAGGCTTGAATGGTGAAACTAGTTATACGAATTTAACTAAGATTTATGAAGAATTAGATTACTCTAAAAAAATATTCGCACAATACGGCGCACATATGATTGATATGACCAATAAATCAGTAGAGGAAACGGCCTATGAAATCGAAGCGTATTTAAAAAGTGTGGAATAACAATAAAAAATGGAAAGTCGAAATAGCTTACGTTATCACGGGGGTTCATGTGAGGTGAGTATTCGGCTTTTTTTGTTGAGTCATCAACTATCCGTTGTCATTCTTTGATTCTTTTGAAAATTACTTGTATAATAAGAATGATTTTTAGATGACATTTAATAAATGTATCGTCTATATAGATGAGAATGGAGAATAAATAGATGAGTCAAAATTTTTGGGCAGATTTACCGAAGCCTTTTTTTGTTTTAGCACCAATGGAAGATGTGACGGATGTAGTGTTTCGTCATGTGGTAAAAGAAGCTGGCGCGCCAGATGTCTTTTTTACGGAATTTACCAATTCAGATAGCTATTGTCATCCTGATGGCAAAGAAAGTGTCCGTGGGCGTTTAGTTTTTGAAGAAGATGAACAGCCAATGGTGGCGCATATTTGGGGAGATAAACCAGAATTTTTCCGTGAAATGAGTATCGGTATGGCGGAGATGGGCTTTAAAGGGATTGATATTAACATGGGATGCCCCGTGCCAAATGTTGCGGATCGTGGGAAAGGCAGCGGATTGATTTTACGTCCGGAAGTGGCAGCAGAATTAATCGAAGCGGCTAAAGCTGGAGGCTTACCTGTGAGTGTTAAAACGCGTGTG
Organism: Vagococcus zengguangii; assembly: GCF_005145005.1. Classification (NCBI taxonomy): domain Bacteria; kingdom Bacillati; phylum Bacillota; class Bacilli; order Lactobacillales; family Enterococcaceae; genus Vagococcus; species Vagococcus zengguangii. Next base: position 163,744 of record NZ_CP039712.1, read on the forward strand.
GGCTTTACCGAGTTAGATGAGATGACAGACTGGATAACACACATTCTAAAACAAGATATTGCGAATTTATCCATTCATTTACGTACACGTGAAGAGATGAGTAAAGTACCAGCGCATTGGGATTTGATTCCTGAAGTGCTAGCAATTCGTGACAAAATTGCACCCCAAACTAAGATCACGATTAATGGTGATATTTTAGATCGTCAGATGGGCTTAGAACTAGCGAAAAAATATGATGTGGATGGCATCATGATTGGCCGTGGAATTTTTAAAAATCCTTACGCCTTTGAAAAAGAACCTCGAGAGCACAGTTCAGAAGAGCTACTAGGCTTGTTGCGTTTGCAACTTGATTTGCAAGACAAATATGCTAAACAAGTACCACGTTCGATTGTTGGTTTACACCGTTTCTTCAAGATTTATGTTAAAGGTTTCCCAGGGGCAAGCGACTTGCGTGCGAAACTGATGAACACGAAGTCAACGGATGAGGTGAGAGCTTTGTTGGATGAGTTTTTTGACGGGAAGCATCGTCCGGAAGTATCACAAGAAGCTAAATTGTTATAGTTTGTTGATGATTTGTTGTTATATAGTAAAACGTCAACCCTTAAGTAACTTACTTAAAGGTTGACGTTTTTGCTTTATTTTAAGAGGTTTGTTTATTTAATAAACTTAAGGTGGCTAATATTTAAAAATTGTTGAACGGCTTTGATAGTTGCACCTTGTAATGTTGCGTTGTTTTGGAGTGGACTATTAATGATTTCAAGTTCAGAACGTTGTAAAGTATTTAAATCATTAATTAACCATTCAAGCATAGCTGGATTTTTTTGATAAACAGAGCTATTAATAACGATGACTTCTGGATCGTAAACAGAAATCAGGTTGTTAACACCGATACTTAAATAGTGACTATTGTTTTTCAGTGCTACAATCACGTCAGGATGGTGTTCTTGGTAAAGCTGTGTCACCAAATCGCTATTCATAGTCGCATTAGCTGTGGCTTGTTTGATTTCCTCATAAAGGGTTACGTGAGATGCATATTGTTCCAAGCATCCTTTGTTACCACAAGGACATGGTTTACCGTCCGGGAAAAGTACACTGTGGCCGATTTCACCAGCGCGACCATGTGGCCCTGTTTGTAGCACGCCATTTTCCACAATTCCTGCTCCGATACCGTCATGGATGCTGATACAAATTAAATTGCGAGAGTCTGAAGTGAAAGCATATTCGCCGAGTGCTGCTAAATTGGCTTCGTTCTCGATGAAGACAGGGCAATCAACTAATTCTTCTAAGATATTAGCCATGCTCCCTTGATCTAAGTCATAGTTGGGCGTATAGATAATTTCTTCGTTCAAGACGACGCCATGTATAGCGGCAGTTAAGCCTACGATACCATGATAAGTAGTAGGGACATTAAGTAGTAGTTGTTCAATACAATTGGCTAATTCAGTCTTAATTGTTTGTTGATTAATCTTGATATTTTTTTCTTCGAATGAGGTAATAGTTTCTGCGTCTAAATATGTAAGCTTCCCATTTAAATAATTGGTTCCAACATCGATACCAATTACTAGAGCTGCTTTAGGATTAAACATCAACATAATCGGTTTACGACCACCAACATTACTAGAATCACCGATACCTGTTTCTATAATTAACTCTTCTTCTATTAGTTTTTTCGTGATAGATGAAACACTTGCTTTGTTAAGTCTCGTGACAGTTGCCAATTCGGCTCGAGAAATTGGTTGATGTTCAATGATAGTTTGTAGAATCACTGCTTCATTCCGTTCACGAATAGTATATTTACTATTAATCATTTACAAAACCCCTTTTATTTTATGAAAGCGCTTGACTTTTGTTTACTTTCGCGTTATTCTTGTCTCGTAAGTTAGTTTATCATACAAACAAACTAAAAACAAATAAAACGGAGGATTTATAATGAAATATTTTGAGAATTTAGAAGCTATCAAATATGAAGGACCTACAACAGAAAATCTTTTTGCGTTCCGTCACTATAACCCAGAGGAAGTAGTAATGGGTAAAACCATGAAAGAACATTTACGTTTTGCGGTAGCATATTGGCACACAATGACTCAAGATGGAACAGATCCATTTGGCCAACCAACTAACATTAGAAATTGGAATGGCTCAACACCAATGGAAACAGCCAAAAATCGTGTCGAAGCATTCTTTGAAATTCTAGAAAAATTAGGTATTGAATACTTCTGTTTTCACGATATTGATATTGCGCCAGAAGGTGACTCATTAGAAGAGTTCTTTGCTAACATCGATGAAATTACTGATTTAATTAAAGAAAAAATGGATCAAACAGGTATTAAACTATTATGGAACACAGCGAATATGTTCTCTCAACCTCACTTTAATAATGGTGCGGCTTCATCAAACAGCGCAGAAGTGTATGCGGTTGCAGCAGCGCAAGTTAAAAAAGGTTTAGATATTTCTAAAAAATTAAACGGTCAAAACTATGTGTTCTGGGGTGGTCGAGAAGGTTACGAATCATTACTAAACACTGATATGGCATTTGAACAAGACAACATTGCTCGTCTATTCAGAATGGCAATCGCTTACGGTGAGAAAATTGGTCACAAACCACAATTCTTAATCGAACCTAAACCAAAAGAGCCTTCAAAACATCAATATGATTTTGATGCAGCAACAACTATGGCGTTCATTCAAAAATACGGCTTAGAAGGCGACTTCAAGTTAAATTTAGAAGCCAACCACGCAACGCTAGCTGGACATACATTCGAACACGAATTAAATGTGGCACGCAGCTATGACGCGCTAGGTTCAATCGATGCTAACCAAGGGGACTTATTATTAGGCTGGGATACTGATGAATTCCCAACAAACATCTACGACACAGCCTTTACAATGTATGAAATTTTAGAAAATGGTGGCATCGCTCCAGGCGGTATTAACTTTGATGCGAAAGTTCGTCGTTCATCATTTGAAATGGAAGACCTAATTTTAGCGCATATTGCTGGTATGGATACGTATGCTCGCGGATTGAAAATAGCAGCGAAATTAAAAGAAGATGGCTACTTAGATAAATTAAAAGAAGCTCGTTATGCTTCATTTAAAGGTGACTTAGGTCAACGCATCTTAGCAGACGAAGAAGATTTAGAAACATTAAGCGAATACGCATTAACACATGACACGCCAGCATTAGAATCAAGCCATTTAGAGATGGTGAAATCTAGACTTAATGATTATTTAGTTTAAGATCATGTTAGGCTAGATTAGATGGAAATCACATTTAATCTGGCCTTATTTTTTGGAGGAGGAACGTAATGTATATTCAAAATCCAGTATTAAAAGGATTTAATCCTGACCCATCAATTGTTAGAAAAGATGATACTTATTATATTGCAACATCAACATTTGAATGGTACCCAGGTGTACAAATTCATCAATCAACAGATTTAGTAAATTGGGAATTAGTTACCCATCCACTTGCTGATTTATCACGTTTGAACATGATTGGTAACCCTGATTCCGGTGGTGTTTGGGCACCAGACTTATCTTATGCAGATGGTCAATTTTGGCTAGTTTATTCGGATGTAAAAGTTGTAGAGGGAGCATTCAAAGATTGCACGAACTATTTAATTACAGCTGAAGAAATTACGGGTCCGTGGAGTGCCCCGATTAAACTTAACGGCTTAGGTTTTGATGCTTCATTGTTCCATGATACTGACGGACGTAAGTATCTATTACAAATGGAATGGGATCATCGTGAATATCATCATCAGTTTAATGGGATTAAGTGTACTGAATATTCAGTAGAGGAAGAACGGTTATTACCGGAAACGGCTAAAATCATCTGGAAAGGTACAGATGTTAAATTAGTTGAAGCACCTCATCTGTATAAATTATTTGGTCAGTATTATCTATTTTGTGCCGAAGGTGGTACAACTTATGCCCATCAAGAAGTTGTCGCACGTTCAAGTGAGCTTTATGGCGAATACGAAACACAACCAGAAACGTTCTTAACAGCTTATGATGATTCTAGTAATTACTTACAAAAATGTGGACATGGTTCATTAGTTGATACGCCAGAAGGTGAGTGGTATTTTGCTCATTTAACAGGACGTCCTTGGCAAGAGCCAAATGTTTCAACACGTGAAACAAGAGGTTGGTGTACGTTAGGTCGTGAAACAGCGATTCAAAAAGTGGAATGGACAGAAGATAAATGGCCAGTTATAGTCGGTGGTAGACAAGGTAGTCAATTTGTGGAAGTTAATCATGAAGTAATCGTTCAAGACAACTCATTAAATAACGTTCGTGATGGATTTGACGAAGAAGGATTATCGATTCATTTTAACACGTTACGCCAACCGTTTAGTTCTGCAATTGGTTATTTAGAAAATAGTCAGTTATGTCTGATTGGTAAAGGTTCCTTTGAGAATTTACATGAATGCTCGCTAGTTGCAAGAAGATGGCAACATTTTGAGTTTACAGCAACGACGAAAGTCAGCTATCATCCAGACACTTTCCAACAAATGGCAGGTCTAACAAACTATTATAATAGTAAACATTGGTCAATGATTCATATTACATGGAATGAAATCAATGGACGTGTAATTGAAATTTCGGAGAACAATGCAGGTCGTTATCAAAGTTATTTGAAAGATCAAGCAATCCCAGTTCCAGAATCAGTCGAGGATGTTTATTTTAGAACAATTGTATCAACAAATAATTATCGTTATCAATATTCATTTGATGGGATTGAATGGCATGATACAGGAATTGTGTTGGATGCTAAAGTATTAAGTGATGATTACGTGAATCAGTCTTATGGAGGCTTTTTCACAGGTGCTTTTGTCGGAATGGCGAATATTGATTATTCTGGTTATGACAAAGTGGCGAAATTTGACTTCTTCCATTATGAGGAAGGGTTGGAAAAATAAGAGGTGTCGAATATGAATGAGTTATTTGCAATGCGTGATATTCGTAAGTCTTTTGGGAAAGTTAACGTCTTAAAAGGAGTGAAACTAGAAGTTTTACCAGGTGAAATTCATGCGTTAATGGGTGAAAATGGTGCAGGAAAGTCAACTTTAATGAATATTTTAGGTGGGGTTATCCCGAAAGATAGTGGAATAATCGAATTTGAAGGAAAAGAAATAACAGAAATGACACCTGAGATTGCAAAAGAGTTAGGGATTGGCTTTGTTCATCAAGAGTTGAACTTATCTGAGCAAGTGAGTGTTGCTGAAAACATTTATATGGGTAGATTACCTTATAAAAATGAATGGCTGGGCATCGTTGACTACGATAAATTATATGAAGAGACACAAGGCTTAATTAATTTGCTAGGTGCTGATTTTAAACCAACGGATATTGTGGAACAATTATCAACTGCCAATAAACAATTAGTTGAAATTGCTAAAGCCATTAGTTTAAATGCAAAGGTAATTATTTTCGATGAACCAACAACCGCTCTATCTGATCAAGAGGTAGAAGTGTTATTTATTATCATTAAAGCCTTAAAAGATAAAGGTATTTCAAGTGTTTATATTTCGCATCGTATGAATGAAATTTATGAAATTTGTGATCGTATCACTATTTTGAGAGATGGTGAGTATATCGATACGAATATTGTAAAAGAAATGTCGCATGAAGATATTATTCATCAATTAGTTGGCCGAACATTAGATAATTTATATCCGAAAGAGCCAACAGAAATTGGTGAGACCTACTTGGAAGTCCAAGAATTGACTGATCGTAATCAAAAAGTGAAAGGCGCTAATTTTTACGCCAAAAAAGGTGAGGTGGTTGGATTCTCAGGATTAGTTGGTAGTGGTCGTACAGAGATGATGCGTTTGCTGTTTGGAGCGGACCGCGCCAAATCGGGTAAAATTTTAATTGAAGGTCAGGAAAAAACAATTAAATCACCGATTGATGCAATTAATCAGGGGATTTGTTTGTTAACCGAAGACCGTAAGCACCAAGGATTAGCGCTGAATTTATCGATTGAAGATAATATTAGTATTACTGCGCTGAATGATTTTGTTGTCGATCATCAAAAAGTATCTGACACAGCAGATAAATTAATCAAAGATTTGAACATCAAAGTTTCGAATAAGAAAAATGCTGTTTCAAGTTTATCAGGTGGTAATCAACAGAAAGTCGTACTAGCTAAATGGTTGAATACTGATAATAATGTATATATTTTCGATGAGCCAACTAAAGGAATTGATGTTGGAGCTAAGTCAGAAATATATGCCATCATCAATCAATTAGCACAACAAGGGAAAACCATTTTAATTGTTTCTTCAGAAATTCCTGAATTATTAGGGATTTGCGATCGTATCTATGTATTACGAGAAGGAGAAATTACAGGAGAACTTACTGCTAAAGAGGCAACGCAGGAAAAGATTATGACACTAGCAACTTTAAGTGCATAATTTAAGCAGCTTTAAAATTTGGAGATTTTTATAGGGAGATTTAAATTATGGAAAATCAAGTAGCGACAGAACCAAAAAAATTTAAATTTGATTTGAAATCGTTGTTTTTGAAATACTCGGTATACATTGTATTAATTGTTTTGTTCTTATATTTTTCATTTGCTAGTCCGATGTTTTTGAGTGCAGGTAATATTGGGAACTTCTTCCGTCAAATACCTGCTGTTGGGATTTTAACAATTGCCTATGCGATGGTATTAATTACAGGTTATGTAGATTTATCCATTGCGTCAATAGCTGCGTTTTCTGGAACAGCAGCGGCATATCTAGCAGCTCAAGGGATGCCGGCGCCAGTTGTGATTATTGCAGCGCTACTAATTGGTGGCGTTTTTGGGGCAATTAACGGTATCTTAATTAAAAAGTTTGATTTACCAGCTTTCATTTTAACGTTAGGAACAAATTACATCATTCGTGGTTTGATTATGTTCGTAACCAATGGTATTTATATTACGGGAACACCTGATTGGTTCGGTAAATTAGCGACAACGAAAATTTTTGGAAACGTTATCTTTAGCAACACCATTATTTTCTTTGTTTTAGTCTTAATTTTTTCTTATATTATGAAAAATACACGCTTCGGTAAATATTGCTACGCAATTGGGTCTAACCCTGAAGCAGCAAGATTATCAGGGATTAAAACAGACAAACAAGTGATTAAAGTTTTTGTGATTGAAGGAATGTTGGCAGCGATAGCTGGTATCTTATTAATGTCAAACTTAAATGTTGGGGGTCCTAACGAAGGCCAAGGGTTAGACTTATTAGCGATGGCTGCTTCAATCATGGGTGGTACACAATTTAGTGGAGGTGTCGGAACAATTGGTGGAGCAATTGTTGGAATCTTTACATTACAAATTTTCACCAATGGTTTAGCGATTATGGGTGTTAACGCCTTTATGCAACAAGCGGTTACAGGGGCGGTTATTATCTTTGCGATTATTGTCGATTACTTAAGAAGAAAAGCAGAAAAAAACAGCTAAGAAAAGGGGAAAAATGATGAACAAAATGAAAAAAATTTTATTAGGTACGGTATTGCTATCAGGGTTAGCTTTAGTGGGATGTTCTTCAAGTGAAGACGCAAAAGACAGTGGTAAAGTAGAAGATGCAAGCAAAACATTATATTTCGTACCAATTGTTGATACAGGTGCTTATTGGAATCCAATGAGACTTGGAGCAGAAGTAACAGCTGAAAAGCTAGGCTATGATTTAGTCGTTAAAACAAGTCCACCAGCTGAAGCACAAAAAAATGATAAACATATCGGCTTTATCAAAGAAGCAGTTGCTAATAAAGTAGCGGGTATTGCGGTATCACCAATTGAACAAAATATGTTTAAAAATCCAATTAAAGAAGCAATGGATGCGGATATTCCTGTTATTACATTTGATGCAGACTTAGAAAATAAAGAAGATCGCGTTGCGTATGTTGGAACGGATAATGTTTTAGCCGGAGAAGACCTAGGTCGTAATGCTGCTAAAGAGATGAAAGAAAAAGGCATCACAAGTGGTACATTAACAATTGTCTGTGTTGATAAATCTCAACCAACAATGATTGCTCGTGAAAAAGGCTTAAAACAAGGCTTTGAAGAAGAAATGGGTGCAGATGCTAAAAATTTCAAATGGTTAGAAACTATTCAAGATAACGATCAATCAGCGGTGTCTAAGCAACAATTAGAGGGACAAATTACAGCTAATAGTGATTTAGTTACGGTATTCTCTTTAGGTTCTGAAGGACCAGACGTTGGAGTTATGGAAGCATTAGCATCACAAGACAAAGCTGGAAAAATTTTACACTATGGTTTTGATTACACAGATACATGGAAAAAAGGAATTGAAGATGGCCGTATTACAGCAATCGTTGACCAAGATGCTTATGGTATCGGAGTTCAAGTTATTGAAAATTTAGTAAAAGCGGTTGAAGGTGAAGAAATCGACAACAATATTCCGATTCCAGTTAACTATGTAAAAGCGGATGAAATCGAAGCTTATGGTGTAGAGAAAAATAGTCAAACTACTACAAAAACAGAATAAAAAGGAATGAAGACTGATGTCATACGTTTTAGGAATCGATTTAGGAACTAGTTCTTTAAAAGGGCTGTTAGTTAATAAAAAAGGGGAAGTCGTTGCGACAGCAAGCAGCGACTACCCGCTTATCCACGAAAAACCAGGATACAGTGAGCAACAACCACAAGACTGGATGACCGCTTGTGAACAAGTGTTAGGACAACTAAAAGAAGAGGTTGCTGATTTCACACAAGAGCTTGAAGGTATTAGTTTTTCAGGGCAAATGCATAGCTTAGTTGTGTTAAATGACACTCATGAAGTATTACGTCCAGCGATTTTGTGGAATGATGTGCGGACAACTAAACAGTGCGAACGCATTATGTCAGAATTTGGTGAAGAGGTCTTAGCCATTACTAAAAATATTGCGCTAGAAGGCTTTACTTTACCAAAAGTTTTGTGGATTCAAGAAGAAGAACCAGGAATTTGGGCGAAAGTTCGACACATGATGTTACCTAAGGATTATTTAGGCTACTGTCTGACGGGGAATATTCACATGGATTACTCTGATGCAGCAGGGACGTTAATGCTTGATATCGAAGCACAAAAATGGTCAACGAGTATTTTGAGTAAATTTAATATTCCAACTGACTATTTACCGCAATTAATTGATGCAGCGGGCCAAATAGGCACCTTATTACCCACTATTCAAGAAAAATTTGGCTTTGAAAAAGAAGTCAAAGTGTTTGCAGGTGGCGCGGATAATGCATGTGCGGCTTTAGGTGCCGGTATTTTGGATCAAGAAACAGGTATGGCAAGTATCGGAACGTCAGGCGTCTTCTTATCATATGAAGGGCCTAATAATAAAGGCTATCAAGGGAAATTGCACTTATTTAACCATGTAATCCCAAATGCTCATTATTCAATGGGGGTAACTTTAGCAGCTGGTCATAGTTTGAACTGGTTTAAAGACACCTTTGCTTCAAACGAATCATTTGAATCACTACTCTCAGACATTGATAAAATAGCACCGGGATCAGATGGCTTGTTATTTACACCTTACATCGTCGGTGAACGTACACCACATGCGGATAGTCAAATTCGTGGAAGCTTCATTGGATTAGATACAACTCATAGCTTAAAACATTTAGCTAAAGCGATCCTAGAAGGGATTACTTTCTCCTTGAAAGACTCACAACAACTGATGGAAGTGGAATCAAATCGAAAATTTGAACGTATTGTTTCAGTCGGTGGCGGAGCTAAAAATAAAGATTGGTTGCAAATGCAAGCAGATATTTTTAATGCTGAAATCATTGGTCTTGAAACCGAACAAGGACCGGGCATGGGTGCTGCTATGTTAGCAGCTATCGGTCTAGGTTGGTTTGACGATGCGCTTGCGTGCGCGGAGCAATTTGTTAAATATAAAGGCTCAACTAAACCAATTGTGGAAAATGTTGAAAAGTATCAACAATACTATGAACTTTATCAACAAGTCTATCCGGCAACAAAAACACTATCTCACGCGCTACAAGCGTTGAAATAATTTTTATCCCCTAAAAATAGTAAAGACATAGACAAGCGGAAGTTTCCGCTAGCTATGTCTTTTTGTTGTGATCAATCACTAGCTCCCTTAATATAGGCTCTTCGTCAAATAGTGTTGATGGACTCAAATTTTATAAAATTAAGTGACTAGGTGAAGTGTAAAAGCTTCACCTTTTTTGCGTAATATTTTGGAAAATTAATCCTTGAGAAATATAAATTCTATCACGTAAGTTTCTAAAGTTACGATAGCCGTAGGAAACCCGTTTAATTAATTTGATTTTGTTGTTGATACCTTCGGTAATACCATTCGAATAAGGCAGCATCAACGCGTTATAGATACCTTGGTCGTGTTGGTTAAAGAAGGTTAATTTCTTTCTAAACCAGTTAGGAAGCTCTTTAGATAGGTCATTTATTATATGAAAGAAGTTCTCTACATCTGCTTTTTTACGATAGTGATGTAGGAGCTGGATAGTATCGTATGCTAGTCTTAGACGCTCATCATAAGTTAATAATTCGTCAATAATCTCCTGTTGGAAAAGTTCACGTTTAAACAGATAGTGATAGTGTGAATGCGTATTATCTAAAGAATCGGCATCTTTTAAAAGGAGCTTCCAGTAACGTTTTAATCTGCGATATTTCTTCATATCTTCTGATTGATGATTTCGGAAAGTATTCATGATATTGATACGTAACTGATTAAAGCTACGGTTAATGTGTTGGACAATATGAAAACAATCCGTGACAATTTCAGCACAAGGAAAGACTTTTTTGATTAATTGGGCATAACTACCATTCATATCCATGACTAAGTATTTAACGGATTTGCGTGCTTTAAGCGAAAACTTCATGAAATAACTAGCTAACTTTTTGTCCTCTAAGAGGACAAAAAGTTCATTTCTAACGCCGTCAACACAAATAAAGCTCATAGAGCCTACACATGATTTCATTGATTTAAATTCATCAATACATAGAATCCTTGGTAAATGATTGTAGTTAATGGTCCGTTGTTTAGCTAACTCTTTTTGTATACGTAATATAGTTACATCAGAAACAAAGTAACGATCCGCAATGTCTTTACGAGATGATACACGCTTTAAGTCCATCATAATTTGGTATTTTAGTTCACGAGAAATATGATGATTGCGTTCAACGATAGGAGTTGAGGCGATAAATGTAGCCCCACAGGTATAACAACGAAATCTTGAGCGTTTAAGCTGTAGATACGTCAGTCTATTTCTAAAGGGCGGTAATTGTGTTTTGGTCGTTCTATGTCCATTTTTAACGATTTTTGAGCTATCTAGTTCACCACATTTTTCACAGCAAGCAGGACGATAGGTTAATACACCTTCAATAATATAAGCCAGAACACCTTTTTTCTTTTCTTCTTTTAACCAATCTTCGTCAAAATATATGTTTTTATCTTCCAATCCAAGTAATTTTCTAGTATGCTTATCCATAAGAGACCCCTCCGATATATTTTTGGTTTTAGTCGACTTTAATTTTATCAGATTGAGGTCTCTTTTTTTGTCTAAAAATCAAAAAAAGTGTTAACAGAAAACCCTAATGGGATTTTCCATCAACACCCAATATTATACAGCCTTAATGGATAGTAAGTTTTTCAATGATTACTTAGGCATGCCGGTTGAATTTGTGGATATGACTGAGATTTTAAGAAGAATGACCTTAGAAATTTATGATCCAGAAGAATATGAAAAAGCCTTAACTTGGATTAAAAAGTATTGTAAAGAAGGCGTCGATATCAATGAAGGTAAAGACTACCCTGAAGTGATTACGAAATCTAAAGTTATCGCAGCTGATAAAGATTGGGAGTTTATCGCTAAACAAGCTTTAATTATTCGCGATATTATGTTTGGTAATGAGAAATTAGCTGACTTAGGTTGGCACGAAGAAGCACGTGGCCGTGATGCCATTGCTGGTGGTTTCCAAGGCCAACGTCAGTGGACAGACTGGTTACCAAATGGCGACTTCACCGAAGCTATCATGGCGTCCACCTTTGACTGGAATGGTGCACGACCTGTAACAGCCTTTGCTACAGAAAATGATACTTTAAACGGCGCGTCGATGTTGTTTGGGACACTTTTAACAAATAAAGCCCCTATTTTCTCAGATGTTCGTACGTATTGGAGCCCTAAAGCGGTGGAAGAAGTAACAGGTAAGAAATTAACAGGAAAGGCGTCAGAAGGGATTATTCATTTAATTAATTCAGGTGCTTCCGCTCTAGATGGTACGGCGGCTGCAAAAGATGAACACGGCAATGGCACGATGAAAGAATTCTGGAATATGACACAGGCTGATATTGAAAATTGTTTAGAAAAAACAGATTGGTGTCGCGCAAACTATGAATATTTCCGTGGCGGTGGTTTTTCTTCTCACTTTAGAACAGAAGCAGAGATGCCGGTAACCATCATTCGAATCAATATGGTGGATGGTGTGGGACCAACGTTACAAATTGCGGAAGGCTATACGTGTCTATTAGAAGAAGAGGTCCATCGCACATTGGATGAACGAACAGATAAGACATGGCCAACAACCTGGTTTGCACCAAACTTAGGCGAACCTGGTTTTGAATCTGTATACGAAGTAATGAATCAGTGGGGATCAAATCACTGTGGAGCATGTCGGTCACGATATTATTACAATGGCTAGCATGTTAAGAATTCCAGTAGCGTTACATAACGTACCACGTGAACGAATTTTCCGACCACATGCATTTAGCGGGTTTGGTACAAAAGATTTAGAAGGTGCCGATTTCAAAGCATGTCAGTACTTTGGACCGTTGTATAAATAGAAAAGATATAAGTTGAAAAGTTAATAATCTAAGGAGAGGTTAATAGCTAGTTAGTTTTCTGAAAAATTATCGTGATTGTTAAGAGAAGACAGTAAAATAACTAGCTAAAAAATCTCTTCTATTTATTTTGTCATATTGTCCGTCCGACAATGTCATAAAATAAATAGAAGAGATTCATTTGAATGATGTTATGTTTTCTTTTGAAGAAAAAATCAAGTAGATAGGAATTGACGAAGCTAAATAATATTCCAATAATAACCGCTTTTATACCATAAGTTATTAGTCCTAAACCAAGTACAATAAAATTAATATAACGAAGAGCAGTTGCGATGGCTATTTTAGGTTGTTTTTTATTAATAATCAGCGCAATTACATCCATGCCAACAGTGGAAGCATTAGCGGATAGACAAAGATAATAGCCACGCGCGATAAAAAGACTCGCAGCTATAAAATCAATGCCCAAATTAACTTGTGTATTAAAAGACGAAACATAAAAAAGTGTAAAAAAGACGTTATAGCAAATACTGCTTAAAATGGATTGAAAGAAATTTTCTTTTCCAAGAAAGAGCCAACAGATTAGTAATAAAACGAGTGAAGACAGTCGTTAGATAAAAAATTGGGATACCGGTTATTTTTTCAAAAATCATACTAATGCTGGTGACACCGCCATTAATAATCCCATCAGGTTTCATCCATTTTGCATAGGCAAATCCTAATAATAAATTACCCAAAATTATTTTGCTGACATTTCGAAGTTCGCGTATGCCAAAATGAGTCGTCAACAATATGTTGCCCTCCTTAATACTGTTGAATAGTTGTTTCAACGTTCTCACTATTGATTAAAATTTGACGATAGCCGCGTGGTAAAACGCCGTAAGTATTGTAGCCAGAAACATTTCCGAAAATACAGCGAATGCCTAAGAAAAGACCTTCAAAATTATTATCATGGTCATGACCACAAAAAATCGCGTTAACATGCTGATTATAGTAAAGAGAGGCAAATAATCCTGTATTTAGTTTTGGTGAACAAATCCGAGGTGCACCTTCCCAAAATTTTCCATCAACAATATGCTCAGCTGCTAAATGATATTCAGGTAGTGGAATATGTAAAAAGACTAAATCGTTTTTCAGTGTATGCTGAGCCGAGTAGTGTTTAAATGTTTCTTGATACCAATTAATTTGTTCAAGTGAGATTCAATCATAGCCATCTAAGCTATTTGTTGGGTAGTCGCCTGAATCGAAAATATAGAGGACGTTTGATAATTGATCATGATGATAAATTTCAACGGCATAAGATTCTTTATTATACGAATCGATAAAGGCATGCTTTTTCTCAACGAGATGGTTAATGTTTTTTTCAATTTCACGCAAATCAGTTCTTGTAACGGATTCTTCAGAATCATGATTACCATAAGTAACAACGACAGGAATATCGTATTTGTTTAAAATATTAATCAGTGCGTGATACGTTTTTTCGGGATTTTTGACCCCATGTGTCCACATTAAATCGCCGGTAATACATAGCAAGTCAGCGGCAGTAGACGCCAGCAACTGATCAATTTTCTCTAATGTCAATAAATCTTCGTCGTTAAAAGGCATTTGCCCTAGGTGAATGTCAGTTAATTGGATAATTTCAAAAGATTCTTTCGTATAAGATAACATAAAAACACTCCTTATTTATGATGGGTGATGATACATATACGATAAAGCGCTAACAAATTAAAGTCAACACAAGTCTGTAGATTATTATAAGATTCTTTTTTGGCCCTAGTGTTTATTAAGTAAGAAGATCAAGGAGATAAGCTACCTTAAAAATATGAAAAATCCCCCTATGGAGTTTTTTCCAAGGGGGATTTTTTTATTTTAAATTAGTTACCTGCAAGACTACTCTCCGCCTAAATCCTCACCGTTTGTGGCGATGACTTGTTTATACCAGTAGAATGAGTCTTTTTTCAGGCGTTTCATACTGCCATTTCCTTCGTTATCACGATCAACATAAATCATGCCGTAACGTTTTTTCATTTCACCTGTTGTAAATGAAACTAGGTCGATGATGCCCCAAGGAGTGTATCCCAATAAGTCAACACCGTCATGGTTAACTGCAAGTTCTAGTTGTTCGATATGTTTTCTTAAATAATCAATACGTGCTGCATCATGGATGCTATCATCAGCTTCGACTTCGTCAATAGCCCCAAATCCGTTTTCAACGATGAATAAAGGTAATTGATAGCGGTCGTAGAAACGGTTCAAGGTAATTCTCAAACCAACGGGATCAATTGCCCAACCCCAGTCACTTGCTGAGATATAAGGGTTTTCGACACCATTAGCTAATCCACCGTTGACTACATCACCAGTATTATCGTTGTGAACATCTGATTTAACAGTCGTAGACATATAATAGCTAAAGCCAATGTAATCAACTGTTCCGTTTCTTAAAATTTCTTTATCTTCTTCTGTAATATTAATGTTATACCCTTCGCGCTCAAATTCTTTTAGTGCGTAAGTAGGATATTCTCCACGACAGTGAACATCAGCAAAGAAATAACGTTGGCGTAATGCTTCTTCTGAAGCCATGATGTCATCTGGATTACATGAGAATGGATAAATTGGCACATGCGATACCATACAACCAATTTGCAAGTCAGGGTTAATTTTCTTACCAATAGCGACTGCTTTGGCACTTGCTAAAAGTTCATGGTGAGCCACCGTGTACATCACTTCTTTAGGATTTTCGCCTTCTTCTACAGTTACACCTGAGTTAGTCCACAAGAAAATTGGGTTATTTGTGTCCATTTGATTATTAATTTCATTAAAGGTCATCCAATATTTCACTTTATCTTGATAACGAGTGAAGCAGACTTCAGCAAATTTTTCGAATAAATCAACGAGACGACGATCTCTAAAACCACCAAATTCTTGTGCTAAGTATAAAGGAATCTCAAAGTGAGATAGGGTAATAACAGGTTCAATCCCGTGTTTTAATAACTCATCAAATACGTCGTCGTAAAATTTTAAGCCTTCTTCATTAGGCTCTTCTTCTATACCTCTTGGAAAAATACGTGTCCAAGCGATTGACGTACGCAAGCATTTTAAGCCCATTTCTGCAAACATCGCAATATCATCTTTGTAACGGTGATAAAAATCAATCGCATCATGGTTTGGATAAAACTTGCCTTCTTCAATTGTTTTTGTGATTTCGCGAGGCACACCATGCGCGCCGGCTGTCATGACGTCAATCACGCTAGGACCTTTACCGCCTTGGTCCCAACCGCCTTCAAATTGATGAGCGGCTAAAGCGCCACCCCATAAAAAATCTTTAGATAATGTCATATTGACCTCCATAATAAGTTTATTTAGTTATTAAACTGTTTTCTTTTTTTCGTAGCCAGTTAATTGCATAATCACGATTGGTAAAATTAAAGCAATCGCACAACCAATCATTAAACCTGTAAATGATGATGGGTTATCTTTGCTGATTCCGTTGACGGTTGTTAATAAACCAGGTAACCCAGCGTAGACATAGTACACACTATTGAAGAAACTTACAACTAACCCACCGATTGCTCCTGAAATACAACCGATAATAAATGGTTTTTTCAAACGTAAGGTAACACCGTAAATTGATGGTTCCGTAATTCCGAAGAAACCAGTGATGGCTGCTGATAACGAGATATTTTTAAGTGATTTATCTCTTGTTTTAAAGAATACCCCTAGCGTAGCACCAACTTGTGCGACGACCGCAATTGTTTGGAATGCTTGGAATGAATCTTGTCCGTATTGTTCAAAGTTAGCGATACACATGGGTGTGACACCCCAATGAATTCCGAAAATCACGACTACTTGCCATAATCCACCGATTAACATGCCGGCAACAGCAGGTGCAACTTCGACTAGTTTGTTGTAACCATCTGCGATTAAAATGGCACCACCATTTGATAAAGGACCCACTACTAATAATGTTAAAGGAACCATAATAACCATTGATAAGAATGGAATTAATAAGGCACGTGTTACTTCTGGTAAATATTTGTTTAGAGCTTTTTCTAAGTATGACAATAACCAAACTAATAAGATTGGTGGTAACACAGTTGAACCGTAAGTTGTCTTAGAAAGAGCAATACCTAGGAATGTTAAGTTTTCGCCACCTGCAATACGTGCTGCCATTTCAGCCCAAGTAGGATTAATTAGGGCCGCACAACAAGCGACTGCAATATATGTGTTTGTTTTGAAATGCTTAGACGCTGTAATCGCTATTAAAATTGGTAAGAAAGTAAAGGGTGTCCATGAAATAAGTTCTAATACTTGGAAAGTTCCAGTCGTACTAATGCTTTCATTAAAATATTTAGCAATAATTAAACAACCTTGTAAAATACCACCCGCTGCTAAAATATATACAAAAGGTGCGAAAACAGCTGACATTGTTGCAATAATGCGATTTAAGATGCTTCCTTTTTCAACAGTTACGTCATTTTCTTCAACGTTTGCTAGTTGAGAAAACTCATTGAAAACTTCTCCAACGTGTGAGCCGATAACAACTTGGAATTGCCCACTATTTTCAACTACGGTAATAACACCTGCCAATTGTGAA
Source organism: Vagococcus zengguangii (assembly GCF_005145005.1). Classification (NCBI taxonomy): domain Bacteria; kingdom Bacillati; phylum Bacillota; class Bacilli; order Lactobacillales; family Enterococcaceae; genus Vagococcus; species Vagococcus zengguangii. The sequence goes on from NZ_CP039712.1 coordinate 181,154, forward strand.
ACTTGATCAACCATTTCAGGCGTTGTGTTTTGTAGTACGATTCTTAAACGTGTCGCACAGCGAGTAACGTTGACAATATTGTCGTTACCACCGACGATATCAAAAATATCTTTTGCTAATTTACTGTAATCTCTTACTTTATTCTTGCTCATGTGTATCCTCCTAAAAATATTATACCGGTATAATTTAAGTCTTTGTAAACGCTATATTACATTATACCGGTATAGTTTGTCAATAGGTGTATAATTATTTTATCTTTGTTTTTTTTATGTTAAAATGGTGATGTTTAGGAGGAGTGCACGTGTTAAAGTATGAAGAAATCGCTCATAATATTGAACGTTATATTAGAGAGCATAATTTAAGACAAAATGATAAATTACCTAGTACAGAAGAGATGATGAACGAATATCAAGTGAGTAAAAGTACCATTGTTAAGGCGTTATCTTACTTGCAGCAAAAAGGGATGATTTATCAATTGCGTGGTAGTGGCATTTTTGTACGTCGAACGAATCGTAAAGGTTATATTAACTTATTTGAAAATCAAGGTTTTACGTCGCTATTTGATTATTCAAATGTCTCAGCTAAAGTGTTAGCTATTGAAGAACTTGGGGCAAATGAAGAAGTGGCAGAGTCGTTAAATATTGCAGTCGGGGAGCCTGTGCTATACGTGAAACGTTTACGTTATATTGAGGAACAGATTTTTTGTGTTGAGGAGTCTTATTTTAATAAGATGACAGTTCCGTATGTTAATAAGGAAATTGCTGAACAGTCTCTTTATCAATATTTAACCAATGTTTTGAAGGTTAAAATTGGTTACTCAGACAAGTTTTTACATGTTATTAAATTATCGGAGCAAGTTGCTCAATTGTTGGAGCTAGAGAAAGATGATCCAGCATTATTAACGGAAGAAATCTTCCATAAAGGTAATGGAGAGCCATTTAACTTCTCGAAAATCACTTATCATTATGTGAATTCGCAATTTTATATGGCATCAGTGGAGATGAAATAGCGGAAGCGACATAATTTTTGTGATCAAAATCAAATAGAAAAAATGAAAACCCAGCTAGGACAATTATTTGTCTCAGCTGGGTTTGGCATTTATTTAGTCAAGAAATTAAACAACGAAATCTCCACTGGTTCTTCTAATTGTAATAGCATCTTGACCAATGATTTTGTTTCGCCTTCTGAGGTGGCGCGGGTGACTTGTTCCATTGAGTTAACATCAGGCTTAACTTTCCCTAGATAATAGAAGTCAGAACCATGATCATCAGCTTTTTTGATAAAGAAGTGGATATTAGCTGTTTGTCCATGTTCTTGTAAATAACGAACTTCAGGACTATTTATGGTTCGTGGTGCTTTGGTAAACCATTGGATGGTCTGGCTATCAACGAATCCATCTTCATAGGCGACTAGTGAACCTCGGAAATCTTCGCCCTTTTCAAGTGTCACAAAAATGATGAAATCGGCGTCGTTATATATATAACCACCAATATTTTGGTTAACCATTTGCTCTTGCCAATTTAGTAGACGCAATGTATCACGGCGACGATATTTTTGATATAAGGTAAAAGGTAGCTGTTTAATATGCTCACGATATTTTGCTATTCCTACTCGAATTAAATCACGCAAATGAGTAACAAAATAGTCATTTTTCATCACGTGAAGGAATGACGGAGTAACATTTCCTTCTAAATCAATAAAAGTCGCTTGCTTAAATCTTTTTTTATCGCCACCGGTATAGAAATTCATAGATAATACATTTAAAGTAGAAGCAATTGTTTGTTCGTCATGTTGAATTTCACATGACATAAACAACTGATGTAGTGCGTCATAAGAGTAAGTTGTTTTTTTAGTATCAAGTATGTCATTAATCAAGACTAATTCATTAAGTCGTAAGCCTACTAATAATTCATCTGAGACAAAATTCAAATAAGTCTCCTCTAGTTCAGACAGCACCGGAATATCCTCTTTCATACTCTTTAAAAATCGATAGTAATTTTTTTGTTTTGTTGCGATTACAACGGGATCGACAATTTTTTGAGTATAAAAGTCCCATAGCTTTGGGATTCGGTTTAACCGATTTTTTAATTCTTGATAAGGTTTACGAAGCATCGTCATACTATCAATTTTTACTTGGTCAATTGATGAGGAAATCCGTTCCTTAGCAATCTGCTCAAAGTTGATAGCAGAGAGACCTGAAATGTAATGGGTATCGTAAGTATCTTTTCTTAGGTTATTTTTGTTGAGTGACATATCCCCAGACAGGGCCATCGGAATTAAGTAGTTATTTTGATAATTCCCGATAAAATCGATAATGGTAACGTAGTCTTTGTCAGGGTGTTTTCTTAGACCGCGTCCTAATTGTTGAATGAAAATAATACTAGATTGTGTATTCCTAAGCATCACTACTTGATTTACGATTGGGATGTCGATGCCTTCGTTAAAAATATCAACGGTAAAAATATAATGGAGATTACCAGCTTCTAATTCTGAAATCACGGCTTCACGTTCGCTAATAGAATGTTGCCCAGATAAAAATTTTGAAGGAACTCCTCGTTCGTCAAATCGTCTCGATAATTCCTCTGCTTCGTCAATAGAAGAACAGAAAACTAATCCTTTAGGTTGGTTATTACTACAGCTGTAGTAGTTGATTTTTTCTAATAAAAAATCAACACGTTCATCCGCGATAAGATAGTTAAAATCAATTTTCTCATGGATGGTCATGCCATCTTTTTCGTAATCTGTTACACCAAAATAGTGAAAAGGGCACAGCATATTTTCTTTGAGCGCATCCTGCAGGCGGATTTCATAAGCGATATTGTAATCAAATAATTCAAAAATATTAAAATTATCTGTTCTTTCAGGTGTAGCTGTCATCCCTAATAAAAAGTTGGGCTTAAAATAGTTAAGCGTGCGTAAGTATGATTCAGCACCGGCTTTATGAACTTCATCAATTAGCACGTAGTCAAAATAATCCTCAGTGAACAACTGGTAGTTTTCAGGTTTTGAAATGGTTTGAATGGTCGCAAAAAGATAGTTTGCGTCAATTTCACGCGTGTTTCCTGAAAGTATTCCATAGTCACTATCAGAGCCGCCTATTATTTGTTGAAAGGATTCTTTTGCTTTAGTTAAAATCTGTTCTCGGTGAACAATGAACAGCATTTTCTTTGGTTTGTAATTTAGAACATCAAAGGCAGCCAAATAAGTTTTCCCCGTTCCTGTCGCGGAAATGATTAAGCCTTTTTGTTGACCTTCTGCACGCAATTGTTCCAAACTATCCAGTGCTTGCCGTTGCATTTTATTAGGTACAACGTAAGCTGGTTTTTCTTCAGTTAGTTCGATGGGGTGATAGTCTGATTTAAAAACTGGCTGTTCGTAATTCATCTGATACTGCTTAATCCATTCGGTAGATAAGGGAGACGCTTCATTCCACTCTTTTTCCATATGATGTGTAACTTGATGAATGATTTCCCCATGTTCGTAGGATGTTAGTTTGACGTTCCATTCGTAATTTAATTTTAAGGCACTAAGCGTTAAATTAGAGCTTCCGACAATTAACGAATGATGGGTTGTTTGTGAGAATAAGTAACCTTTAGCATGAAAACCAGCTTTATTTGAGATTCTCACATCTAAGTTAGGAATATTTAACAAATCTTCAAAGACTTTCGGCTGATTAAAAGATAAATAAGTCGATGTCAGCAAACGGCCTCCTAATCCTCGTCGATGTAAATCTGCCAGTTGCGCTTTAATGGAAGCTAATCCATCTTTTGTTATAAAAGCGATGGAGAAAAAGAAATCTTGGCAATTATCTAGTTCATTTTGAAGCGTGTTTAAAAGAAAGGTTTTATCGACGGGCTGATTGATAATTACTTCTGGGTCATAGGCAGAACCAGGAACAGTTTTGTCGATGAAAGCTTTTTTAAGTGAGCGTTCTAAAATTTCCATATAACACGTCCTTTTTACCTTATTTTGTGCTTAATTTTTCTACTGCTGGAATATCAGCGGGCGCCCAAGTTAACGTTTGAAGTTCGTTAGGATATAACCATTTAATCGCTGCATGTTCGGTTAATTGTGGTGTGCCACTGATTAAGTGACAAATAAAAGTTGTTAATGTTACAACGCCAAAGTCATATTCGTACGTAGTGGTTTCAAAAATATCTTCAGCAACATTGACGTCAATCAATAATTCTTCATTTAATTCTCTTTTTAGTGCAGCTTGTGGTGTTTCACCAGGTTCTATTTTTCCGCCAGGGAATTCCCACATTAGGCTAAGGGACATATGTTCACTGCGTTGGGCACATAATATTTTGCCCTCATTCATCAAAATTGCGCCTACTACATTGATTTGTTTCTTCATTGTATCTCGTCCTTTTTCAATTAATATAATAATTGTAACAGATCTATTCGCGTAACAAATACTTTAATTAAATAAAAAGATTTATATAGTTAGCTATTTAACAATCTCTTCATCTAATAAAGCTCTTTTCCTTTATTCCTACTTTCAAAATCTGTATAATATATATAAGGTCAAATATAGTCAAGAAGTTGGTGAGGAAAATGGATAATCAAAACATGTCCGATTTGATCGAACAGTATTTAAAAAGAATTCTGCAAGAAGAAGAGGTTGTTGAGATTCGTCGTATTGAGATGGCATCCCAATTTAGTTGTGTGCCATCGCAGATTAATTATGTTATTAAAACCCGATTCACACTGGCACAAGGCTACATGGTTGAAAGTAAACGAGGTGGCGGTGGCTATATTCGCATCCAAAGAGTACAATTAGGTCATAACGAAGATTATTTAAGTTATTTAAGTGATTTAATAACGGACCGTTTGACATATAGCGAAGCACAGGCTGTTATTGAACAGTTATACCAACAAAAATTATTAACCAAAAATGAAAGTCAATTACTACTATCCGTCGTCCATTACGATGTGATTGGTAAACAAAATGATCGAGAAGAATACGTTAGAAGTAATATTATCAAAGCAGTAATCGATCGTTTACGCTATGAAGAAAAGAGGTAATGAGGATGTTAGAATTAACAGGAAAAGCACGCCAAGTCTTAATGATTGCACAACAAGAAGCGAAACGTTTTCGTCATCAATCAGTCGGTTCAGAACATTTGCTATTGGGGCTGGTAATGGAAGAAGAAGGTGTTGCAGGTTCTATTTTAAGAAGTTACGATATTCAAGTTGAGGATATCCAACGTGAAATTAACTCACTAACGGGGTTCAATACGAACCGTTATAGTAAGGCAGTAGATTACTTGCCGTATTCACCAAGAACGAGTCAAATTATTACGTTTGCGCAAGATGAAGCCGTGCGCTTGCGTTCCCCAAAAGTCGGAACAGAGCATATTTTGTTAGGTATTTTACGTGATGATGAAATTTTAGCATCACGCATTTTACGCAACTTTGGCTTAGATTTATCAAAAGCGCGTCAAACAGTATTGAAAAAAATTGGTGCTATGGAAACTAAAGGATTTAAAGGCAAACGTTCTGCAGGTAGCAGCGAGCAAACTCTTGATTCTAAGACACCAACTCTTGATGCTTTAGCGCGTGATCTTACCAATTTAGCACGTGAAGGCGGACTAGATCCGGTCTTAGGTCGTGAAAAAGAAGTCAAACGTTTGATTCAAATTTTGAGTCGTCGTACAAAAAATAATCCAGTCTTAGTCGGGGAACCAGGTGTGGGTAAGACGGCTATCGCCGAAGGATTAGCGCAAAAAATCGTTAACGGTCAAGTGCCGGAAGATATGTTTGAAAAACGTTTGATGATGCTAGATATGGGCGCAGTGGTAGCTGGTACTAAATACCGTGGCGAATTTGAAGAACGCATGAAACAGTTAGTGTCTGAAATTTATGTGGATGGTAATGTGATTTTATTCATTGATGAATTACATACATTAATTGGTGCTGGGGGCGCAGAAGGAGCGATTGATGCGTCAAACATCTTGAAGCCAGCTTTAGCGCGTGGTGAAATCCAAACAATTGGTGCGACTACGTTAGAAGAGTATCAAAAATATATCGAAAAAGATTCTGCCTTTGAGCGTCGTTTTGCTAAAATTCAAGTTGATGAACCAACACCTGAAGAAGCGCTAGAAATCTTGAAAGGTATTCGTCCAAAATACGAAGAACATCACAAAGTAGCTATCACAGATGAGGCCCTATCTGAAGCAGTTAACTTATCTGTTCGCTACATTAGTGGCCGTCAATTGCCAGATAAAGCGATTGATTTAATTGACGAAAGTGCGGCTAAAGTTCGTTTGAGTCACACAACGAAGGTGACGCCGTTAATGCGCGCTAAAAATAAATTAGCTGAGATTCGTGAAGCGAAAGAACTGGCGATTTTAGAACAAAATTTTGAAGAGGCATCAAAATTACGTAAGCAAGAAAAACGTCAAGAAGAAAAAATTGTGAAGCTAGAGGCAGAACAATTAAGCGACACGCCTAACTATCAAAAATCAGTCACAGATTTAGATATCGGTGAAGTGATTTCTCTATGGACCGGTATTCCGTTACAACAATTGGAGAAAAAAGAAAGCGAACGTCTATTAGAACTTGAAAAAGAGCTGCACAAACGTGTAGTAGGCCAAGACGAAGCGGTTGTAGCAGTTTCTAAAGCAATTCGTCGTGCACGTAGTGGATTGAAAGATCCAAAACGTCCGATCGGTTCATTCATGTTCTTAGGCCCAACCGGTGTGGGGAAAACGGAATTAGCCAAAGCGTTAGCTGAAGCGGTATTTGGAGCCGAAGATGCTTTAATTCGTGTCGATATGTCAGAATTTATGGAAAAACATTCGACTAGCCGTTTAATTGGTTCACCTCCAGGCTATGTTGGGTATGATGAAGGCGGACAGTTAACGGAAAAAATTCGTCAAAAACCTTATTCAGTCATTTTGTTTGATGAAGTTGAAAAAGCACATCCAGATATTTTCAATGTCTTACTTCAAGTGTTGGACGATGGCCACTTAACGGATACCAAAGGGCGTAAAGTTGATTTCCGTAATACGATTATCATTATGACCTCTAATATCGGGGCGACGGCGCTAAAAGAAGAAAAATTTGTCGGATTTAACGCCACAGACTTGAGCGCTGATCATAAAGCCATGTCTAGTCGTATGATGGAAGAATTGAAGAAGGCTTTCCGACCAGAATTCATCAACCGTATTGATGAAACCATCGTCTTCCGTTCATTAAACAAAAAAGAATTACGTGAAATTGTGAAGATTATGTCGCAATCGTTAGTGACACGTTTAGCCGAGCAAGACATCAAATTAAAATTAACGGCAACAGCGTTAGATTTAGTTGGTGAAGCAGGATTCGATCCGGAATACGGAGCCCGACCATTAAAACGTGCGTTACAAACGAAAGTGGAAGATCGTTTGAGTGAAGAATTACTAGCCGGTAAGATTACGGTAGGTAGTCAAGTGACAATTGGTGCAAGTAAAGGTGAAATCACGATTAACGTTAAGGATAAAGGTACTGAAAAGACAAAGGTTAAAACTAAATAATTTTATTTCACAAACAATAACTGTGTTATAACAGAAAACGCTACAGGCGAAACTTGTAGCGTTTTTTTGTATGTGAAAAAAGCAACTATATTTATTGGTTAGTATGTGATAATATTATCATGATTGCAAACAAAGGAGTGTTATTATGGAAATCCATTTAACGGCAACTGTTGAGTCATTAGAACAAGCCAAACAATTGCTTGAAGCAGGCGTAGATACGCTGTATTTCGGCGGTGGCACGTATGGTTTACGTTTACCACATAATTTTTCGTTAGAAGAACAACGTCAATTAGTTGAATTAGCCCACACATATGGGAAACGTGCAGTTGTCGCGGTTAACGCGATTATGCACCCAGAAAAAATGTTAGAAATTAAAGACTATTTAGATTTTTTACAAGAGATTAAAGTCGACGCAATTACCGTAGGAGACACGGGTGTGATTCATGTGTTGCGTCGTGATGGGTATAACTTACCGTTTATTTATGACGGCCACACAATGGTGACAAGTGCACGTCAAATGAACTTTTGGGCGAAACGTGGGGCGATTGGTTCAGTGGTCGCTCGTGAAGTTCCGTACTTAGAGTTATGTGAAATGAAAGACAAATTAATCGGTTTTGGTGAGATCTTGGTTTACGGTGCATCATGCATCCATCAATCAAAACGTCCGCTAGTGGAGAACTATTTGAATTTTGTTGAAACACCTGAACAAGATAAGTCTAAAGAAAGCAATTTATTCTTATCGGAGCCACGTAAAGGGGGCACCCATTATTCAATTTACGAAGATGAGCATGGCACGCATATTTTTGCGAATAACGATGTCAATTTAATGGTACAGTTAGACGCATTAGCGGCGATTGATTTCCATGAATGGAAATTAGAAGGTATTTACACACCAGGTGAAACGTTTGTCGAGATTGCGAAGTTATTCATTGAGGCGCGTGACTTATTGGTTAGCGGTCAGTGGACCGTTGAAAAAGGCTTGGAATTAAATGAAAAAGTAAAGGTACTACATCCTGAAGAGCGTGATTTAGATAGCGGGTTCTTCTTGATGAGTCCTGAAGAGGTGAAATAGAAAGATGACAACAAAAAAAGTATTAAAACGTCCTGAGGTGTTAGCGCCAGCTGGAACTTTAGAAAAATTAAAAGTGGCGATTCATTACGGTGCGGATGCAGTGTATATTGGTGGGAATGCTTACGGATTGCGTAGTCGTGCCGGAAACTTCACCTATGAAGAGATGCAAGAAGGTGTGGCGTTTGCGAAAGAACACGGTGCAAAAGTTTATGTGGCGGCGAACATGGTAACGCATGAACATGACGAAGAAGGCGCGGGCGAGTTTTTCCGTGAATTACGTGATGTCGGAATTAGTGCGGTCATCGTATCAGATCCAGCATTAATCGAGATTTGTGCGACCGAAGCACCAGGATTGCCGATTCACTTATCAACGCAAGCGTCAGCGACAAATTTCGAAACGTTAGAATTCTGGAAAGAAGAAGGACTTGAGCGTGTGGTGTTAGCACGTGAAGTCTCAATGGAAGAAGTTAAAGCAATTCGTGAAAATACGGATGTCGAAATTGAAGCCTTTATCCACGGTGCAATGTGTATTTCTTATTCAGGTCGTTGCACGTTATCAAATCACATGTCCAAACGTGACGCGAACCGTGGTGGCTGTTGTCAGTCTTGTCGTTGGAAATACGACTTGTATGAGATGCCATTTGCTAACCAAAAACGTTCATTAGTCGCGCGCACGAAATCAGAAGAGCCGTTTTCAATGAGTGCGGTGGATATGTCGATGATTGAGCATATTCCTGAATTAATTCAAAACGGTGTTGATAGTTTCAAAATCGAAGGTCGTATGAAGTCGATTCACTATGTTTCAACAGTTGCCAATGTTTATAAGACAGCGGTCAATAGCTACATGGAAGATCCAGAAAATTATGTATGTAAGCAAGAATGGATCGATGAATTATGGAAAGTTGCACAACGTGAATTAGCAACGGGCTTCTACTACAAAACACCAGGTGAAGATGAGCAATTATTTGGTGCGCGTCGTAAAATTCCCGCGTATAGCTTTATCGGCGAAGTCATGGCGTATGATGAAGAAACAAAAATGGCGACCGTTCGTCAACGTAATGTCTTTAGTGTTGGAGATGAAGTCGAGTTTTATGGACCTGGTTTCCATCATTTCGAACAAACGATTGATGTCATGTGGGATGAAGAAGGAAACGAAATTGATCGTGCACCTAACCCAATGGATTTATTGACGATTCCAGTTTCTCAACCCGTCAACGTGGGTGATATGATGCGCAAAAAGAAATAAATGAGAATTTTTTTTAGATTAGAATCATTATTAATTAGAATCCACTCATTTATAGAGCGTTTTCAATACGATTTGTTTCCATTATGATGTTTTTATTTGTATAATGTAGAGATGATAGGATGGAGGGATTACGTTTGGATAATTACGATTACATTGTCATCGGTGGCGGTAGTGGCGGTATTGCTTCAGCAAATCGCGCAGCTATGCACGGTGCCAAAGTGTTGTTGATCGAAGGGAATCGTTTAGGTGGAACATGTGTGAACGTTGGATGTGTCCCTAAAAAGGTCATGTGGCAAGCGAGTGTCATGCGTGAGAATATGTTACAAGATAGTCAAGGGTATGGTTTTGATGTTGAAACAAGTTTTGATTTTAAAACATTAGTAGCCAATCGTGATGCGTATATCAAACGTTTGAATGGGTTGTATGCCCAAGGTTTAGCGAGCAACCAAGTCGATGTCGTGACAGGTTATGCTAAATTTATTTCTAAACATACGGTTGAAGTGAATGGAGCAACGTATGAAGCGCCACATATCCTCATTGCAACAGGTGGCAAGTCAGTTTTTCCTGATATGCCTGGTGCTGAATATGGAGACGATTCAGATAGTTTCTTCACATGGGAGACCTTACCGGAGAAAGTTGCGTTGGTTGGTGCAGGTTATATTGCGCTTGAAATAGCTGGCGTGTTAAATGGTTTAGGGGTTGAGACGCATTTGATTTATCGTTATGAGCGTCCACTACGTCAATTTGATACGGATATCGTTGACGAATTGCTTAGCATTTACGAAGCAGAAGGGATTCATTTGCATCCTGAAAGTCATATTCAACACATTGAAAAAACAGCGACCGGTTCATTAGTACTAACGACTCAAAAAGAAACGTTAGAAGTTGAACGTCTAATTTGGGGCATTGGTCGTACGCCAAATGTCGATTCGTTAGGTTTGGAAAATACTGATGTGAAGCTCGATGAACAAGGCTTTATTCAAGTTGATCGTTATCAAAATACTACTGCAGAAGGGATTTATGCTGTAGGAGATGTGATTGGAAAAATCGATCTAACACCCGTTGCGATTGCATCAGGTCGTCGTTTGTCAGAACGTTTATTCAACGGTCAAACGGCGTTATATCTAGACTACGAAAATGTTCCAACTGTTATTTTTACCCATCCACCGATTGCGACAATCGGTTTATCAGAACAAGAAGCGCTTGAACAGTATGGTGAAGATCAAGTGAAAATTTATCGTAGCCAGTTTAATCCGATGTTGTACGCGTTACAAGATCGCAAGGTTAAATCAACGATGAAATTAATTTGTGTCGGACCAGAAGAAAAAATTGTCGGCTTACACGGCATAGGTGTTGGAGTCGATGAGATGTTACAAGGCTTTGCGGTTGCCATTAAAATGGGGGCAACTAAAGCGGATTTTGATAACACTGTTGCGATTCATCCAACTGGTGCAGAAGAATTCGTTACCATGCGTTAACCAATTGAATTTTCTCGAGAGCTATCGGTTGAGAGCAAATTCAAGTTAAAAACTAAATAATTTTTTAGAGGAGGTATTTTGATGGATATTTTGACATTAGCAAGAATCCAGTTCGGAATGACCACTGTATTCCACTTTTTATTTGTGCCATTATCAATTGGTCTAGGTCTGGCAGTTGCTATTATGGAAACACTATATGTTATCAAAAAAGACGAAATTTACAAAGACATGACCAAATTCTGGGGTAAGATTTTCTTACTAAGTTTTGCAGTCGGTGTCGTAACAGGTATTATCCAAGAATTCCAATTTGGGATGAACTGGTCTGAATACTCACGATTCATGGGAGATATCTTCGGTGCACCACTTGCCGTTGAAGCGTTATTAGCGTTCTTCTTAGAATCAACTTTTATTGGTTTATGGGCGTTTACTTGGGATAAAGTAAAACCAAGAACCCATGCAATTTTCATGTGGTTAGTAGCGATTGGTTCTGCGCTTTCGGCGTTATGGATTTTAGCAGCTAACTCATTCATGCAACATCCAGTAAGTTACACCATCAATCCAGAAACAAACCGTGCGGAAATGGATAGCTTCTTCGGATTATTACAAAATCCACAATTATGGTTAGAATTCCCACACGTTATCTTAGGTGCTTTCACAACAGGTGCATTTGTTATCGTCGGAATTTCAGCGATGAACTTACGTAAAAAACGTAACATTGAATTTAACCGTAAATCAATGAAGTTGGGTGCTATCTTAGGAACAATCTTCGCAATTGCAACAATGGGTGTTGGTCACCAACAAATGATCGCTTTAGCAACCGATCAACCAATGAAATTTGCTGCAATGGAAGCAATGTATGATGATTTAGAAGATGGTTCTTGGACAGCAGTTGCTTTCCCAGATACTGAAAATAAAGATGCCGGTTTTGAAATTAAAGTGCCTAAATTAATGAGTTTATTAATGGGTGACGACGGCAACACAACGTATAAAGGGATGAATACCCTTGATAAAGAATTAGTGGAAAAATATAAAGGTGAACACGATATTGCAAGTTTCTACGTGCCAGTTAAGACCTTATTCTGGAGCTTCCGCTTCATGGCAGGTTTTGGTTCTGTGATGGCGATTGTTGGTTTACTAGTTTTATTCTTCTTACGTAATGATAAAATCATGAATATGGGTTGGGCGCTATTCGGTACAAGCTTGATGGCATTGGCACCATTTATCGCTAATACTTCAGGTTGGTTAATTACTGAATTAGGTCGTTTCCCATGGACTGTTTATGGTTTATTCACTATCGCTGATAGCGTATCTCCAAACGTGACAGCTAACCAATTATTATTCAGTAACATTGTTTACTTCTTATTATTTGCATTAATGGGAACAGTTTTAGTTAAAATGATCTTACGTGAAAACAAAAAAGGTCCTTACTATGTGGATCCAGATGCAGCAAATAACGAAATCGATCCTTTAGCAAAGGAGGAATTCTAAGATGATAGCAGGTTTAGAACCGTTACACTTTATCTGGTTTTTATTAATTTGTGTGTTATTCGTAGGCTTCTTCTTCTTAGAAGGCTTCGACTTTGGTGTTGGGCTAGCAACGCGTTTGTTAGCTAAAGATGAAAAAGAACGTGATACAGTTGTTCAAACAATTGGACCTGTTTGGGATTCCAATGAGGTTTGGTTAATTACGGCAGGTGGGGCGATGTTCGCTTCATTCCCACACTGGTATGCAACATTATTTAGTGGTTACTATATTCCATTATTCTTGATTTTAGTTGGTTTGATCGTACGTGGCGTGTCATTTGAATTCGCTGCTCATTCAGAAACTAAAAAAGAGAAAAACTTCTGGCAATGGATGTTATTTGTAGGTAGTTTAATTGTGCCATTCATGTTTGGTATGATCTTTACAAGTATGATTCAAGGGATGCCAATTGATGAAAACTTTAACATCTTCGCTAAATTTGGTGACTATGTTAACTTAATGTCAATCGTTGGTGGTGTGGCTGTAACATTAATTTGTTTCATCCATGGCTTAAACTATATCCGTCTTAAAGTTGAAGGCGACTTACGCGTGCGTGCTGAAAAATTATCTCAAAAATTATACCCAGTATTATTTGTGGGATTAGTAGTTTTTGCCGTCTTAGTTTATAGAAATACGGACTTCATTGAGCGTCGTCCTGTTTCAACGATTGCTATTTTAGCCGTTATCGTAGCAGCTGCTGTGGCCGCATACTATGGTGCGTTAAAAGGTAAAGAAACATTATCGTTTCTTTCAACAGGTGCTGTCTTAGCAGGTATCGTCGTGTTAATCTTCAATGGAATTTTCCCATATGTGATGATTGGCGATGTCGCAGCTAACAGCATCAAAATCAGTGAAGCAGCGAGCACATTATATACATTGAAAACAATGACGATTGTGACAGCATGTATCTTGCCATTTGTGTTAGCGTATCTTTCATGGTCATACTATATCTTCCGCAAACGTATTAAAGTTGGCGAAGGTAATGAGCATTATTAAAAAAGTTAGAGGGTAAAAAACGAATGATAGATAAGAATATTTTCAAATTTGAAAAGATTCGACCTGTGTTCGTAGGGCTTGCAGCGTATAGTATACTGCAAGCTCTTTTAATTATCGGCCAGGCGTATTTTTTATCGAAAAGTATTACTAATGTGTGGTCTGGTGAAACCGTCCGCGCACAGTTCGTTAATATTGGGATTTTCTTTGGTTGTTTCATGATGCGTCAACTAATCAACTTTATTAAAGACAAAGTTTTAGATAAGTATGCGTATGAGCAATCAAGAAAAGTTCGTCAACAATTAATGAAAAAAGTTTTCTCACTTGGACCAAATTTTGTCCAACGTGAAGGGTCAGGGAATATGGTCACAATGGCAATTGAAGGGATTAGTCAAATTGAGAATTATTTGACGATTATTTTACCTAAAATCACCAACATGATGATTGTTCCTTGGATTATTGCGTTATTTGTCTTTTTCCAAAATAAACGCTCAGCGATTATTTTAGTCCTAGTCTTCCCGGTGATTATCATTTTCATGATTGTCTTGGGATACGCGGCGAGAAGTAAGGCTGACAAGCAATATGAAGGGTTCCAACGTTTAAGTAATCACTATTTAGATACCTTACGTGGTTTAGAAACATTGAACTTGTTAGGTCTTGGTAAACGTTATGCTAAGAATGTGTTCAAAGTAAGCGAAGATTATCGTAAAGCAACGATGAGTACGTTAAAAATTGCGATTCTTTCAACGTTTGCGTTAGATTTCTTCTCAACTCTATCCATCGCTTTAATTGCGCTGTTATTGGGAATTGATTTGATTGAACAACGTATCGTGTTATTACCAGCTTTAACGACGTTAATTTTAGCACCAGATTTCTTCTTGCCAGTCCGAGATTTTGCTAATGACTATCACGCAACACTTGATGGTGGGAATACTTTAAAACAAATTTTTGGTATTTTAAATGAGGAAGAAGAAGGTATTACAGACAACTTATCGTTGACAGACTGGAATGCCTCATCTAACTTAACATTACAAAATGTTAACGTGAAATATGCTAGCACTAAAGATAAAAACACGTTAGCTGATATTAACTTTGAGTGGCAAGGTTATGGGAAAATTGGGGTGGTAGGTTTATCTGGTTCAGGAAAATCAACGCTAATCAAACTATTAGGTGGTTTCTTACAACCGGCTGACTATGACAAAATTGCGGTCAATGAGCATGAAATGAAAGGTTTCCGTGAAGTGTCATGGCAACGTCAATTGTTCTATATTCCGCAAGATCCGTATATTTTCCATGCAAGTTTAGCAGAGAATATTAAATTCTATGTGCCTGAAGCAAGCGAAGCAGAAGTTGCTTTAGCGATTGAGCAAGCGGGTCTTAAAGAAGTTGCGGCAGAATTGCCCAACGGATTAGCCACAATCATTGGTGAAGGTGGCCACGTCTTAAGTGGTGGGCAAATGCAACGTGTCGCTTTAGCACGCGCCTTTCTAGACAAAAACCGTCACATTTTACTGTTTGATGAGCCTACTGCACATTTAGATATTGAAACAGAAGCAGAATTAAAAGAAACAATTCTACCAATGTTTGACAATAAATTAGTCTTTTTTGCAACGCACCGTCTACACTGGATGCGTGAAATGGATTATATTTTAGTCATGGATAAAGGTCAAATTGTTGAAAGTGGCACGTACGAGGAGTTAATTGCCAAAGATGGCGCTTATAAACAATTCGTCAACGAAGTAACAGGAGGTGGCGAACATGTCTAAAACGACACCAAAACGTTTACTTTTATCAAAAGAAGATACATGGATTCGTCCGTATTTTAAAAAGTATAAAAAATTATTAGCATTAGTGTTGTTCTTAGGTTTACTAACGTTTTTCTCAGCGAGTGCCTTGATGTTTACGTCAGGTTTCTTGATTAGTCGTTCGGCAGCTATTGGGGTGTTTAACGCAACTTTACCCGCTAAACCTGAGAATATTATGAAAGTTTATGTGGCCTCTGTTTTGACGCGTTTGTTCGGGATTAGTCGTCCGGCTTTCCGTTATTTTGAACGTTTAGGCAGTCATAACTGGGTCTTAAAAATGACCTCTGATATTCGTTTACGTTTATATAACTCATTAGAAACGCGTGCGGCTAAAGCTAAACAAAATTATCAAACTGGGGATATTATGGGGATTTTAGCTGAAGATATTGAGCATATTCAAAATCTTTACTTGCGAACAATTTTCCCTACTTTAATTGGTTTAGCCATGTATGTCTTAGTGATTATTGCGTTAGGTTTGTTCTCAGTGCCATTTGCGTTATTTGCGGCGTTGATGTTTGGGGTGATTACGATTTTAATTCCGTTAGTGTCTGTGGCGGTTAACCAAGCACGTATTTACCGTCGTAAAGCGAAACGTCATGAATTGTATACAGAATTAACAGATTCTATTTTAGGTGTCGGAGACTGGCAATATAGCGGTCGCCAGGCTGAGTTTCTAGAACGTTATAATCAGAGTGAAGCAAGTGTACGTGAAGAAGAAGCGGCGCTAAATAAACATACCCGTTTGCGCAATGTTTTGATTCAATTTATTTATGGTGTTTTGATCATTGGTTTATTTATTTGGGCAGGGACTTATTTTGCACCTGATCAATTAAACTGGGTAGGAGCATTTGTATTGGCGGCGTTCCCGTTAATGGATGCCTTTAATCCGATTGCTAACGGTGTAACGGAGATGCCACTTTACGAAGATTCAGCGCAACGTCTACATCAATTACCAAATCCTGATGAAGAAGCGTTGAAAGAAAAGCATGTCTTGGAACAGCTACCTACAACAGGAGCGCTATCGTTTAAAGATGTCGTATTCCATTATCCAGATAGTAACAAACTCGTTGTGAATCACTTTGACTTAGAAGTACCATCTGGTGAAGTATTAGCGGTTCTTGGTAAGAGTGGAACGGGAAAAACAACGTTATCAAAAATTCTACGTGGCGACTTATTAGCAACGTCGGGTGAGATTACGATTGATGGTGTTGACGTGAGCTTAATCGGGGACGATATGTCCAAAGTTATCGGTGTCTTGAACCAAGCGCCTCACATTTTTGACACAACGATCTTTAATAATGTTCGAATGGGGAATATGGCGGCGAGTGATGAAGAAGTCATTCAGGCGATTTACCAAGCAGGCTTAGGTCCGGTGGTAGATGAGTTGCCAAATGGTGTCCATACGTTCGTAGAAGAGGGCGGTAAACGTTTCTCAGGTGGCGAACGTCAACGTATTGCGTTAGCACGTATCTTGTTACAAAATGTGCCCGTTGTTATCATTGACGAGCCAACGATTGGTTTAGACCCTATTACTGAGCGTGCCTTATTAGAAACTGTGTTTGAGGTCTTAAAAGGCAAAACAGTTTTTTGGATTACGCACCATTTAGTGTCTATTCAACACGCTGACCGTGTTATCTTTATGGAAGATGGTCAAGTCAAAATGGACGGTACTCCGCAAGAATTAAAAGCTACCAACGAGCACTTTAAGTACTTATTAAGTCTAGATGACGCTTAATAAAATAATTAAATTTGTTCATCTTGCTTAAGAAGGTACCCCAATAAAAAAACTCTCGGATTTCCGAGAGTTTTTTTATTGCTAATTACCAAAAGGAATACTAATCAAAATTAATGGACAGGGGTTAGCCTAAAGTAAGTTTGAAGCAAAAGTAATTACTAAGTACGCCAAGAAATTATTGATAAAATGCAAAGCCATCGACACTTCGATACGTTTTGATTTGACATATATATATCCCATGATAAAGCCCATAATAGTATAGGCGAAGAATGCCGGAATAGAGTCCGGTGTATGTGGTAAACAAAATAGGACAGAGCTGATAATCAAGCCAAACCAAACTTTTTTGGTATCATCGGGGTTCATGATGTCACCAAATAAACGAATAATACCAAAGCGGAAAATTAACTCTTCGCCAATAGGTGCTAAAACACATAGAATGAAAAATAACGTACCCGGATTGATTTGTGTAGCTAAATCATAAATGGCTTCGTTATTGCTAGTAGTATCATTTTCCATTAGAGGAAGAATCAGCAAGTTAGAAAGATAAATAGCGATATAGCCACCAATAATGTAGAATAAATGTTTCTTTTGAAATAATTTTGGGAAAAATTGATGCTTTGTTTTTGTTAAATAAAAACCGATAAAAGCTAATAAAACTAAAAAGACACTAATAATACCGATTTTTTCATAGCCTAACATAATAAGAGAGCTGGGTAATGAGTAGACAATGAAAAAAATAATTAATAGCCCAAATTGCCATAATTTGGAGATGATGTTCTTCATATCGTAACCTCCTAGAATTTATAAATAAAAGGGACTGTGACTAGTGGTCGCAGTCCTTTTTTATTATGATTGAGTTAAGGTGCTAGGTGCAAGTTTTCTGCATAAATCATCAGACTAAATGCTTCCTGAAGCATCTGGGTAAACGGGCTTTCGTGGGCTACTTTTTTTCAATATGTTGTAACTCTCAAAAATTGTTGTACAATTTTCGTCGTCCCACGCATATTGCGCAAAAGCAAAACACCCACTCAAGCACCTTGGTAAACGGGCTTTCGGACGCAACTTCCTCGGTAATATGTCACGACTCCTAAAAATTGCTACGCAATTTTTGTCCTCGTACGCATATTACTCGAAAGTTAAACGCGTCCTCAAGCACCTCTAATAATCTCGTTGTAGTAGTTGTTGGGTCATTTCTTGTAAGACGGTTTTGGCTGGGATGTTTGGTAGTTTGCTGATTTCTTTTAGGGCACTGTCCGTATAGCGTTTGGCCATTGATTGTGCTTCAGTAATCCCGTTATAACGTTTAATGTTTTCTAATATTTCTTTGACATCTTCTTCTGATAAATCTTGTTTAGTTCTTAAAATATCGAATGCTTGTCGGTTATTTTTCATCGCTAAGATTAAAGGTAACGTATAATTACCATTCTGGATATCCTCGAGCACTGGTTTTTGTAAGACGTCTTCATCAGCGGTGAAATCTAAAATGTCGTCTAAAATTTGAAATGCCATCCCGATATCGTGGCCAATACGATAAGCACGTAGTTGTGTCATTTTTGAGCAACCAGCAAAGCGAGCACCTTCTGCACAGCTTAGTTGGAATAGTTGTGCGGTCTTACCTTTGACATGACGCAAATACTCTTTAACAGTAATCTCAGGATTGTGACGCAAATGCATTTGATCTAATTCACCAATTAAAATATGGCGCATATTTTTTGCATTGAAATCCAAGACTTTATAGTCACGCGTTGCCTGTGTTACTAATTGGAAATAAACGGTAAATAAGAAATCACCAGTATAAACTGCGATATCTTTACCGTAAAGAGATTGAATGGTTTCCATGTTACGACGAATAGGCGCTTCGTCGATAATATCATCATGGACTAAGGTTGCTGCATGTAAAATTTCAATAGCTGCAGCATATTGGTATTTTCTCTTATTAGAAGGGACTTCTCCAAATTTTGTGAACAGTAAGAAAAAGGCTGGTCGTAAAAGCTTTCCACCATTGGCAAAGAAAGATTGCAAGGCACGAGAGATTTCCTTATTTCGAATCGTCACTTCTTGATTCATGATTTTTTGTGTTTCTAATAATTCTTGTTGTAGTTCTGGAAATTTTTCCCATATGGAGTGAATTGCCATGCGAACCTCCTAGTGAAATAATATTGATAATGTTCTCATTTTAACATAATTTTAGCAAATTTAAGAATAAATAGATTGTTTAATCCAACTAGTCTTTGAAACTTCTAAACTTATAGGCCCAACCCAATTTGTTTTTTGCTAAAAGTGGGGTAGATTCCTTATGACGGTTTAATTGCCAGTAATCTAAAAGGGAGGCAATACAGATACAAACCGGCGCCAACTCATCCTGTGAGATATCTAAATCATA
Organism: Vagococcus zengguangii; assembly: GCF_005145005.1. Lineage (NCBI taxonomy): Bacteria > Bacillati > Bacillota > Bacilli > Lactobacillales > Enterococcaceae > Vagococcus > Vagococcus zengguangii. The sequence continues at coordinate 200,905 of NZ_CP039712.1, forward strand.
AAAATTTCCTCTAGCTAAATAGCTCTTGCTCATTTTCATAATCGGTTGTTTGAATTGATAAATGCCATATTGAAATTTTGGAATATCCCCCATCGCCAACCAATTTAATTGACTGATAAAATAATAGTCTTTTTTTAAGGATACAAGATGGTGGAATGTCCCAATTTTTTCATTTTGAAAATATAGCGTAAATTTATTGGCGTGCTTATATTGAGATGTTTCTTGTCGCACATAGGCGATGCGCTCATTGTGAACCGAAAAAAGAGATAGGACATCTCCTTGATTTCCCCATTTCCCCACGATTAAGTAACATAATTTCCCTGATTCATCTTTGACAACGCTCGGTTGCTTCGTTACTAACATGTTTTCTTGGATATAGTAATGTCCCATCTTGCTCACCTCAAGCTATAGATTCTCGTCGATTGCACGTTTAATGGCTTTACCTACGCCGCCTTCAGTATTCAAATCAGTGATATATTTTGCAGTTTCTTTGACGTCTTGCTCGGCATTTCCCATCGCAAAACTTACCCCTGCGATGGCTAACATACTTAAATCATTAAAGTTATCACCAATCGTCATGACTTGTTCTAATGGAATATTTAATTGATCCGCTAGTTGTTTAACTGCGATACCTTTTTGAGCATTATGATGATTGATTTCAATATTATTTGGATAAGATGAAGTTACGACCACATCATCTAGGGTTTCAATCACTTGTCGAATAGGTCCTAAGACTTCGGCTTCATCGTGAGAAAAAGCGATGAATTTTAATATTTTATGCTCAGGATTATTGATTAATTCATCATAGCTCGCAATCGGCGTAACAGGTAATTCATCAAGTTGTGCTGAAGCCATTGCAACTGCCATTTTAAATGTTAAATGGGGAATTTGATGGGCGACATGAATCGCCATATTTTCTACACGTTGGGCCATGCTATTAGTATAAACACTGTTTTGTGTACAAATTTCATAATAGACGCGGTCGTGATTAAGCGCGTTCATTATTTGTTTGGCTATTTCTTTATCAATTTCGATTGTAAATAACTCGTTGCCTGCTTCATCAAAGGCTTGTGCACCATTTGCTGAAATAATCGGGCATTCAATCCCTGCTTCTTTTAGTGGCGTAATCGCTTCGGCGTAATTACGGCCAGTAGCAATTACAAATTTTACACCTTTTTCTTTAGCGTAATGGATAGCGTCAATATTTTCGGCATGAACCTCCATTTTTTTTCCTAAAAGTGTTCCGTCCATGTCTGATGCGATTAATTGAATCATCTGTTGCCCTCCTAATAGTTCTTCTTATCGTTATTTTACCACAAAAGGGACTGATGTACGAAAAAACGCACAATTAATTATGAGGTGCTAAGAGCGACTTTGGTTTGCAAGTTGTGTAAGGATTTTGTATGCTTGAGGGGAAAGGGAGTGTGTCTCTTGGAACTTAATTTAGATAAAAATTGGCAAACAGTATTAGCTGAGGAGTTATCACAAAGTTATTTTAAGGACTTGTGGCAATTTGTTGAAACCTCTTATGAAACACAAACTGTTTATCCACCAAAAACAGAAATTTTTAGTGCGTTTAACTTGGTACCATTTGATAAAGTGCGCGTCGTGATTTTAGGGCAGGATCCTTATCACGGTGAAAATCAAGCTCATGGGTTGAGTTTTTCAGTTAAAGATGGCGTGACACCGCCACCTTCATTAAGAAATATGTTTAAAGAATTAGAAGATGATTTATCGATATTATTAATGGGGGATAATGGGAATTTAACTACTTGGGTTGAACAAGGCGTGTTCTTGTTAAATACAGTGTTAACGGTTGAAGCAGGCAAAGCCAATTCGCATAGTGGCCATGGTTGGGAAACATTTACTGATGCCGTGATTAAGCGTCTAGGCGAACGTGAAGAGCCTATCATTTTTGTGTTATGGGGTAAACAAGCGCAAGCGAAAGAGCGTTTGATTCAAAACAACTATCATGTCATTTTAAAAGCACCACATCCGAGTCCGTTATCTTCGTACCGTGGATTTTTTGGCTCAAAACCTTATTCAACCATCAATGCCCAATTGGAGCAGTGGGGGCAATCCCCCATAAATTGGGAAATATAGCTGTTATAGTTTTTTAGAAAAACTGTCTTAAAATTATCGAAAATAAAATGAGTCAGAATTGAGAAAATGGGGAAAATTTCGTATCAAAATCTGTCTTTTTTCACAAATAAGTTGTATTATAAAATAGATAATACTGAATGGAGGAAATTTAATTGGATATTTTAATTAATTTAACAGCAAAAGTTAAAGGTAAAGATGTAAAAATCGTTTTTCCAGAAGCAACAGATGTACGTGTTTTAGGTGCAGCTATTCGTTTAAAAAATGATGAGGTAGTAGAGCCTGTTTTAGTTGGTTCTCCTGAAGAAATCAATGCAGTTGCAGCTGAAAAAGGTTGGGATGCATCTAAATTAACTATTATTGACCCAACAAACTACTACAAATTTGAAGAAATGGTGGCTGCTTTTGTTGAACGTCGTAACGGTAAAGCAACTGAAGATCAAGCACGCACAACGTTATTAGATCCTAACTATTTCGGAACAATGTTAGTTTACATGGGTGTGACTGATGGAATGGTAAGTGGTGCGATTCACTCAACAGGTGATACAGTACGTCCTGCTTTACAAATCATCAAAACAAAACCAGGCGTTAGCCGTACAAGTGGTGCTTTCTTAATGATTCGTGGCGAAGAAAAATATGTCTTCTCTGACTGCGCTATCAACATTAACCCTGATTCACAAGCATTAGCTGAAATCGCGGTTGAAAGTGCTCGTACAGCTGAAATGTTCGACATTGACCCACGCGTTGCTATGTTAAGCTTCTCAACTAAAGGTTCAGCAGCCTCAGAAGAAGTAACAAAAGTTGCTGAAGCGACTAAAATTGCGCAAGAATTAGCACCTCAATACCAAATTGATGGTGAATTACAATTTGATGCTGCGTTTGTAGAATCAGTTGGTGCTCAAAAAGCACCTGGATCAGCAGTTGCGGGTAAAGCAACAGTCTTTGTATTCCCAGAAATTCAATCAGGTAACATTGGTTACAAAATTGCTCAACGCTTCGGTGGTTTTGAAGCAGTAGGACCAATCTTACAAGGTTTAAACAAACCTATCTCTGATTTATCTCGTGGCTGTAACGAAGAAGATGTTTACAAATTAGCTATCATCACAGCTGCTCAATATTTAATGGATAAATAAACTTTTAAACACTAAAACAGGTCTTGGAACTTCAAGACCTGTTTTTTTGATGATTAATGAATTAATAGCCCGCTAATTTTAGCCAATCAGCTAATTATTCCGCTGTAAATAGTTGGTCCACTGTTGTCTCTAAGACCTCTGCCAATTTAAATGCGAGTTGTAAAGTGGGATCATACTTGTTATTTTCAATCGCATTAATCGTTTGGCGACTGACCTCACAGGTTTTCGCTAATTCATCTTGCGATAGTTTCTTGGCTTTACGTAGTTCTTTAATGATATTTTTCATTTTAACTGTACTTTCTTTTGTTTAAATATAAATTAACAGTGAACAGTAGCGAACTAATTAAGAGCCAATTGAAAGGCGAACTGTGCTTGATCAACGCGCCATCTGTTGTAAAAATTTTAATAAATTCTTCAATTATTTTAATTAGAAAGACACCGGTTATAATGGCAAAAGAATCTGCCGCCGATTTTTGAATAATCATTTTACGTCGCTCATCACCAACAACTGCTAGCGATTTAAACATATAACTAATCATCACGAAACTCGCTAACATAAATAACCCGAAGAAAATTAAAAATAAATCATCCATTGATAACACCTCTTTTTGTCAAATGTTTTTTACATTTCTATCTTAACTTCCTTAATTTGAAATGTCAAATTCTTTTTACAAAAAAATCCTGAACCGATGATTAGTTCAGGATTTTTTCTTGAAATAAATATTCGGATAGTTTTTCGTAATGCGACGCAAAGTGTGTTGTTGCCAATGGTAATGTCTGTTCAAATGGTATAACAGTTTTTGGCGTGTTGGATGTTCGCGTCGATTTTTGAAAAGTTGGGCTAAGCGGTACTCTTTGAAGACCGCGTTTTCAGTGTCCGTCTGATCAATCACTTTCGCAACTTCGGCTTTGGTTGTGTAAGTGAAAGTGAGAGTGGAAAGTAAATCTAAGATAAAGACACTCGCCATCACGATAACGCCCCAGTTTGCGGTTGCGTTTAAAAAGCTCGTCGTTAGTTCGTGAATCACAGGTTGGATGACTTTAATTAGAAAGACACAGCCAATGCCCCAAAACATAGACACCGGAACGGCTACCCGTCCTTCGATGTTAAGTGGTACTTCTTTATAATTCCATAATTGCATGTTGAATAATTTTTCTAAGAGCCAGCTTGTCACGTATTCAATTAAAGTCACAATGACAACCGTGTTGAAATACAGATTAAGTAGCGTGCCGTAATTTTTAGGTACTAGCAGTGGCACGGAGACAACCGCAAAGCCGTAAACTGGGCAATATGGGCCGAGTAAAAAGCCACGATAGACAAAGTGGCGTGCCTTAAAAGAACAATAAACGGTCTCCCAAAGCCAGCCGATAAACGCATAAATAATAAAGGTAATAAATAATTGTGCGATAGTTTTCACCTTCTTTTTTTAAAGGTGCTTTTATTTTAAGGGGTAATGATAATTTAAGCAATTGAAACCCGTGATGGCTAGGCTTCATTTTGGTGTATTAGAGAGGTGTTTTTTTACGTTAATTAAGGTACAATGAGGGAGACTCTTAAATAAGGACAGGGAATATTATGGAAAAGTATTTAAAAAATGAAGAAGAGATGTTGGCGGTTGGTCAGATAATCGGAGAACACTTGCAGGCAGGCGATGTACTGGTCTTAACGGGTGAGTTAGGTGCCGGCAAAACAACGATGACTAAAGGAATTGCGTTAGGTCTTGAGATTACCCAAATGATTAAAAGTCCGACGTATACGATTGTCCGTGAGTATCCTAAAGGTCGTTTGCCACTTTATCATATGGATGTGTATCGTTTGGCTGAAGGTGAAGGCGAAAGTTTTGGACTTGAAGAATACTTTGAGCGAGAAGGTGTGGTCATTATGGAGTGGGGCAATAATTTGCTAGATGAATTGCCAGAAGATTATATTGAAATCTTCTTAAACTATCATGAAACAGAAGGACGTACGTTACGAATAGAAGGGCAAGGAATAACTGGTAAGGAACGTGCACAAGTATTAAACGAATTAATGCGATAATAAAGAGGCTGTGACAAAAGTTAGTGTTATTAGTCTAAAATAAAAAATCCGAAACGGACAAAAAGTGTTATTTTTCGTTTGTTTCGGATTTTTTCTATTTTCTATGTCTTTCTGCGTCTCCCAAGACGCTAATTTCATCATATTTAGCGCCAAGGAAACAATACCGGTTTCCTTGAGAACTTTTCCAAGTCCTCTCACAGAGAAACGAGTGAAGCCCAAAGAAGCCTTCATCCGTCCGAAAACTGGTTCCACATCAATCTTACGTTTAGCGTAAATTTTTCCAGTTTCTTTCGTTGAAAGAAAATCTCGTTGCTTCGCTTTATAATATTCCCATGAAGGATTAATCATTATTTTTCTTATGTGGCCTTTGGCTGTTAACGCAGCAGGAATTTCTTCACGATTTTCGTCATATTTTTCTGCCACATATTCCTTGAAATCACGTGAAAAACCGTCTGTGTCTGTGCGTTTTCGATACTTATTAAAATTAAAACGGACTCCTTTTGGGTCAATATAATAGTCTTCTTTTTCTTCGTAAAACCAATTCATTACCTTTTTATCATCTGACTGCCATTTCTTACTATTTTCTTTCAACATTGTCCCGTACGGGATTAATGAGGTATGTTGAGATAATTTGTCTTCTAGATATTGATAGTTACTTTCTGAACCATAACCTGCATCTGCTACTATATACATGGCATCCTTTTCTGCTAAATTCATTTTTTCTAAGAAAGGGATTAACGTTTTAGTATCTGTTGGATTTTGGTAAACATCATAGCCTACGATAAATTGCTTGCTCGTAGCAATTTGCAGATTATAAGCTGGCTTAAGCTGACCATTTTTCATGTGATCTTCTTTTACTCTCATGAAAGTGGCATCGTGATCAGTTTTTGAAAAGCTGTTTCGTTTCCCGAAAGTCTTAAATTGCTTTTGATGTTCTAGCATTTTAGCTCGACGTGCAGCTAATTTTCTTTTAGTTGATTTTAAAGAACGTCGTTCTTGTTTAGCAGGGTTGGGAGAAAGCTTAGGTGTTGTTTCAATTTGTTTTTCTAATTCTTCTAATCTGAATTCTAAACGAGTTAGAACTTCATCAACCATATCTAAAGACAGATTAGAACCATCTGGTATATGAGACGACGAATAAGCCTCTTTTAATTCATTCATTAAAGAGACGGTTGCTTCTCGATTCATCGCATCGAAACGAATCGTGCTTTTCTTCCAAACAAAACTAAATTTATTGGCATCAGCTAAAATTTTAGTTCCATCAATAAAAATGGCATCATCAATCATGTTTTGTTGACGTAAATAAGCGGTTAGCTGCTCCAAGCCTTGATTAATAAGACCTTCTAATTCATCAGATATTCTAAAGCGTGCAATCGTTCGATAAGAAGGCATCATTTCTTGTGTTAACCAACGAGCCGGTAGGCTCTCTTCAGCCAATTGAGCAATTTTACGACTACTAAAAACACTGCGTGTGTACGCAAATAAGACCAGCTTTAACATAGCAGATAAATTATATTGACGTGGTCTTCCGAATAAATAAGATTCTTTGATTTTTAATGTTTCAACTAGCTCGTTAATAAACCAAGCCGTATTATTTTTTTCTGGAATATATGAAGTTGTAATATCCAAACTTAACTGATTCATGTTATAATTAGAATACATTTTTTGGTCCTTTCTAGGATTCTTTGAAGCATGGGTCGGACCGTGCTTCTTTTTTATTTTATTATACCAAAACCCCTGATAAATTTGGCTTTATTGCCAAATTTATCAGGGGTTTTTTTAGAGACTTATGTCACAGCCTCTTGCTCATGTTAGAAAATTTTTCTCACAGTTGTTTTAATCGTCTTCACTTATTATTTTAAAGAAATCTTGGTAACTAGTTGCGTAGCTAAGCTGTTCTTGCTTAGGAAGATTATCAAGCAAATCAGAAACCCAATCCATAAATTGTTGTAATAGGTTGTTGTCTTTAGGAGAAATTAGCATCAAAAAGATAATTTTGACACTATTTTGACTATCCCATTTAATCGCGTGATCAGTAATTAAGGTCAAAAGTTGTGACTCTTTGATTTTTTCATCAATAATATGAGGAATTGCAACAAATGGACTAATATTGGTAGGGTTAGTGTCTTCTCTTTCGAGAATATTTTTCGTGAAATAAGAAACTTCTTCCGAATTAAGGTTATATTGTTCGATTAAAAAATGGATGGCTTCAAGTTTCGTATAGGAACGTCTTGTATGAAAGAAAAGGGACGGGTGGAATAAATGGGAGAGTAGTTGCTGATGTTTGTTTTGTTCTTCAAGTTGTTCGGTCAATAAGGTGATACTCTTATTGACGTGTAATAAATCAAAATAAAAAACAGGAATATTTGAACGTTTGATGGGCATCGTTGAAATAATTAAGTCAATGTTATCGGGCGGTTTAGCTTTATATTCTGCATAAGATAGAAGGTTAATAATGTTGATAGACTCATAAAAATGCTGTTTGATTTTGGCTTCAATTAAACGGCTAGTTGAAAAACCTTGGCTACATAAAATGACAACTTTTGTCAAACGTGGTTGAGAATTTTTACGACGTTCCAAAGCTGCAGCAATATGTAACGCTATATAACCAATGTCATGTTCACTTAATTTAAAGGGTTTAAAAATAGGTAGCTGTTTAACCGCGTGACGACATATTTTATAAGCATAGGCGTATTTATTTTTAATGCCCTTCATCAAAGGGTTGATTTTCTCTGGATTATTCGCTTTGACAGGTAAGTAAGTAGCAAGGTGGTTATTCAAATCATTGATAAGCGTTTGATCATTAGAGAAGTCTAGTTGAGCATCATGTTTAATTTGCTCGATAAAAGCTGTGACTAATGCAGCAAAAGGGGCACTACCCGGATGATAATCACGATCGGTCATTAGGTTAGGCCATATTTTAGATAACAGCCATTTTTTATTATTGGTACTAATATTGATATGATAAATATTTTCAAGTTTAGCTAACATCTTGTTGAGGGATTGATTAGCAAATGTAGCGGTAGATTTGTCATTTATTAGTTTGTCAGAAGGATGCTGTTGAATAAGACGATTTAACATAATAGCCGTTTGAATAATAAAATTTTTTCGGGAATAGTCATTAAATGGATAAGTAGCAGGTGGGAAGTACGTTAAGCTAATATTGTAGAGATTCTCCAAGTCGACATGATTAAACAGGGTCATTTCATAAGGCGAAAAAATGGTCATGTAATTGGGGGCGTTTTTATCAATTAAGTAGTCAAAAATGTAACGACGAAAATCTTGTTCGGAACCAGTTATTTTATAACCAAGATTATTTTTGGATAATAACGTTAAATGATAGCGTTCCAAATTTTCTTTGATTGTGCGTAGATAGCTGGTCATCGTGGAAGGACTAACGTAAACAACGCGGCATAATTCTGCCATGGAACAGTAATCTGTTTGACTCAGTAAGTAGTTAATAACTAAAAAAATGCGATTTTCAAGTGAGTCAACGGACAGATGGTGTTGCTCGTGTTGACTGATATCATGATACAGAGCATCCAACCTTTTTTTAGACTCAATGGTATAACCTTTTTTTCTTAGCAATACAATTTTTGCACCATACTTTTCTAAATAAGCATTTAATTCTTTAATATCGTTGCGAATGGTACGATCAGAAATGTTGAACTGGCTCATAATGTCAGCAAGAGGGACAACATCGTTTTCATAAATCATCATCAATATCTTATTCATACGTTCTTGTAATAAATATTTCATAAAGATACCCTCCTCATTATAATAATCATATCATAAGGATTGTGTATATTAAAAAATGATATATTTCCAGTTGAATTGGCAATAGTTCGTTATTTTAGTTTGCATTAAATAACTATGGTTTCGGATGGTGACAACCAACTAACTTCACTAAAAAAAGCCGTACAACGAGTTATCGTTGTATGGCTAAGAGTTTGCTCGTTATAAAGTAACTAAATATCTTCCAACCATCGTACCATCCAATAATTGTGTAAACGTTGCTGGTAGTTTTTCCAATGATACTTCATCTTTCACAAAGGTCTCTAATGTATCGGGCTTCATCTTATTGGCCAGCATCTCCCACATGTGCTCACGTTTTTCAGGCGTAATATTGACAGAGTCTATCCCAATCATGGAGATACCACGTAGGATGAATGGTAAGACAGTCGTATTTAATTTAATTCCTGCTGCATTCCCGCATAGTGTGATACAACCGCCATAAGCCAGTTGAGGTAGTAGAATGATGAGTTGCTCACCACCTACCGCATCTAAAATAAAATCGAATTGTTGTTTCATTAAAGGACGGACTTTTTCAGGTGTTAGTTCTTCAAGTGTAACAATGTGATGTGCACCGATCCGTAATAAGTAATCATCGGCAGTGCCTTTTTTACGAGACAGAGCACTAATATTGCGATAGCCCATGTGGTTTAGGATAGAAATTGCTAAACTTCCGACGCCACCAGTAGCACCCGTTACCAAAAGACGGGCATCGAAATTTTCTGCTAAACCATTTTTTAATAAAGCTTCAATAGAAAGCGCGGCAGTAATTCCCGCTGTACCGTAAATCATTGCTTCTTTAGTTGTTAAGTTACTTGGTAGTTTGGTCACCCAATCAGCAGGGACTTGTGCAATTTCACTGTAGCCACCTGGATGGGAAACCCCAAGACCATAACCGGTAACAACGACTCGATCCCCTACTTTGAAACGCTCATCTTTTGAGTTAATAATTTCCCCACTTAAATCAATTCCTCCAACTAATGGATAGTGGGCAATAACACCATTTTTTACATGATCAGAGGCTAAGGCATCCTTATAATTGACACTAGAATAGTGGACCTTAATTTGTACCTCCTCTTCTTGTGTAGCGCTTACATCTTTCTTCGTTAAAACAGGGATCACTTTTCCAGAAAGTTCGTCTTTTTGAAATTCTAAACATTGATAAGTCATTATTATTCTCCTTTTTTATTTTATAACAATAGTATATTAGAAAAAAATGGAAAAAGCGAACGGATTTCATCAAATTTTATTTGAAAAATCGTTGATTGCCTTGTATAATCATTTTATTGTAAACATGAAGTTTAGTATTATAAAACTTTTGTGAGTTGAAGTTTAGGAATACTTAACTTTTGGGAATGGAGGACTACTTATCATAGATATTGGCCAGAAAATAAAAAATCTGCGTGTTCAGAAAGGTTTGACTCAAGAAGAGTTGGGTGAACGGACAGATTTAACAAAAGGTTATATTAGTCAATTAGAACGCGATTTAAGTTCACCTTCAATGGAAACGTTCTTTACATTGTTAGAAGTATTGGGCTCAACACCGCAAGCTTTTTTTAATGAAGAGCAACGTGAACAAACAGTCGTCTACAAGGAAGAAGATCGTACGTCGTTTGTTGATGAAGAAAAGAAATATCAAATTGAGTGGTTGGTGCCGGAATCAAATGAAAATGATATGGAGCCGATTTTTCTAACGTTGGAAGAGCAGGGTGAGTACAAAGAATTTGATCCGTCTCTTTCAGATACGTTTGCTTACGTAATGGAAGGCGAAGTATGTATTGAAATTGGTTTGCGTCGTTATTATGCACGTGCTGGCGAAACAATCTATTATCAAGCAACAGAAAAGCATCAAATAAAAAATAACTATCAAGGAACTAGTCGTTTACTATTGGTGGCGACAGAATCCTATTTATAAGAAAAGAGGTCGGGGAAACGTGTCAAATAACATTATTACTTTTCGTGATGTCCGCAAAGAATACGACGGGCAAGTGGTATTAAAAGATGTGAGTTTCGATATTGAACAAGGAAAATTTTATACTTTATTAGGTCCTTCAGGTTGTGGTAAAACAACGATTTTACGTCTGATTGCCGGATTTATTGAGGCTGACAAAGGAGATATTCGTTTAGAAGGTAAGCGTGTCAATGATATTCCCGCTAACAAACGTAAAGTAAACACAGTTTTCCAAGATTATGCGTTATTTCCGCATTTAAATGTGTTTGATAACATTGCTTTTGGCTTAAACTTAAAGAAAATGCCGAAGAAAGATATTGAGGCGAAAGTAACTGAAGTTCTAAAAATGGTACAGTTAACCGGTTTTGAAAACCGTGAAATTAGCGAAATGTCAGGTGGACAACGTCAGCGTGTTGCTATCGCGCGTGCTTTAGCAAACGAACCAGAAGTATTGTTGCTTGATGAGCCATTATCAGCACTTGACTTGAAACTACGTACAGACATGCAATATGAATTACGTGAATTACAAAAACGTTTAGGGATTACGTTTATTTTCGTTACGCATGACCAAGAAGAAGCGTTGGCGATGAGCGATGAGATTTTTGTAATGAATAAAGGTGAAATCGTTCAAAGTGGCACGCCTGTTGATATTTACGATGAACCAATTAACCGTTACGTAGCTGACTTTATTGGTGAAAGTAATATTGTTGAAGCGATTATGAAAGATGATAACTTAGTAGAATTCGTTGGGAAAGAATTTGAGTGTGCCGATGGTGGGATGCGTAAGAACGAACCAGTTGAAGTGGTATTACGTCCGGAAGACATCTTCATTACAACGGTTGAAAAAGGTAAACTGAAAGTTAAAGTTGATACGCAATTATTCCGTGGCGTTCATTATGAAATTGTTTGTTACGATGAAGACGGTAATGAGTGGGTCGTTCATTCAACGCGTAAAGCGATTGAAGGCGAAGAAGTGGGCTTATACTTTGAACCAGAAGATATTCACGTAATGCGTTTTGGTGAAACTGAAGAAGAATTCGATGCTCGTTTAGAAAGCTACGAAGAGCAAGAGGAGGCGTAACCGTGACAAAAACAAAACGAATTTATTCGGTTCCCTATGTTCTATGGTTGTTATTATTTGTTATCGCACCGGTCTTGTTAATCGTCTATTATTCATTTTTAGATGGTAGTGGTGGTTTCACCTTAGAAAACTACAAAAACTATTTTACGTCTGGTACAAGTTTACGTATGACATTGAACTCACTAATTTATGCGGGGATTATCACGTTAGTTGTATTGTTAATTAGTTATCCAACGGCGTATTTATTAAGCAAAACCAAACATAAACAGCTATGGTTAATGTTAATTATTTTACCTACATGGATTAACTTATTATTAAAAGCCTATGCTTTTATCGGGATTTTTAGTATTAACGGAAGTGTGAATAACTTCTTATCATTCCTAGGGTTAGGTCGTCAGCAAATTCTTTTTACTGACTTGAGTTTTATTTTAGTGGCGGCATATATCGAAATTCCGTTCATGGTTATTCCCATTTTTAATGCGTTAGAAGAGTTAAACCCGTCGTTAATTAGTGCTAGTCGTGATTTAGGAGCAAATAGTTGGCAAACGTTCCGTCGTGTTATTTTTCCGTTATCAATGAACGGCGTGAGAAGTGGGGTACAAGCGGTCTTCATCCCATCACTAAGCTTGTTCATGTTAACGCGCTTAATTGGTGGTAATCGTGTTATTACTCTTGGTACAGCCATCGAACAACATTTCATGGTGACTCAAAACTGGGGAATGGGTTCAACGATTGGGGTCGTCTTGATTGTGGCAATGTTACTGATCATGACCTTAACTGGTGAGAAAAAACGTAAAGGAGTGAAAGTGAAGTAATGAAAAAATCATTTAAGTGGTCCAATTTATATTTAGTGTTAGTATTTGTGATTTTATATTTACCGATTATTTACTTAACGTTTTACTCGTTCAATGCCGGTGGCGATATGAATGGTTTCACAGGCTTTACGTTGGAACATTACCAAGCTCTATTTGAAGATAAACGTTTGTTACTGATTGTAGCAGATACCTTTTTACTAGCGTTCTTATCAGCGTTAATCGCAACGGTTATCGGAACATTTGGAGCAATGATGATTTACTATACGAAGAAAGTAGAACGCCGTAATTTATTATTAAGTTTAAATAACATTTTAATGGTGTCGCCTGATGTTATTATCGGGGCTAGTTTCTTAATCTTCTTTACATTACTAGGTATTAGTTTAAACTTCTTATCAGTGTTGCTATCACATATTGCGTTCAGTATTCCAATTGTGGTGCTAATGGTTTTACCAAAACTAAAAGAAATGAATCCATCGTTAGTTGATGCAGCAAAAGATTTAGGTGCAACTAACTGGCAAATTATTCATAAAGTTATTTTACCGTTCATTACACCAGGGATTATCGCGGGCTACTTTATGGCCTTTACGTATTCGTTAGATGATTTTGCCGTGACATTCTTTGTAACCGGAAATGGTTTTTCAACCTTAGCTGTTGAGATTTACTCACGTGCTCGTCAAGGGATTAGTTTAGAAATTAATGCCTTAAGTACGTTGTTATTCTTGTTCTCGATGTTATTAGTTGCAGGTTATTATTTCATCAGTCAAGAAAACACCACAAAAAAACAACGTGTGAATCGTAAGAAACAAAACGAGGTGGCAGACTTACTATGAAAAAATTAAAAGTTTTATTAATCGGCATCCTTGCCATCATTGTGATTTTATTTTTCACTAGTCGTCATATGCGTACAGCGCAAGGACATACTAGTGGTAACACTTTAACGATTTATAACTGGGGTGATTACATTGACCCAGAGTTAATTGGGAAATTTGAAGACCAAACAGGTTACAAAGTAAGTTACGAAACCTTTGATTCCAATGAAGCGATGTTTACTAAAATCAAACAAGGTGGGACGTCTTACGATTTAACGATTCCAAGTGAGTACATGATCCAAAAGATGATGAAAGAGGATATGCTTCATAAATTGGATTACTCAAAAATTAAAGGAATTGAAGCGATTGATCCGCGTTTTATGGACTTAGACTTTGATCCAGATAATCAATATTCTATTCCTTACTTTTGGGGGACGCTAGGGATTGTTTATAATGACAAACAATTTTCAGAAGACGATATTCAACACTGGGATGATTTATGGAAACCAGAATTACATGACAGTTTGATGTTAATCGACGGAGCTCGTGAAGTGATAGGCTTAGCTTTAAACAGTAACGGTCAGTCATTAAATAGTACGGATAAAGACGAGCTGTTAGCGGCGTCTAAGAAGTTAAGCACATTAACTGATAACGTCAAGGCTATCGTCGCTGATGAAATTAAAATGTACATGATTAATGAAGAAGCAAGCGTTGCCGTAACCTTCTCTGGGGAAGCAGCTGAAATGGTTGATAGTAATGAACATTTACATTATGTCATTCCAAGTGAAGGGTCAAATTTATGGTTTGATAATATCGTCATTCCTAAAACAGCTAAAAATATTGACGGTGCCTATGATTTCATTAACTTCATGTTAGAACCGGAAAATGCCGCTCAAAATGCCGAGTACATCGGTTATGCAACACCTAACAAAGAAGCAATGGCCATCATGCCAGAAGAAATCACAAGTGATGAACAGTTTTATCCAAGCGATGAAACCGTTAATAACTTAGAAGTCTATGAAGATTTAGGCTTAGAATATTTAGGTATTTATAACGATCTGTTCCTAGAATTCAAAATGCATCGAAACTAGAAAGTGCTTGAGGACGCGTTTAGGCCTGAGAAATATCGAAGAACAGTTAAAAATTGTTTCTCAAATTTTTAAACTGTTAAGAGCTATTTCCGAAGGACTGCGTTCGAAAGCCGGATTAAGCAAAGTTCTAACTCGTAAGATAAATATTTAAAGTAACAGGTGAGAGATAAATGATATCTTTCACCTGTTTTTGTTGGTTGAATAATGTTATATTAGTAAGAAAATAGACATTAAATAATAGAGGTGCTCCGATGGTTGATAAAGAAAAATGGTTAGAAATGTATAAAATAGCGAAGAAGTTAAAAAACACACAACATTTAGATATTTTTAACAATAAATATGTGGTTTTTAATTTTGATGATAAGCAACAACCAATCGTTGCTAGAATAGGAATAAGTAAGGGTACGCTAGTTGGTGTTAGTATTTTTCCAACAATTAAATCGCAATTATTTTTAAAAGATATGCATCACGGGACATCAAAAGTTGTCGACGCCTTTTCCTATGATCTTGCGTCGGTAGAATGTTTAATGGTTTATTTTGGTAATCGCTACGAAGTGTCGAAAGTGAGTTATCAGGTGATGAAGCAATTAGGTGTTAGCTTTCGAGGAGATGGCAACTGGATAATAGCAGAGTCTAATCAAATTGGATTTGACGGGAAGGTACCTACAAGTAAAGAAATTGAAGTAATGCAACAAGTTATGCGGGGCTATTTAAATTTATCAAAAAAAATTGAACAAGGTATATTTAATTTTAACTCTTCACTTCATTCAAAAAAATGGTTACATACTAAAATGAATTTAGCAACAGGCAAAAGTTTTGAAAGTTTAGAAAATTTTCAATATCCTAAGGCTTCCGTCGTTAAAATGCCAACACCTTTAAGTGATTTGGAGAAATATGAACTAAATAAAATAAGTAACCATCCTAAAATAAATCACGAATTAGAAATAACTTATTTTTATACAAGTACCTCAGAAAATGGTCAGTATTTTCCGATGTTAGCTGTTGCAGAACGTCATTCAAGCTTAATAGTAGCCATGGAGATGTTTAATGATGTCGAAGTAGTTATAGGTAATTTAAAATGTTTACTCTATAATTATGTTGTTGATTTTGGAAAACCTAAAAAGATATATCTTCGCTTAGAAGTGTTGAAAGAAGCTTTATGGGCTTTATGTCATGAACTTAATATAAAAATTGAGATGACTAATAATCTCCCTACACTTGAAATAGCTTTGATAGAAATAGGAGACTATTTACTGGATTCAGAAGAACTGCCAGAGGCTTTTGATGATGATACTGATTCGGATTACTGGTTTTAATGATTGAAGATGATTTATCCTTGTTACTATAAAGTATACCTAGCTTTTTTTGTTTTTCTCTATTAAAAATATGTTATCATGAACTTAATAAACTTTAGTAAGGATTGAGGGCTATGGAAATCATTGAAAAAGCGCCAGCTAAAATCAATCTAGGCCTAGATATTCTAGGGAAACGTCCTGATGGTTATCATGACTTGGAGATGATTATGGCGAGTGTTGATTTAGCAGATAAACTGATTATCAATGAATTACCGCAAGATAAAATTATCGTCAGAACCAATGCAACGTTTTTACCAGTCGATGAGAAAAATAATGTCTATCAAGCGGTAGCGTTAGTCAAAGAACAGTTTGGTATCAAGCAAGGACTGTCTGTTGAAATTAAAAAGACGATTCCTGTAGCTGCTGGTCTAGGTGGAGGTAGTAGTGATGCTGCGGCAGTATTACGTGGTGTCAATAAACTATGGCGTTTAGGTTTAAGTAAACAAGAACTAAGTGATATTGGTTTTAATGTAGGGACAGATGTTCCTTATTGCGTGCATGGGACCACGGCTTTTGTAGCTGGACGTGGTGAAATTGTAGAGCCTTTACCTCCAATGCCACAATGTTGGGTGGTAATTGTTAAGCCCCAGTTCAGTGTGTCTACTCGCAAAATTTTTGCTGACTTTGATATGACGGGTATTGAACATCCAGATATTCCAGGGTTAAAAGCAAGTATTCTTGAGCAAGATTACGATAAGATGATTAGCTTGATGGGGAATTCAATGGAACGTGCGACCATGCAACGTCGACCGGTTGTTCGTGAAATAAAAGAAAAAATGATGAAGTACGGTGCAGATGCAGCGTTGATGAGTGGCAGTGGACCAACCGTTTTCGGCCTTTGCCAAAATTATTCCCGAGCTAAACGTGTTTATAATGCCTTTCGTGGTTTTTGTAAAGAAGTTCATTTAGTTAGAACCATTAATCAATAAAAAAACTTGATTTTTGAACGGAAAACGTTATAATTTAACTATTAATAGACATGTGACTGGATAATACTAGGCATGGAACTAAGGGGACTTGATTTGATAGGCAAGCTCTTATTTCCGTGGCTAGTTTTTTATTTAAGGAGAAATTAAATGAAAGTCGTAAAGGTATTTAATCAAAATGCAGTGTTAGTAAATGATGAGGGACAAGATAAAATTGTAACGGGAAAGGGCATAGGTTTTGCTCGTAAACGTCATGATTTGATTAAACCTGATGAAGTAGAACGTATTTATGTGAACGATGAGAGCAAAAGTAAAATGATGCAATTACTGGAACACATCCAGCCAGAATATTTTATTGTGTCAGAAGAAATTATTTCAGAAGCAGAAAAAACGTTGAATTTGAATATGAATGAACATGTTCATCTTGTGTTAGCTGATCACATTGCGTTTGCAGTTGAGCGAATGAAATCAGGCATTGTGATGCAAAATAAATTATTGAATGAAATTCAAATCATGTATCCCGATGAATTTAGAATGGCCGAATGGGCAGTGAGACATCTAAAAAAACGATTTGACCTCGAATTTCCACTTGATGAAGCCGCTTATATTGCACTCCATTTTCACAGTGCTATTAATGGTAAAAGTAACACAAGCAAAAGTTTACGTGAAGTCACAATTGTTTCTGAAATGATTGAACTAATTGGCGAACGTTTGGCGATTGATTTTTCTCAAATGGCTAACAGTTTGGATTACTCGCGCTTGGTTTTACATTTGCGCTATGCGATTGAACGAGTCTATCAAGGGAAGTTACATAGTATGGATCAGGACGTACTCGCGATTATTAAAACAAAGTATTTAGAGAGCTATCAAATTGCGTGTGAAGTGACAGAAACGATTATGAATTATTATAATATCATTATTCCAAATGAAGAAATTGGTTATTTAACGTTACATGTGGAACGTTTAAAAAATCAGGTGCCAACATCTGATCATAAAAATTAATAATAGTAGGAGGACATAGATTATGTTTGGTATTTTTAAGAAAAAGAAAAAAGAAGAGGTTGTGGCATTTCATGCTGTAGCACAAGGAACAGTTATGCCGTTAGAGTCAGTTGGGGATGGTGTTTTCTCAGGTAAATTATTAGGAGATGGCTATGCGGTAAAACCAGAAACAGAAGAGGTTTACGCACCAGTTACGGGTAAAGTGGTGAGTGTTTTCCCAACTAAGCATGCGATTACTATTGAAACAGCGGAAGGCCTAGAAGTTTTAGTACATATGGGGATCGATACTGTGGAATTAAAAGGCGAACCATTTGAGGTATTTGTATCAGAAGGACAAGCTATCACCCCTGAAACGAAATTAGCGAACATGAACTTAGATAAATTAGCAGAAACAAATACTGTTTCGACGATTGTGATTGTTGTGACGAATATGGATAAAGTATCTAATCTTTCAACAGTTAACGAACATGTAGTAGCTGCTAGTGAACAAGTGACAACGGCTACAATGGCGTGAGGTTGAGTAAAAAAATACAATAAACAGAAAGAGAGGGAACTGATTGAGTCAGCTCTCTTTTTTCTTTACTTTTAATTACGCCGATTTATTGATAAAATAAGACATGATGCTTAAAAGAGAAGAGGAAGCGTAAATGCGCATATTATTTGTCGGAGATGTAGTTGGGTCTTTAGGAAGAGACTTAATTACGGAATATCTTCCAAAGTTAAAACAAAAAGAAAAACCTCAGGTGACGATTGTAAACGGTGAAAATGCCGCTGGTGGTCGTGGGATTACTGAGAAAATTTATAAAAAATTATTACAAGATGGGGCTGATGTGGTAACCCTTGGGAATCATACTTGGGATAATCGTGAAATTTTTGAATTTATTGAGCGAGCGCCTAAAATGGTTCGTCCAGCCAATTTTCCAGAAGCAACGACGCCCGGTCAAGGGATTGTCTATGTGAAAGTGAATGCGATTGAATTAGCGGTCATTAATTTACAAGGTCGCACGTTTATGACGCCAATTGACGATCCGTTTACTAAGATTGAAGCGTTAGTAGCTGAAGCCCGTGAACGTACGCCGTTTATTTTCGTTGATTTTCATGCAGAAACAACGAGTGAAAAACAAGCAATGGGTTGGTTTTTAAATGGCCAAGTTTCAGCGGTAGTCGGCACGCATACCCATGTTCAAACGTCTGATGCCCGTATTTTACCACAAGGCACAGCCTACTTAACCGATGTTGGGATGACAGGTCCTTACGACGGGATTCTAGGGATGCAGCGTGATAACGTGATTAATAAATTTATCACCGCCTTACCACATCGTTTTGAAGTGGTGGAGAATGGCCGTGGCATTTTATCCTACTGTGTGATTGATATTAATGATAAGACAGGTAAAGCAACGAAAATTACAAGTGGGTTGATTAACGAAGATCATCCGTTTAGATAAGTAGAAAAATGGAGAAACGTCATGAGTGAAGCAGATAAATTTCAAATGGAACAAACGGTTGAGGCCGCGTTGCAAGATTTATTAGCAGAGCTGGCTGAAAACCCGGTGATTATCGATTATAAAACAATTGAAGAACAAGCTAAGAACCATCCTAAATTGTCAGAGCTAGCTGAAGCGATTAAGTTTCAGCAAAAACAAGCAGTTAAATTTGCGCATTACGGCAAACCAGTTGCTGAGCAAGAAGCAATTAAACAAGCGGATGAGTTAATGCGAGAATTTGAAGACCATCCGTTAGTTGTGACGTATCGTCAACGCTTAATTGAAGCTAATGATTTATTACAATATGTGACCAATTTGATTGAAAAAGAGGTTAATATCGCGTTAACGCTCAAATTTGAAGACGCGTTGACTAACTATCAATCAAATGAAAAGGAATAGAAGGAGTGAATCCGTTTGTCTAAACAAGCTAAATTAACTCCAATGATGGAACAATATTTAGGTATCAAGGCACAGTATCCTGATGCCTTTCTTTTTTACCGTCTGGGAGATTTTTATGAAATGTTTTATGAGGATGCGACCAATGCCTCACAAATTTTAGAAATTACGTTAACAAGTCGCAATCGTAACGCCGAAAACCCAATCCCAATGGCAGGAATTCCGTACCATTCAGCGCAAGGATATATTGATACCTTGATTGAAAAAGGTTATAAAGTGGCGATTTGTGAGCAAGTCGAAGACCCCAAAGAATCCAAAGGAATGGTCAAACGTGAAGTCGTCCGTTTAATTACACCTGGAACCTTTATGGAATCAAAAGGGTTAGATGCCAAAGATAACAATTATCTAACTGCTCTTTATTTTGATGATAATGTACAAAAATACGGCTTTGCCTATGTGGATTTAAGTACCGGTGAATTAAAAACGAGTACGCTTGAGCAAGACGATAGTGTACTAAATGAATGCAGCAGCTTACAGACCAAGGAAGTTGTGTTAGCAAGTGAGATTAGTGAGACACTAAAACAACAATTAACCCAACGTTTGAATGTTTTATTTTCAACGCAATTAGAAAGTACTTCGACGACTGAAGTCGCGTATTTATCAGAGAATTTAAAAGATGACACGCAACGCATGGTCGTAGAACGTTTATTAGCCTATTTAAGTACGACACAAAAACGTAGCTTAGGTCATTTACAACAGGCTGAAAGCTATGAACCAGCGCACTTTTTAAAGTTGGATCACTATTCAAAATTCAATTTAGAATTAAGTCAGTCGATTCGTTCTGGCAAAAAACAAGGAACGCTTTTGTGGCTATTAGACGAAACAAAAACGGCGATGGGTGGTCGTTTATTAAAACAGTGGCTAGATCGCCCCTTGATTCAAGCGAGTCAAATTACCGCTCGCCAAAATATGGTGGAGTCATTATTAAATGCTTATTTTGAACGCTTAGATTTACAAGAAGCATTAAAAAATGTTTATGATTTAGAACGTTTAGCAGGGCGTGTGGCGTATGGTTCTGTCAACGGTCGTGATTTATTGCAATTAAAAGTGTCACTCCAACAAATTCCGATGATTCGTGAATTGTTAGAAGGCATAAATCAAGGTGAATGGGCTGAATTATTAGTCGATTTAGACCCAGTCACTGATGTCGTTGACTTGATTGAACAAGCCATCGATGAAGACGCACCACTTGCGATTACAGAAGGCAATGTCATCAAGAGTGGTTTCAATGAACAGTTAGATGTCTATCGTGATGCGATGACCAATGGCAAACGTTGGATTGCCGAGTTAGAAGCCCATGAACGCGAAGAAACAGGGATTAAGAAGCTAAAAATAGGTTTTAACCGTGTCTTTGGTTATTACATTGAAGTGACTAAGAGCCAGTTAGACTTAGTCCCAGAAAATCGCTATGACCGCAAGCAAACGTTAGCGAATGCTGAGCGTTTTATTACACCAGAACTAAAAGAAAAAGAACGTCTTATTTTAGAAGCAGAAGAAAAATCGCAAAGTTTAGAATATCAATTATTCCTACAAGTCCGAGAAGTAATCAAAGAATCCATTGAGCGTCTGCAAACGTTAGCCAAAGCAGTTTCAGCGATTGATGTCTTACAAAGTTTTGCGAGTGTTAGTGAGAAATATCAATATGTTCGTCCAACGATGGTTGAGGCCGGAAAAGAATTAAGCTTAATAGAAGGTCGTCATCCAGTTGTTGAAAAAGTACTGGGCCATCAAAAATACGTGCCGAACACAGTCAAAATGGATCCAGAAACGATGATTCTCTTAATTACTGGTCCAAACATGTCAGGTAAAAGTACCTACATGCGTCAATTAGCCTTAACGGTGATTATGGCGCAAATGGGTTGTTTTGTGCCAGCTGAATCAGCGATGATGCCAATTTTTGATCAAATTTTTACCCGAATTGGCGCATCAGATGACTTGATTTCGGGACAAAGTACGTTCATGGTTGAGATGATGGAAGCCAATGAAGCACTACGTCACGCGACCCCACAAAGTTTGATTTTATTCGATGAAATTGGCCGTGGAACTGCCACTTATGATGGGATGGCGTTAGCCGAAGCGATTGTCGAATATATTCATCAAGAAGTTGGTGCCAAAACATTATTCTCAACGCATTACCATGAACTAACTGATTTAGATCAAACGTTAGCGGGGCTTGAAAATATTCACGTCGGCGCGGTTGAAAAAGATGGGGATGTCGTCTTCTTACACAAAATGATGGACGGTCCAGCTGATAAAAGTTACGGAATTCACGTGGCGAAGTTAGCCGGCTTACCACAACCTTTATTAGAACGTGCGAGTGTGATTTTGTCTCATTTGGAAGGCAATCATGTGGAGAAAAAAAATTCAGGTGAAACGTCAAGCCTAACAATGCCAGCTCCTCCAGAACCAGTTGTTAAAACACCAGTTGTGGCTGAAGAACCAGTGATGGAAGTCGGCCAATTGTCATTGTTTGATGAAGTCAGTTCGGAAGAATCCGCTGTTTTAGATTCAGTAAAAAATGCGAATGTCTTAAATATGACGCCACTTGAAGCTATGACGTTAATTAATGAATGGCAACGTCAATTAAAAGGATAGGGGGCTAAGCTATGAGCAAAATTCAAGAACTTTCAGAACAACTAGCCAATCAAATCGCGGCCGGTGAAGTCGTTGAACGTCCCGCTTCGGTTGTCAAAGAGCTAGTTGAAAATGCGATTGATGCTGGTAGCACACAAATTGATATTAATTTAGAAGAAGCTGGCCTAAAGAAAATCCAAGTGATTGATAATGGTGAAGGCATTGCTGCTGATGATGTCTTGAATGCTTTTAAACGCCACGCCACTAGTAAAATTTTGACCCAAGATGACCTGTTTAGAATTAAGACATTAGGATTCCGTGGTGAAGCCTTACCGAGTATCGCGTCTGTTTCACGTTTCACCTTAGAAACATCGACGGGCGAAGAGGAAGGTAGCTATGTTTATCTTGAGGGTGGTAAGGTCAAGGAACACAAACCTCATTCACTACGTAAAGGGACAAATATAACGGTTGCTGATTTATTTTATAACACACCAGCACGTTTAAAATATGTGAAGACATTACAAACAGAATTATCAAACATTGTCGATTTATTGAATCGCTTAGCCATGAGTCATCCCAATATTGCTTTTCGTCTCGTTCATGATGGTAATCAAATGCTGCGCACTACAGGCAATGGTGATTTGAAACAAGCGATTGCGGGGATTTACGGTGTTAGCACAGCAAAAAAAATGTTAGCTGTCGCAGGTGAAGACTTAGATTTTAAAGTATCCGGTTATGTCTCGCTGCCTGAACTAACGAGAGCTGGTCGCCAATATATTTCAATTATTATTAACGGGCGCTACATTCGTAACTTTGCGCTTAATAAAGCAATAATCGCGGGGTATGGTTCGAAATTAATGGTTGGCCGTTACCCAATTGCCGTCCTACAAATTGAAATGGATCCGTTATTGGTCGATGTCAACGTTCATCCGACTAAGCAAGAAGTTCGTTTAAGTAAAGAACCAGAATTGATGCACTTAATCGAAACAAGTATTAAAGCCGTTTTCGAAGAACAACGCCTCGTACCACAAGTTGATACCAAAGATATTTTTAAGAAAAAAGTACCGAAAGAAAAGCCGGTTGAGCAATTAAGTTTAACGAGTGAAGAAGTTCAAGCAAGGTTAAATGAGCTAAAAAGTAGTGCCAATTCCGTGACATCACCAATGGAGCAGCCACTGCGTTCTGCTACTATCGGTAAAACGGGTCTAACCTATGATGCCACCAGTGGCCGTTTCTATGTTGATAAACAAAAAGTTGCCAATGACGTGCCACCGGTTGTTGCTGAACCAAACACGTTACTAGCTGAGGTAGAAGCTGAGTCCACGCCGATTGTGCCAACCTCACCAACAAAGATTCATAAACCAACCGTTCATTCAACAAGTATGGGCAGTGGTATCGTGGATATTGCTCACGTTTCACTAGAAAAATTAGCACAGCCGTTTGGTGAAGAAGTGGCGATTGAGTCTAAACATGTTACATCAGAACCACCAGTCCTAGAGTTAACGGATGTGAATGAACCAACTAAAAAAGCTTTCCCTCATTTAGAATATTTTGGTCAAATGCATGGAACTTATTTATTTGCTCAAAGTGAAGAAGGGTTATTTATTGTCGATCAACATGCTGCCCAAGAACGGATTAAGTACGAATATTACCGTGAAAAAATTGGTGATGTCGGTTCCGATTTACAAGAACTCTTAATTCCAATCGTCTTAGAGTATCCGCGTTCAGATTTACTCAAAATTCAAGAAAAAGAAAGCCTTCTTCAAGAAGTTGGGATTCATTTGGAAGCATTTGGTAGCAATAGTTTCATCGTGCGTTCGCATCCGACTTGGTACCCGAAAGGTGAAGAAGAAGCAATTATTCGTGAGATGATTGAGACTTTACTGCATACTGGCAAAGTTAGTGTCGCCAAGTTCCGAGAAGATACCGCCATTATGATGAGCTGTAAAAAATCAATCAAAGCGAATCATCATTTGGAACCTAACCAAGCACGCCAACTATTAGAAGATTTGGCTAAATGTCAAAACCCTTATAATTGTCCGCATGGGCGTCCAGTGCTAGTCCATTTTACAAATAAGGAAATGGAAAAAATGTTCAAACGCATTCAAGATCCACATTAATTTGTTTTCAATGGAACATTATCATGAATAAGGAAGAAGCAAATGAAAAAAATTATTTTAGCCTCACAATCACCAAGAAGAAAAGAATTACTAGCCCACATTACATCAGATTTTGAGGTACAGCCGGCTGATATTGATGAAACAGTCACACCAGGTATCACACCTGAAGTGTATGTCACACAAATGGCAGAACAAAAAGCAGCGCATATTTTTAACCAATATCCGGATCATTTAGTAATAGGTTGTGATACGGTCGTGGTGATGGATGGTGAAATTTTAGGGAAACCTGTTGATAAAGAAGATGCTAAAGCGATGTTACAACGCTATTCTAATCGCACACATGATGTCTTAACGGGCTTAACTTTAATGTCTAAAGACAAGCAAATCACCAAACTTGCACAAGCGAGCGTGACGTTTTATCCTTTAGATGACGATCAAATTAATGACTATGTTGCTAGTGAGGAGCCGATGGATAAAGCGGGTGCTTATGGCATTCAAGGTGGTGCGTCAATTTTTATTAAAGAAATTGAGGGCGACTATTATGCCATTGTTGGTTTTCCAGTGGGATTAGTCAATGAATTGTTGAAAAGTTTCTAACGAAACAGAAATGGGGTTGGGATTGTTATGAGTAAACCATCAAAAGAAGAATTAAAGGTGACGTTAACACCTTTACAATATGAGGTAACACAAGAAAGTGGAACGGAGATGCCATATTCAAGTGAGTATGATCAGTTTGATGAACAAGGGATTTACGTGGATATCGTTGGAGGCGAACCGTTATTTTGTTCATTAGATAAATATGATGCTGGTTGTGGTTGGCCATCATTTACGAAGCCAATTGCGACACTACAAGAATTAGATGATTTCAAATTAAGCCGTGCGCGTACGGAAGTGCGTAGTAGTCAATCGGATTCACACCTAGGTCACGTGTTTAACGATGGACCTGTCGAAGCCGGTGGTTTGCGTTATTGTATTAACGGGGCCGCACTACGATTCGTGCCAGTCAGTCAAATGGCAGAACAAGGATATGAGGATTATTTAGTTTTATTTGAATAGTAATAGATAACTATAAAAACCCCAACGTAATGATGAATTATGTTGGGGTTTTGCGTTATATGATGATGTTTTACAAAGGATATAGATTAGAGAGGCCATTAGTTTTTACGGCGATACTGATTTCTTCTGAAGTGAATGATTGCTTGTCCAATAAGAAACTATGCAAGGCTTCAAGTGACTCAGAAGATAAATAGCATTCTAAATAAGGCGGATCACTTAATTGATTAATTACGACCAAATCTTCTTTGATAAATGGTTGTTCAAGTAACTGCTTCATCGATTGAGGAGTTTTTGTTCTAATGACTACGTGTTCTTTACCGAGACGTTCATTAACGAAGGCTAATCGTTCTTGTTTTGTCATGTCATCACCTACTGTTGTTTTCTTTTATCGTTTAATAAACGAAAGGTTGGTGCAAGTTTAAGGCTGTAAAAATTGTTGGATGTTAGGCGTTAAATTAAATCGCAGACGGAGATTTTATACGGATTATTGTTATAAAAACAAACTCCCTCGGATAAAACACACGCCAATGTATTTTATCCGAGGGAGTTTGTTTAGAATTAGTAAATAACTTTAAAGCCTGTTTGTGAACGATAGGTTTGACCTGGGCGTAAAACAATATCCCCAAAGCCATCAAATTCGATTGCCCCAGGAGCGGCTTGTGTTTCTAAGGTAATACCTGTGAAGTTAGTAATTTTTTCACTTCCATCTTCTTTATCCGGCCCAAAGTTAGCAGAGAAAATCACCACCGCGTCTTCGTCTGTATGCATTTCAACTTTTATATCACCTGAAGGGCTAGTTAAAACGGCTTGTGGTTCCGTTGTTTTTTCTAAGAAGAAAGGATGATCTAAACCACCCACTAATACGTTTTGTTCGTAATTAGTGTCATAAATTTGTGCGAGTTTGCTAGCTTGGCGGAAGTCAAAAGGCGTTCCATCCACGGCACGTTTTTCTCCAGTTACCGTAACATCTTCGTTAATCACCGCGAACATGTCACTTGCTAATTGCAACGTATGCTCATGAATGGTTTCTTCATGGTTCCCTGTTAAGTTGAAATAAACATGGTTTGTAGGATTAAATAGTGTCGCATTATCGGTTGTCGCTTGGTAATCAATCACCCATTCATTATCATCTGTTAACGTATAAGTTACTTGCACCTCTAAATTTCCTGGAAAACCATTTTCTCCATCGGGACTATGATAACTAAACACTAATTGATTTTGTGCTTCATTAACGTCTGTTTTCCAAATTTTAGTTTCAAAACTTTCCGGTCCCCCATGTAGAGTATGATTATTTTGACTTGCTTGCGTTTCGACTTGATAGTCAGTTCCGTCAATCTCGAATTGTCCGTTAGAAATACGTCCAGCCACACGTCCAATGGTTGAACCTAAGTAAGTATCAATTGTTTGATAGCCAGTCGCATTATCAAAACCAAGCACGATATTTTTCTCGCCTTCAGCTGTAGGTACTAGCCATTTAACAATACGCGCACCTAAATCAGTTGCGCTTAATGAAACGTTATGTTTGTTAGTTATCGTATAAAGTGTTGCTCCGTTACCAAAATCTTGCACTGAAATTGTCATAAGTCACCTCGTAAATTATTAAGATAAAAGTATTATAACACGTAATTGTAAGCGATTGCTCAAAATGTAATCAAAAAAATCTCACTCGCACCATTAAATTAGCGAGTGAGACTTTTTGATTATAAGAAAATAATCCAGTAACCAATTAAGATAATACCAAGGATAATTCGGTACCAGCCAAAAGGTTTGAAGTCATTGGTTTTGATAAAGCTCAATAAGAACTTAATCGCAACAATGGATACTAGGAATGAAACAAGTGAGCCAACTAATAAGATAGTTAATTCGTCGCCTTGGAAACCTGTTCCTTCGCTAAAGAATTTTAATAGTTTTACTAAGCTACCTCCGAACATGACTGGGATACTTAGGAAGAATGAAAATTCAGTTGCGACAAAACGTGATGTTCCAATTAATAAAGCCCCTAAAATAGTTGCGCCAGATCGAGAAGTTCCGGGCATCAAGGCTAATACTTGGAATAAACCAATTAAGAAGGCCGTTTGATACGTGAATTCTTTGAAGTTGTTAATTTTGGGTGTACGTTTTTTATTAAAGTTTTCAATAACAATGAATAGTACCCCGTATAAAATTAACATAATTGCGATTGGTAAGAACTTGTGGAAGTTTGACTCGAACCAATCATCTAATAGAATACCTAAAACTCCAGCTGGAATGCAGCCTACAACGACTTTGAACCAAAGTGACCAAGTATCTTTTCGCTCTTCAGTACTCTTAGAAGGAGCGAAGGGGTTCAGTTTGTTGAAGAAAATAATAACTACCGCTAAGATTGCCCCTAATTGAATCACGACATTAAACATTTCAACAAATTCAGGACGTGCGTCAAAATTAATAAACTCTTGGACTAAAATTAAATGTCCAGTACTACTTACAGGCAACCATTCAGTGATGCCTTCGACAATCCCTAAAATAATTGCTTTTAAAATATTAAACCAATCCATAAAAAATTCCTTTCCATCTTCTGATTTATTAAGTATAACGTGTTTATAGTAGAAATCCAACAATTGACTACTTAAAAAAGTATTAAATTTCGGCTATATTCTAGCTAATAAGCAGTCATTGAATGGATAAGTGAAGTTATCCACTATTCACAATTAGTTATCAACAGTTTTTGTGGATAACTTGTTAATAATGTGTATAAGTGTGAAAAAAAGGGCAAAATAAGCAAAAAAAATGTGGGTAACTTCGGTAAAAGTTATCCACATTTTATTTAGTGCTTGTTAATTGTTGTCTAAAACACGTTTTAAGAATTCTTGGGTACGTGCTTCTTTAGGGTTGTTGAAAATTTCTTCTGGTGTGCCTTCTTCAGCGACAATGCCTTGGTTCATGAAAATCACACGATCTGAAACGTCACGAGCAAACGTCATCTCATGTGTCACAACCACCATGGTTAAACCTTCGTCGGCTAATTCACGCATGATTTTTAAGACTTCACCTACCATCTCTGGGTCAAGGGCTGAGGTTGGTTCGTCGAATAACAAACAATCAGGATTCATTGATAGCGCACGAGCAATCGCGACACGTTGTTTTTGTCCGCCTGATAATTGTTTGGGACGGGCATGAGCGAATTCACGCATGCCAACTTTTTCTAAATTAGCTAAGGCAACTTGTTCAGCTTCTTTGGGATTACGTTTTAAGACTTGGACTTGTCCAACGACACAGTTTTGTAAAACATCTAAATTATCAAACAAATTAAAGTGTTGGAACACCATCCCTAAGTGTGTACGTAGAGTTGATAAAGAGTAGTTTTCAGCTAAAATACTATCGCCTTTAAATTTGATATCACCACTAGTCGGCTCTTCTAATAAGTTAATACAACGTAGTAGCGTTGATTTTCCGGAACCAGATGAACCAATAATGGTTACTACTTCACCAGGTTGGATAGCTAAATCTACGCCTTTAAGAACTAAGTTATCCCCATATTGTTTATGTAAATTGATAATCTCAATCATGTTTTCCATCGTGTTTCCCTCTATTCTTGTTCAATTTTTTGGACTTGCATTTGGTTAGCGTATGGTGCGTAATATTTCTTCGGTTGATCCATACGGCGTTCGATGTAGCGTAAAATTTGTGTGACTAAGAATGTCATGACAAAGTAAATCACACAGATGATGAAGAATGTTTCAAAGAAACGGAAGTTCGCACCAGCTACTGTTTTGGCAGAGAAGAACAACTCTGACACGGCAATCACGTTTAATACTGAGGTATCTTTGATATTGATGACAAATTCATTCCCTGTTGCGGGTAAAATATTACGGATAACTTGTGGAATCACGACGTGGCGCATGGTTTGGAAATGTGTCATCCCGATCGCTTGTGCTGCTTCAAATTGTCCTTTATCAACAGAGAAAATACCACCACGCACAATTTCGGTCATATAAGCCCCCGTGTTGATTGAAACGATTAAAACCGCTGCTAATGTACGATTCATGTTGATACCAAACGCTTGTGCTAAACCGTAGTAGATAACCATTGACTGTACAATCATCGGTGTGCCACGGAAAATTTCAATATAAATAGAGAATAGGCCATTTAATAATTTGTAGAAGAAGTTTTTACCAGCTTTTTTCGGAGTTGGAATAGCACGGAAAATTCCGATTCCCATTCCGATAGCTGTTCCAATAATTGTTCCTAGGATTGAAATGAATAACGTCATCCCAGCACCACGTAAGAACATTGGCCAGTTTTCTTTCGCAATTTTCATAACCCATCCGAACCAACTTAAGTCGTTAGAGGTATCAGGTTGTTGATCGATGGCTTTGTTCATAATGCTTTCTCGCTCAGAAACCGGAATATCTGCCAAGATTTTGTTGATATCTTCGCGTAATTCACTACCTTTTCTTAAACCAATAGCGGCAGTTGAGTCAGCTTCTGATTGTTGGAAGCCATTTTCTTTTGTGAATTCGACTGCTACAAAGTTAGGATTTACTTTTTTAGCAGTTTTTCCTTCTACACTTTCAGAAACATAGCCATCAATAATCCCTGAATCTAGTGCCACACGCATCTCGGGGAAATCACCCATCGCTAATTCTTTTTGTACACCCTCGATTTGATCAATGGCATCATAGTGTAGTGTTCCCATTTGCGCTGTTAATTTTGCACCAGCAAAATCTTTTAGTGACGTTGCATGCTCATAAGGAGAACCTTTTTTTACCATAATGACTAATGATGCGTCATGATAAGCTTCTGTGAAGTCAATTGCTTTTCTGCGTTCTTCAGTTGGTGACATACCAGCGATAATGGCATCGATCTTACCTGATGTAAGGGCAGGAGGTAGACCATCCCAAGACGTTTTGACTATGACTAACTCTTTACCTAAACCTTCTGCGATTTTTTTGGCCATTTCTACATCATAGCCACCTGCGAATTCTTTTGAACCTTCAATCGGCACAGCGCCGTTTGAATCATCTTGTTGTGTCCAGTTGAAAGGTGGATAACCAGCTTCCATTCCCACTCGGAAGACGTTATCGTCATCAGCTGCTAAGCTCGTTCCACCAAATAGGGTAAGGGTTGTTGTGAATAAAATAATTGCAGTGAACCATCTGTAAAAGTGTCTCATTTAGATTTCCTCCTAAATTTTTCAATAAAAAAAGACCACATGATAAATACATGAGGTCTGAACGTTTACATTCTAATTGCCTAGCTGACAAAAATAGCGCAACTCAATCTTCACAGACTGAGACAGTCCAACAGCTCTTAACTGTTGTCCCAACATATACTAGTGAGGCTAGTATACATTTCGGCGGTTTTCCCTCCTGATAGTGTCAATGTTTCCTCAAACTCGACTATCATTCTTAATTACCGCGACCTCTACCTCATCATGAGGCATATTTAATTGTTTTGTTAGGTACTATCATAAAGCAAGAAGAGAATGAGGTCAAGTGAAAAAGTGAAAAATTCGACAAACTAGTTTAACGGCTATGTTTAGAAAGGCAGTGTTGAAAGATAAAATGGACAAAAAAACCATGACTTTTTCCGTCATGGTTTTTACTCGTTCTTATTAAGTTAATTAAGCAGCGACAGTTTTCTTAACGCGTCCTAAGATGGCTTGAATAACTGTTAATGCTAAGTTAGCCCAGATTAAGCTTGTGATTAATGAGCTGTATGTTGAGATTCCAAAATCCCATTTTTTGTAAACAAATAAGATGATTGCTAATAAAATAACAACTAATACGTTGAAAAATGCAAACGCCCATAAGTTTCCATTTTCTTTTCTAGCTAAGTAGAATAGTGATAAACCGATAGTTAAAACTGTCCAAGCGATGCCGACTAAGATACATGCCCAATAAATAATTGCTGGTACCATAATTCATTACTCCTTTATTGTTTATTCTCGTCCTATCATAACATTTTTTGTGAAAGTTGTCATGAAATAATCGCATAAGTTGTATCTTTTTCAAATAAAAGGACAGAAATCAGTAGCTTTGTTATAATGGATGAAAGAAAACGAGGTGGCTAAAAATGAAGTTAGCAGAAGCATTAATTGAGAAGAAAGCCTTGGAAGATAAGCAATATGAACTGATTGAACGCTTTAGACAAAGTGTTAAAATTCAAGAAGGTGAAAATTCTTTTGAAGATTGTACGGCCTTATTAGAAGAACTGGAAAACGTTCATCAAATGGCAAATGAGTTATTGAAAAAAATCACAAAAACCAACCAATTGGTGAAGATTGGCGATAAAACGTTGGTTGAATGTTTGATTGATCGCAAAACGCTAGCTACTGAGCGTGATAGTTTACAGAAACTTTATCATTATATGACCGAGAAAGATTATCGTATTTCTCGAGCTGAAATCAAAACAATTTTGACGATGAATCCTGTCGAATTGAATAAAAAAATCAATCACCTTGCTAAAGAATTACGTATGTTAGATGCGAAAATTCAAGAGAAAAACTGGACAGTTGATTTAATGGGATAACATACAAAGCGGGTGGACGCACTTTTAAAAAAGTCGGATATAGAAGTTGGAAACAAACTAATTGTTTCATATTGTAGGCTAAGTTGTAGGGGACAGCCAGTGGTAATCCCACAGTTATTTTGTATCCCTGTTTCGCGTACATGAGTATGATTTATTGTGTATTTTTTATGACGTTATATCACTTTTTTAGAAGCATGGGTGGGTTTAGTTTTAAAAGACAATTAGCAAGTACTAGTTGTCTTTTTTATTTGATAAGAGGATGTAATTGTTATTTTTTATTTGAAAGATTGACCTGTCTTAAAAAATAAGCTAATTTTAATAAATAATAAAAATTTATAATGGAAGGTTAGGAATTGAATATGTGGTTTATACCAGCAATTATTACCGTTCTTGCATGGGGAACGGCTGATTTATTTTATAAAAAAGGTAATGATCCTAAAGAAAGTCATAGTGCGTTACGTACCGTTATTATGGTAGGTCTAGTGATGGGGCTGCATGCGATTTTGTACATGATGGTTTATCAAGGGGTTAAATTTGATTGGCTAAATTTAGTCAAATATTTACCAGTATCATTCATGTATATTTTGTCGATGGCGATTGGATACAAAGGGTTACGTTACATTGAGTTATCGGTATCATCACCGATTAGTAACTCCTCAGGGGCAGTGTCAGCGCTACTGACGTTCCTGTTCTTAGGTGGTTCAATGACCAAAATGCAGTTTTTAGCAGTCGCCTTAATTTCAATCGGTATTTTCTTATTATCTATTTTTGAGAAACAAGAAGCAGATGCAGAACTAGCTGCAGAAGGGACCGTTGTTGATAAAAAATATCGTAAGAGTGCGATGGCCATTATTTTCCCTATTTTATATTGTTTAATTGACGGTATGGGGACATTTTTAGATGGTTATTATTTAGAAACAAAACAATTCATGTCAGAAGATCAAGCGTTAATTAGTTATGAAATGACTTTCTTGTTTGTTGGATTAGCATGTTGGGCTTACTTGAAATTTGTCAAAGGTGAGTCGATTGTTTTCCCGAAAGAGAAAAATCGACTATTAGCCGCTAGTTTTGAAACATTAGGGCAGTTTTTCTATGTCGGCGCGATTGCAAGTAATGCCATTGTTGTGGCACCGCTAATTTCTTCTTATAGCATTATTTCAGTGTTATGGTCACGATTGTTCTTAAAAGAAAAATTAAGTGTGAAACAATATTTAGTCATTGCGATGATTATGGTCGCGATTGCGATTTTAGGTTTTTACGACGGATAATAGATGAGCAAAAAGCGCTGACGTGAAGTCAACGCTTTTTATTTTAACGATTTTTGCATGTTCGTTTGTTCGCCATAATCGGTAATTATGGTGTCATAAGGTGTAAAGCCCATTTTTTCCCAAAAGTGATAGGCTGGCAAATTATCGGTAATAACACCTAGTCGCATGTGAAGATAATTGTTTTGTACTAGCTGTGTTTCAATTTGCTGATATATAAGGGAACCCCAACCTTGTTCGCGCATTTTTTGATGTAAGACAAGATAACCTAATGTGGCACTTTGGGATTCGGGATAATCAAGTAGCACATCGACAAAGCCAACAAGTTCATTGCCAGAAAAAATACCAAGGAGTTTCTTTTGGCTTAACTGAGTATTTGATGGAACATCTAACCAAAATTCAGAACGCACTTCCTCCAATGAGGGAATAGTCATTTGATAATCGCTAAAATAATCATCAGTAGTTAAAATCAGTTCATAAAAAAGTTGTTCATCATACGCTAAAGTTAATTCACGTAGATTATAAGGGTGCATGTTTTCCTCCTTTATTTGGTCGCACTATTCAAACGTTACAGTCGTTTTCATCATATCATAAATTTAATTGAAGGATTAATGAAAAAAGTTTTTAGATTAATACACATCTCGACTAGTTTTTTGTGAAATTATTTGAAATAATAGGTTTAGGAAATAAGTATTGGGACAATATTGGGAGGTAAGGGGCATGACTGAAAAAATAACTATAGCTTGTGAAAAAATTAAGGCAGCAAAGCAGCTTGTTTTCATGACAGGAGCAGGCGTGTCGGTTCCGTCGGGTATTCCTGATTATCGTTCGTTAGACGGTGTCTATGCCAGTCTTGAGGCACCAGAGTACTTGCTTAGTCATACGTGCTTGAAACGTGAACCTGAAAAGTTTTACCGATTTGTTAAAAATTTATACCATCCAGAAGCGCTGCCAAATGTCATTCATCAAGTGATGGTGGAGTTAGAGAAAGCCCAAGAAGTTTGTGTGATTACGCAAAATATTGATAGCTTACATCAAAAAGCTGGTCAGAAAAACTTAATTGAATTTCATGGCAGCTTGTATCATGTTTATTGTCAGCAGTGTGGCAAGTTGGTGCCGGTGAGCAGCTATTTAGATGGTGACTCTCATGAAGGGTGTGGCGGACAATTACGTCCTGACGTGGTGCTTTATGAAGAAGGATTGGACGAAAACAACGTGCAACACGCAATCCGTCAAGTCATGCAAGCTGATACGATTGTTGTAGTAGGGACTAGTTTGCGTGTTTATCCATTCGCGGGTCTCTTAGATTACCGTTCGCCAGATGCCCAAGTGATTTTAGTAAATAAAGAAGCACATCATGTTGGGGCTGAAACGTTAGCGGTTATTGGAGATGCAACAGAATTATTTAAACAATTAAAAAGTGAGCTAATGAAACAGTAAAAAGGAGTGATAGCTAATGGAACAAGCCCGTCGTCAAATTGATGAACTTGATCAACAAATTGTCGCGTTGTTGGAGAAAAGAATGAAAGTAGTAGAACAAGTCATTGCGATTAAACAAGCGCAGACTCGCGAGATTCTAGATAGCGAACGTGAGGAAAAGGTGATGGAAAAAGTAACGAACCATGTTAAACATCCACAATATCGACCATGTATTCAATCGATTTATGAAGAAATTTTAAAATGTTCAAAAGAGTATCAAGCAAGTAAAATGGGAAAATGAATGAGAAGTTGATTTCACATTTGACTCAGTATATACTGAGTGTAAAGTGAAGTTTACTTCTCTTTTTTGGGAGGGATTTAGATGATAAGCAATCAAGTGATAAAATATCGTAAAAAAGCAGGCTTAACTCAGGAAGCACTGGCTAAATTAGTTGGTGTTTCTAGAAGAACCATTGTGTCGTTAGAAAAAGGAAATTATACACCGTCACTAGTATTAGCATTGCAACTGGCTAAAGTTTTAGAAGTTGATATTAATGCATTATTTCAATTAGAGGAGGAATTATCATGAAAAAAATTATTGTTGAGCAAATAGGTAATATTATTTTGATTGGATTATTCGGGGCAGCATTATCTCAAACGTTGCTACTAAGTGTTAATCCACCAACAGGTATGTTATTTCAAATTAAAACTGGTTGGTTAACATCGTTGTTTATTTTATGGTTAATTATTTGGGGCGCGGTACGCATGATATTAGCTAGGAAATGGCGAATAGAAGGCTATCAATTTAATAAAGGAGAGTATAGCGTGCAAGATGAACGGGAAGAGTTAATCTCTAATTATGCGATTAAGAAAAGTTATGACGCGTTTAAAATAACATTAATAGTCGCGCTATGCGCATATTTTTTCTGTCAAACTGTGTCGTTATTCTCAGAAAATATGCAGTTAATTCTACCGATTATTTTAATTGTTACTAGTTGTTTAATTGCTATTATCACACATTTAGTTGCTTGGCTAATAGCAGATCGTAAATTTTAACTTGAAGTGAAAAGTGGTGGGGTGAGACCTATCTTAATGTGATATTAATGAAAATAAAGCGAAAACACTTGCATATTTTTTGAAAATACGGTACTTTTAAAAGGTTGATTAAAACAAGTTTAGTTATATATTTACAGAGTGTTGAAGGAGAATTAAGGAATAATGACAGAAAAAACGCCTAAGTTAAAGTATCAAAGAAACTATGTCAAAAAAATGGTCGCTACTTACATGACAGACGCTGAAGATTTTGCTTTATTAAGCCAAAAAGCTGACGCCGAAGCTATTCATAAATTAGTGAAGAAAAAAACATCATCAGCACGTATCGTTGAAGCGATGGATTTATACTTTAAAAAAGGTGAATTAAACCTTTTGAAATATTACGACAACGCCTTTGCTTCAATCAAAGGTTACGAAGCGACAACACCAGATGTTTTCGGTTTAAACGAATGGCATAGCCCAGAAGTAAAAGCAATGTTTGAAGCGAAAGTAACTGACCACGCGCAAACAATGGAAGTGAAAAAAGTTTTTGCTTCATTAGATGTTTCTGATATTGCTAAAATCACTAAATCAGAAAAATACACTAACTACATTACAATGGCTTGGTTAGTGGGGCTAAAAACAACAATGGAAACATTGGAAGAAAAATTTTCAAAATAATCGTTAATGATTAAGGGTGAGGCTGAAAAGTCTTACTCTTTTTTTGTTTCTTTTTCATTAAATGTCTAGACTTTTGTGGTAATCTTTTTGAAAACGTTCTATAATAGAACTATGTTTTTTTATGAGAGAGGATGAGCAATGTTGAAACAACCTATTTTTATGACGCCAGTCTTACAAGAAAAAATTTGGGGTGGCACTAAATTACGCGATATTTATCATTATGATATTCCCAGTGACAAAACAGGAGAATGTTGGGCAATTAGTGCACATCCAAACGGTATGGGCCATGTTTTACCTGAAAATGAATTCTCGGGCGAGTCACTAGCTGACTTATTTACGAATCAGCCTGAACTATTTGGCAACCCACAAGTTGATGTTTTTCCTTTATTAACAAAAATTATCGATGCAGCAGATGACCTGTCAGTGCAAGTCCATCCGGATGATGCTTATGGCTTAGAACATGAAGGTGAATTAGGAAAAACGGAATGCTGGTATGTGATAGATGCTGATCCAGGTGCTAAAATTGTTTATGGCCACACAGCTAAAACACGTGAAGAATTAGCAGAACGTATTCATAAGGGTGAATGGACAGAATTATTAGAGGAAGTGGAAGTTAAAGCGGGTGATTTCTTCTTTGTTCCAAGTGGCACAATGCATGCGATTGGCGCAGGTGTAACGATTTTAGAAACACAACAAAGTAGTGACACCACTTATCGTGTGTATGACTACGACCGTAAAGACGATCAAGGAAATGAGCGTGAATTACATATTCAACAATCAATTGATGTCACGACGGTTCCGCATCACATTGCACCGTTTGATCAAAAAGTCGAAAAAATTGGCGAAAGTGAATTGATTACCTTAATTGAAAGTGATTACTTCAACGTCTTTCACTGGTTAATTAACTCACCAGTTAAATTAAATCAAGTGAACAAATACACGCTAGTAAGTGTCTTAGAAGGTGAAGGGACTATTATGATTGATGAGAACGAATGGCCACTTGCCAAAGGACAACACTTCATTATTCCAGCGACTGTTTCAACTTGGAAACTATCGGGTAATTTAGATATTATCGCTTCAACTCCGGGAGTTAAAAATAATTAAAAGTGCTTGAGATAGCGTTTAGCTATAGCGGCCTATATCTTTATATAAAAAAATCTAGCTCTTTTGAGCTAGATTTTTTTTACGAATTGTTTTAATGGCTCTGTGCCAAATAATTTTTCTTGAGTCAACAAAATATTGGCACAAGCTAGGCTATCTTCTAGCGCGTCATGGTGGTTGTTGAGTGTGATGCCTAAATTTTGACAAACAGTATTTAAGCGGTGGTTGTCAAAATCAGGAAATAACTTACGACTACTTCTAACCGTACACAGTGACTGGAAGTGTGCCGCAGGTAAATCATAATAGTCTAAACACCCTTTTAATACCCCATTATCAAAAGGGGCATTGTGCGCGGCAACGAGATGTTGAGTTTGGAAATATTGTGATAACTCAGGCCAAATTTCTGCAAAAGTGGGCGAATTTTTTACCATCTCAGGTTTAATGCCGTGCACTTGGATGTTTCGCCAGTGAAAATCGGTTTCTGGGCGTAATAATGAGTAATAGTTGCCGATGATTTGGCTATCTTGAACAAAGACCAACGCGACCGAACACGCACTGTGCCGTGCTGCATTAGCCGTTTCAAAGTCCATTGCGATAAAATTCATCTTGAAATTCCTCCTTAAGCGATGGTTAGTTCAACGGGGCAGTGATCGCTACCGAAAATATCTGCATGAATTTTGGCATCGATTAGTCGTGGTACTAGGCTTTCAGATGTTAAGAAATAATCAATCCGCCAGCCAGCGTTGTTTTGACGGGCATTGAATCGGTAACTCCACCATGAATAGGCACCTTCTAAGTCAGGATAGAAATGACGGAACGTATCGATATACCCCTCTGCTAATAAGTTCGTGAAAGCTTGTCGTTCTTGTGGAGAAAAACCAGGATTTTGTTGATTAGTTTTCCAGTTTTTTAAGTCGATATTTTGATGAGCAACATTTAAATCACCGCAAACAATCACAGGCTTCTGTACATTTAATTGATTCAAGTGATTTTTGAAAGCTTCTTCCCAGCTTAAACGATAGTCAAGACGTTTTAACTTGGCTTGTGCATTGGGCGTGTAACAGGTGACTAAGAAAAATTCAGGGTATTCTAAGGTAATGACACGTCCTTCTTGATCGTGTTCTTCAATTCCTAAACCGTATGTCGCATTCAGTGCTTCTTCTTTAGCAAAAATGGCGACACCAGAGTAGCCTTTCTTAACCGCATAATTCCAATATTGATGATAATCAGGCAATTCAAGATCAATTTGTCCGGCTTGTAGTTTAATTTCTTGTAAGCAGAAAAAGTCTGCATCTAGCTGGTTGAAAATCTCTATAAAATCCTTTTGTATGACGGCTCTTAAACCATTAACATTCCACGAAATAAATTTCATATATTATAGCCTCCGCTTGTTTATAATCATTCCTTATTGTATCACAAAAAGCGTGTATTCTTAGTTGTTTATTTAGGGAAACTGCTTTATGATTAAAGAAACGATAAGAAAGTAGGGAGTCTCATGAAGTTAATAATTAAGCAACTCGATGAAATGTCTACATTAGAATTATTGCGTGTGTTTCAAGAACGTGTGGCGGTATTTGTGGTAGAACAAAACTGTCCTTATCAAGAAGTTGATGAACTTGACGAACGCGCAACACATATCTGGTTGAGTGAAGGTGATGAGATTGTGGCTTATACGCGTGTGATTCCTTATGAACACCATACGGCTTTTGGTCGTGTATTGGTTAATGAAGATTATCGAGGCAATGGCTATGGTCAAAAAATAGTCGCTGCTACAATAGCCTATATTAGAGAACACGATTTTGCTCAGCGTATCGAAATTTCAGCGCAGGCTTATTTAGAAGGATTTTATAAAAATTTCGGATTCATTCCTATTTCAGAAGTGTATCTTGAAGATGATATTCCTCATATTGTGATGGAAATCAACGAAAAATAATATAAGTTATTTATTAGAAAGCTAATTTTTGCTAATTCGTGTAAACATGGTAAAATATAAGCGATCTTATTTTAGAAAGAGGAACGACATAGTGAATAAAGAATTGATTACTGAAGATTTACAGGGGATTCGTTTGTTTTTCGATGAACCATTATCGACGTATACGTATACTAAAACAGGTGGACCAGCTGACGTGTTGGTTTTTCCTGAAAATCAAGACCAAGTCAAGCAAGTTGTTGATTATTGTTTAGCCAACGATTATCCTTGGTTAGTATTAGGTAATGCAAGTAACTTAATTGTTAAAGATGGCGGGATTGAAGGGTTTGTTATTATATTAACTGACATGAAACAAGTGGCGTTAAAAGATAATCAAATTACCGTGGATGCAGGAGCATCACTAATTGAAACGACTAAATTAGCATTAGAAGCGTCATTGACAGGCTTTGAGTTTGCTTGTGGCATTCCAGGTAGTATCGGTGGAGCGGTTTATATGAATGCTGGTGCTTATGGTGGCGAAATTAAAGATGTGTTTACTTCATGCCAAGTTATTTGGGAAGATGGCACGATTGAAAAATTGACATTAGATGATATGAACTTTCGTTATCGTCATAGCCTATTACAAGAGAAAAAAGGTGTTATTTTAAGTGCAACCTTCACTTTGAAAAAAGGCAAGTACGACCAAATTTTTGCGAAAATGGATGAATTGACGTTTTTAAGAGAAAGTAAACAACCGCTAGATTTACCTTCTTGTGGTAGTGTCTTTAAGCGTCCAGAAGGGTATTATACAGGCGCATTAATTCAAGCTGCTGACTTACAAGGTTACACAATTGGTGGCGCACAAGTTTCAACTAAACATGCGGGTTTTATTGTGAATATTGGCGACGCGACAGCAACCGATTATATGGAACTGATTGCCCATATTCAAACGGTGATTTTTGAACGTAACCAAGTCCAATTAGAACCAGAAGTTCGAATTATCGGTAGAGATTAAAAAAGAAACCTAGGAGCAAGACTGCGAATGCGTCTTGTTCCTAGGTTTTTCTTCTTTGTGGAGTGTTATTGAGAAGATGCCAACATGCGGACTTGGTTAGCTGTCTTAATCAGGTCAATTGCCTCATTAATTTTATAATTTTCTTGCATGATGACACCTTTTAATAAGAATAGTTGGTCTAAATAATAATAAATTTGCTTTTCTTTTGCCCAATTGATACCACATTCAATTAATTTTTGAGCTAATTCTATTTGGCCTTGATGGATAAGTGCGACACAAATGTTATATAAAGAACGAACTAATTCGTGGCGAGTGAGATCATGTTTTTTTTCTTCAAAGCTAGTTGAAATTTGATTGATGTAGAGTAACCCTTTGGCTAAATTATCATTATTTAAATGATAAGTCGCTAATTCACACATAATCATTAATTCCATGTCAGTTAGGTATGGTTTGTTATTTTTTTTATACGTATAGTTTAAACTTTTTTCTAAAAGGGAGAAGGCGTGCTCTGATTGTGGATCATAAAATGCCAATAAACAGGCTTTGTAATAGTGAAAGGCTTGTAGTTGTGTATCAGTAGTAAATGATTCTAAGAAATGATTCGTTGTCATTAAATTATTTAATAGTGAATATTGTTCGGTTGAATGATAATAGCTAATCAAATCTAATACTTCTTGAGCTTGTGCATTTTTTCGATTAACAGAGGAGTCGTTGTGAGATAGGACTTCATCGACAGATTTATTAAGGCGGGAACATAACTGTTGCATGATAATAACGTTTGGTATAACATCGTTATTTTCGATGCGACTCAACATAGCTTGGGAACAAATATTTTCTGAAACATCTTTTTGTGACAGTTTGAGTTCTTTTCTTATTTTCTTCAAAACAGTGCCATATACAAAGTTTTCCATAATCTTTACACGCTCCTTAATATGAAGTTCATCTGATATTAGGGTACCACCTATATAGAATACGTCGCAATTATTATGCTTATATTAATGTTATTTTATTTTGGTTAATAATAACACTGTTTTGTCTAAAATATCATATTCCAAGTGTTGAAAAAACTGATGTTATCACTGGTAAATAGATTTACGCAAAAATATGTTGTGCATTTTTTATGTTATATGATAGAATAAGTGTAGTGATATGTTTGTAACGGAGAAACAAAGGAGTCTATTAAACGAATCCTTGTATTCCCTTCAAGAACTACACGAAATATTTGGGAAAAGGAGGAGTTTAATAATGACAGAAGGAACAGTTAAATGGTTTAACGCTGAAAAAGGTTTCGGATTCATTACAGTTGAAGGTGGAGATGATGTATTTGTACATTTCTCAGCTATCCAAGGTGAAGGATTCAAAACTTTAGAAGAAGGTCAAGCAGTTACTTTCGAAGTAGAATCTGGCGATCGCGGACCTCAAGCAGTAAACGTTAACAAAGCGTAATTATTGCATCTAATGATTGAACTTATAGAAGACTTACTAGTTTTGCTAGTGAGTCTTTTTTTTTATTTGTTTGGTAGTTTTACACGTACTGATTGAAGAGATAATTTAGTCATAAGCGCAATTAAAACACTTGCAAAACGAATGATTAATGAGTATTATTATAAGTGTGGTTAGCACTCTTGAGTTTTAAGTGCTAATCTTAATAAAGCAAATGGAGGGATTTAAGTTGTTAAAACCATTAAGAGATCGTGTCATTATTGAAGTGGCTGAGCAAGAAGAAGTCACATCAGGAGGGCTGGTATTAACTTCAGCCTCTAAAGAAAAACCACAAGTAGGAACCATCCTAGCAGTGGGACCAGGTCGTACGTTAGAAAACGGTGAAACATTACCATTAACAGTTCAAGTAGGCGACCAGGTTGTATTTGAGAAATATGCAGGTTCAGAAGTGAATCATGCTGGAAAAGATTATTTAATTGTTCATGAAAAAGATATTATTGCGATTGTAGAATAGAAAGTAGAGGATGATTGAATATGGCTAAAGATATTAAATTTGCAGGCGATGCTCGCGAAGCAATGGTCAGAGGGGTAGATACCTTAGCTGACGTGGTAAAAGTAACATTAGGACCTAAAGGACGTAATGTTGTGTTAGAAAGAGGTTTTGGGTCACCATTAATTACTAATGATGGGGTAACAATTGCCAAAGAAATCGAATTAGAAGATCACTTTGAAAATATGGGAGCTAAATTAGTATCTGAAGTAGCTTCTAAAACAAATGATATCGCAGGTGACGGTACAACAACTGCGACTGTTTTAACACGCGCGATTGTTCGTGAAGGAATTAAAAACGTAACTGCTGGTGCAAACCCAGTTGGTATCCGTAAAGGGATTGAACTAGCGACTAAAACAGCGGTTGAAGCGTTACATGCCATTTCTCAACCAGTTGAAACAAAAGAATCAATTGCACAAGTTGCGGCAGTTTCATCAGGTTCAACAGTCGTAGGTGACTATATTTCTGATGCGATGGATAAAGTTGGTAACGACGGTGTTATTACAATCGAAGAATCTAAAGGGATTGAAACAGAATTAGACGTTGTAGAAGGTATGCAATTTGACCGTGGCTACTTATCACAATACATGGTGACGGATACAGATAAAATGGAAGCTGTTTTAGAAGATCCATATATCTTAATTACTGACAAGAAAATCTCTAATATCCAAGATATCTTGCCATTATTAGAGCAAATTTTACAACAAGGTAAGCCATTATTAATTATCGCTGATGATGTCGATGGCGAAGCATTACCAACATTAGTGTTAAATAAAATCCGCGGTACTTTCAATGTAGCGGCTGTTAAAGCACCTGGCTTTGGTGATCGTCGTAAAGCGATGTTAGAAGATATTGCTATCTTAACTGGCGGTACAGTCATTACAGAAGATTTAGGTTTAGAATTGAAAGATGCGACAATGGAAGCTTTAGGAACTGCTAAAAAAGTGGTTGTAGATAAAGATAATACAACCATCGTTGAAGGTGCTGGTTCAGCTGAAGCAATCGCTAACCGTGTTGCTTTAATCCGTGGCCAAATCGGAGAAACAACTTCTGATTTTGATCGTGAAAAATTACAAGAACGTTTAGCTAAATTATCTGGTGGGGTTGCCGTAATTAAAGTCGGTGCACCAACTGAAACTGAATTAAAAGAAATGAAATTACGTATTGAAGATGCGTTGAATGCGACACGTGCGGCGGTTGAAGAAGGTATCGTATCAGGTGGTGGTACTGCCTTAGTTAACGTTATCCAAAAAGTGTCAGCTATTGAAGCAACTGGTGATGAAGCAACAGGAGTAAGCATTGTCTTACGTGCATTAGAAGAGCCAGTTCGTCAAATCGCTGAAAATGCCGGTGTTGAAGGTTCAATCATCGTCGACCGTATGAAACGTGAGGAATTAGGTTTAGGTTTCAATGCAGCAACTGGTGAGTGGGTAAACATGATTGAAGCAGGAATTGTTGACCCAACAAAAGTAACGCGTTCAGCCTTACAAAACGCAGCAAGTGTAGCGTCATTAATCTTAACAACTGAAGCTGTAATTGCTGATCAACCAGCACCAGAAATGCCAGCAGGACCAGGAATGGACCCAGGTATGATGGGCGGTATGATGTAATTAAGTTAGATTCAGAGGATCAATCTTGAGAGGTTGATCCTCTTTTTGGTTGGTGAACTAACTAAAATAGTGTAGAATATTCATTAATCGGTTATTTTTCAAGAAAGGGCTGTGATGTGTATGAAAACATCAGCAGAATTAAAACAAATCGCAAAAAGTAGTTTGCAGGGGAAATGGGGAGCGGCTATTATGCTTAACTTAGTTCCAGTTTTACTTAATGTGATTTTAACAATTATTCCTGTAATGTTAGCTATTTTTGGATGGATCTTTTTATCTAGAAATTTTGATGTTACGATAGAGTCGTTGAATGGTGATAATATTGCAGATTTTTGGGATCGTAGTTCTACTTTGATTGGCTCATTATTTTTTATGGGGATTAGCTGGACGCATCTAGCATTGGTTAGGAATCGTTCAACCCAAATTATGCCATTAGAAAACAACTTGCAAGGATTTAAAGCAGGTGTTATTGGCAATAACTTCTTTATTAACATCATGATTTTCATTTTAA
Organism: Vagococcus zengguangii; assembly: GCF_005145005.1. Taxonomy (NCBI): domain Bacteria; kingdom Bacillati; phylum Bacillota; class Bacilli; order Lactobacillales; family Enterococcaceae; genus Vagococcus; species Vagococcus zengguangii. Next base: position 245,731 of record NZ_CP039712.1, read on the forward strand.
CGGCTTTGTGGAGCATGCTATTTGTCATTCCAGGTATCATTAAAACGTATTCTTACTCACAAGTGAATTATTTGTTTTATGATCGTTTGGAACATAATGAACCTGTTCAGGTGATGGACGTGATTACCGATAGTCGTCGCTTAATGAATGGTCATAAAGGTCGTTTATTTATGCTGGATTTATCGTTTATTGGCTGGCATATATTAGCAGCATTGAGCTTTGGTATTGGCTACTTATGGTTAACTCCTTATATCAATGCAACCAAAGCGGCATTTTATCAGGATTTGATTGAAAATAATTATGAGTTTGGTTTACAGTAGTTTGATTATTGAATAACATTTAGTGCCTTTAGTCAGCATCTAGCGAAGATGTTGGCTATTTTTTTGACGACCAAATGAAAGTGCTTGCATTTTTTTATTAAAGAGGTTACTCTATATGTGTAACTTGTATATACATGTGATCAAACAAAAATGAAAGAAGGCGTATTAAAATGGGAAAATATTCAAAAGATGCCGCAGAGTTGCTAAATGCAATTGGAGGTAGTGATAATATTTCAGCTGTGACACACTGTGTGACACGTATGCGTTTTGTTTTACAAGACCCTGAAAAAGCTAATATTCCTGAGATTGAAAAGATTAGTGCGGTTAAAGGAACGTTTACTCAATCGGGTCAGTTTCAAGTTATTATTGGAAATGATGTTCCAGAATTTTATAATGATTTTGTAAAAGTATCCGGTAAAGAAGGCGTGTCTAAAGATCAAGCAAAAGTTGCAGCTAAACAAAATATGAATGTCATTCAACGAATTATGGCAACGTTAGCCGAAATTTTTACGCCGTTAATTCCTGCGTTAGTTGTAGGTGGTTTAATTTTAGGTTTTAGAAACGTTTTAGAAGGTATTCAATTTGATGCTTTAGATGGACAGACTATCGTTCAGGTCTCACAATTTTGGCAAGGGGTAAATGATTTCTTATGGTTACCAGGGGAAGCCATTTTTCACTTCTTACCAGTAGGGATTACATGGAGTATTGCACGTAAAATGGGTACCACTCAAATTTTAGGGATTATTTTAGGGATTTGTTTAGTGTCACCGCAATTATTGAATGCTTATGGTGTAAGTGGTGCAACAGAAATTCCACAATGGGATTTTGGATTTTTTGCAATCGATAAAATTGGTTATCAAGCCCAAGTAATTCCGGCGATGATGGCTGGCTTCTTATTATCTTATTTAGAAATTTGGTTAAGAAAAGTCATTCCAAATGCGATTTCAATGATTTTAGTACCATTGTTCTCATTACTACCAACCATTTTTATTGCGCATACAGTATTAGGGCCAATCGGTTGGAAAATCGGTTCGGCTATTTCCACTGTCGTAAATGCTGGTTTAACAAGTAGTTTAAATTGGTTGTTCGGAGCAGTGTTTGGTTTCTTCTATGCCCCGCTAGTTATTACAGGTCTACATCACATGACTAATGCGATTGATTTACAATTAATTGCTGACTTTAATGGAACCAACCTGTGGCCGATGATTGCTTTATCAAATATCGCACAAGGCTCAGCAGTATTAGGTATTATTTTAATTAACCGTGGAAACAAAGAGGAAGAACAAGTTTCAATTCCTGCGATGATTTCTTGTTATTTAGGAGTAACAGAACCTGCGATGTTTGGGATTAACTTGAAATACATGTATCCATTTATTGCCGGAATGGTTGGTTCAGGGTTAGCCGGCATGGTGGCCATTTTCACAGGTGTACAAGCATCATCAATTGGTGTTGGAGGTTTACCAGGTATCTTATCTATCAAAACAGGAACGTTGTCGTTTGCATTATGTATGCTAATTGCGATTGTTGTACCGGTCGTATTGACTTATGTTTTCAATAAGTACCGTGTATTTGCTAAAAAAGAAGCATTTTAACCAAAATTCAAGTGAAGAAACAAGAAGATAAAACAGTAAGGATGTTAGACATGAACAATTTTAAAGAAAAAGTAATTTATCAAATTTATCCAAAGTCATTTAAAGATACAACTGGCAATGGTGTAGGCGATTTACAGGGGATTGTTGAGAAAATTCCTTACTTAAAAGAATTAGGGGTGGATATGATTTGGCTTAACCCAATCTTCCCGTCACCCCAACGTGATAATGGTTATGACGTGTCTGATTACACGGCAATTAATCCTTTATTTGGAACGATGTCAGAGTTTGAAGACTTAGTCAAAAAGCTAAAAGCAGAAGGTATTGGTGTGATGTTAGATATGGTTTTTAATCATACGTCGACAGAGCACGAGTGGTTTCAAAAAGCTTTGGCCGGTGATAAAAAATATCAAGATTATTATATTTTACGCCCGTTACAGGCTGAGGGCTCATTACCAACTAATTGGGAATCGAAGTTTTCAGGGCCGGCTTGGGAACGTTTTGGTGAGACTGATTTATATTATTTACATTTATTTGATGTCACACAAGCTGATTTGAATTGGCGTAATCCTGAGGTTAGAGCTGAGATGCACAACATTTTAAATTTTTGGCTAGATAAAGGTGTTGAAGGGTTCCGTTTTGATGTAATGAACTTAATCGGAAAAGACGAAGAGTTAATTGATGCGTTACCTGGTCAAATTGATAAACTGTTATATACAGATCGTCCGATAGCACACACATTTATTCGTGAAATGAATCAAGCAGCCTTTGGTCAGCGAGAAAATATTGTGACAGTTGGAGAGATGTCTTCAACCACCATCGAGCAAGGACAATTATATTCGAATCCAGAACGCGACGAGTTAACGATGATTTTTAGTTTCCATCATTTAAAAGTCGATTATCAAGATGGGCAAAAATGGACGAAAATGCCTTATGATTTTATGGCGCTAAAAAATATTTTGAATGACTGGCAAGTTGGAATGTCAGACGGGAATGGTTGGAATGCCTTATTTTGGAATAACCATGACCAACCACGCGCTTTAAATCGTTTTGGGGATACTGGTCAGTACCGTGAAAAATCAGCCAAAATGTTAGGGGCGACGATTCATTTGATGCGTGGCACACCTTATATTTATCAAGGTGAAGAAATTGGGATGTTAAATCCTGATTATGCATCGATTACCGATTTTGTCGATGTGGAGTCACATAATGCCTATGCGGAATTAGTCGCAAATGGGATGAGTGAAGACGAGGCCCTAATGATGATTCAAGAAAAATCACGCGATAATAGTCGTTCACCGATGCAGTGGGATACGAGTCTGCATGCTGGATTTACAGAAGGAACGCCCTGGCTACAACTTGGTAAGACATTTGAAGAAATTAATGTTGCAGCCGATTTAGCGTCAGAGACAAGTGTTTTTAAATTTTATCAACAGTTAATCCAATTACGTAAGCATTATGCGGTTATTTCTGAAGGGGAGTATGTGCCACATTTGATGGAACATGAACGAATTTTTAGTTATATCAGACAAACAGATGCTGAAGAACTGATAGTTTGGAATAACTTCTATGATCAAGTGGAAGAAATTATCATTCCTTCTGAGTATGTAGTGGCAGGAGAAGTGTTATTATCAAATGAAGACGAACAACCAGCTATTGATAATGATCGTTATTTATTAAAACCATTTGAAACATTAGTTTTATATCGAAGAAAATAATAATAGGAACCTCTATGTTGTGTTAAAACAACAAAAGAGGTTCCTTTTTGGCCTTATTTGATTTGACTAAATTTTCTAGTTATGGCGTCTTCTAGCAAAATCTACAAATTTGAACTTGTCAATGGTATGACGGGATTCGGTATATTGGAATAGTTGTGTGTCTTCTAAATAAACATCGCTACGAACGACGACTACATAGTCTTGATGACCTAAATATGTTACATCATCTTGTGTTGCGGCTTCAACAGTAATGGTTTTAGTCGCATAGCTGATTGCTAAACCTAAACTATTCTCTAAATACTCATAGATTGACTGTTCTGCGACTTCATTAGGAATTTCAGGAATGATATCTGGATGGAAATAATCGTGATCAATAATCACTGGACTACCATCTAACCAGCGTTGACGTTTTATGTAGCGAAGACCATTTGGACTTGTTAATTCACTGTGTTTTTTAATTGTATCAATAGTCTTGATAAGATTATTAGACAGGACAGTTGTTTGACTAGTTAAATGCTGTGAGGCTACTAATTCCTGGTAACTTGTTAGACCTGAAACAGGGAAATTAAATTGTTTTGGTGAAATAACAATGGATCCTTTTCCACGTATTTTTTGAATATAGCCGTGTTCTAATAAAAGATTCAAAGCTTTTCGGATTGTTTCTCTTGATGTTTGGTATTGTTTAGCTAATTCATTTTCGCTTGGTAAATATGTACCATTTTCATATTCTTTATTTTGTATTTTTAGTTTTAAATCGTGGAAGATTTGTTTGAATTTATTCATAAAAAGAGCCCCCTCAAGGTCAGTTTATCATATTTTAGTGAAGGTTTGTTCAAAAAACTCATCGCAGATTGTTTTGTAACTTAATTTTAAAAGTGTATAATATAATGGACGAAGTGATAAGGAGGTTTAGCTAAGATGACAATGATTTTGTTGCTTCTGGCGTGTTCTGTTGTATTGGGTGTTGTGATTACGATTATCATGAACTATCGAAAAAAAGAACAAACTGATGAAATGTATGGTGTATTAACGAATATTTTATATTCTTTAGGGATAGCGACATTGGTTTATGGTATTATAGTGTTAGCGTATACAATAATATTTTTATTGAGTAGTGATTTGTTCACGTAACTCAAAGTAAAAGGAGCGAAAACATGACAATTGCAGTTTTAGGTGGAGCAGGGTACATTGGTTCTCATGCAGTAAAACAATTAGTAGCACAAGATTTTGATGTTGTGGTGATCGATAATTTATTAACAGGTCATCAAGCGGCTATCGACAGTAAAGCGCGTTTTTATGAAGGAGATATCCGTGATAAGGAATTTATGCGTTCGGTTTTTTCTAAAGAAAAAATTGAAGGTGTGATTCATTTCGCCGCGAGTTCGTTAGTGGGTGAGTCAGTAGGCAAACCTTTAAAATATTTCAATAATAACGTTTATGGGACTCAAATCACTTTAGAAGTGATGCAAGAGTTTGGTGTCAAAAACATTGTCTTCTCTTCAACAGCTGCGACTTATGGTGAGCCTGAAGAGGTGCCAATTAAAGAAACGACAGCGACTAATCCTAAGAATCCTTATGGTGAAAGTAAGTTAATGATGGAAAAAATGATGCACTGGTGTGATGAAGCGTATGGTATTAAGTACGTTGCGTTACGTTACTTCAATGTTGCTGGGGCTGATCTAGAAACTAAAATTGGGGAAGATCATAATCCTGAGACACATTTAGTGCCAATTATTTTACAAACAGCCTTAGGGCAACGTGAAGCCATCACGATTTTTGGTGACGATTATCCAACGGCTGATGGCACATGTATTCGTGACTATGTTCATGTTGTAGATTTATGTGAAGCACATATTCTAGCGCTTAACTACTTAAAAGAAGGTAACGAAAGTAGTGTCTTCAACTTAGGTAGTAGCGAAGGTTTTTCAGTTAAAGAGATGGTCGAAGCAGCGCGTCGTGTGACAGGTAAGGAAATACCAGCTAAAATAGGTGAACGTCGTGCAGGTGATCCAGCAGTTTTAATTGCGTCACCTCAAAAAGCTTATGACATTTTAGGTTGGAAACCACAATATACGAATGTTGATAAAATTATCGAAACAGCATGGGAGTGGCATGTTAGTCATCCGAATGGTTATCAAGGATAAAAATAAGTAACAAATATTATTTAAAAAGATTGATAAATAAAAGAGTTGTGGCTAGTTGGCTACAACTCTTTTTTGAGAATAGAAATATATCATTTAGGTTAAATTTGGTGGTTTCCACTTGTTTATTGCACGATTTTTTTATAAGATAGATACTATGTTTTTTACAAATAGATATTAAGGGGTAATGCAAATGAATAAAGTAGGTTTTGATCCACAGAAGTATATTGAAGAACAATCTAAGTATATTCTAGAACGCGTAAATAACTACGATAAATTATATTTAGAATTCGGTGGTAAATTAATCGGTGATATGCATGCTAAGCGCGTGTTGCCAGGTTTTGACCAAGATGCAAAAATCAAATTACTACATAAGTTAAAAGATCAAACAGAAATCATTATTTGTGTCTTCGCAGGTGATATTGAGCGTAACAAAATTCGCGGAGATTACGGCATTACTTATGATATGGATATTATGCGTCAAATTGACGAATTAGCAGAGTATGAATTATCAGTGAATAGCGTGGTAATCACTCGTTTCAACGGACAACCAGCTACTAAAATTTTCATCAACAAATTAGAACAACGTGGGATTAAAGTTTACACACATGGTGTGATTGAAGGTTATCCAGTCAACGTTGATAAAATTGTCAGCGATGAAGGATTCGGCATGAATACGTTCATCCCAACAACAAAACCGATTGTGGTCGTAACGGGACCTGGTGCTGGAAGTGGTAAATTAGCGACATGTCTAACTCAGTTGTATCATGAGAGTCGTCAAGGTCGCGAAGCGGGTTATTCAAAATTTGAGACCTTCCCGGTTTGGAATGTGCCACTGAAACATCCATTAAATATTGCCTATGAAGCAGCAACAGTCGATTTGAAAGACGTGAACATGATTGATTCGTTCCATTTCGATCATTACGGTGAAATTGCGATTAACTATAATCGTGATATTGAAACGTTCCCAATTATTAAACGTACGATCGAGCGTATTACTGGTCGTGAATGTGAATTCAATTCACCAACTGACATGGGTGTAAACCGTGTTGGGTTTGGTATTATTGACGATGAGGTCGTGAAAGAAGCCTCAAAACAAGAAATTATTCGTCGCTATTTTGCTTCAGAATGCGACTATAAAAAAGGTTTAATTGATTTAGAAACTTTAAATCGTGCGCAAATCATTATGGAGGAAGTTTCATTAAAACCTGAAGATCGTCCAGCTGTGACACCAGCTAGAGAATACGCAGAGCGTTTAAAAGCTGAAAACGCAGCGAATCCTGACTTCACACCAGCTGTTATGTCGTTAGAATTAGCGGATGGTAGTATTATTTCTGGTAAGAGTTCTGATTTAATGGAAGCAACAGCTTCAGCTATTTTAAATGCGATAAAATCTTTAGCCAATATTGGCGATGATATTTTGTTATTATCACCTAATATTTTAGAGCCGATTCAAAATCTTAAAGCGAATGAACTATCAGGTCGCTTAATGGGGTTAAATGCTAACGAGATTTTAATTGCGTTATCCATTAGTGCCGTAACGAATCCCGTTGCGCAACTAGCATACAGCAAATTAACGGCATTAAAAGGCACACAAGCTCATTCAACGGTTATGTTAAATAAAGATGACGAGCAAGTCTTACGTAGTTTAGGTATCGAATTTACGTGTGAACCAGAGTTTTCGTCTAAGAATTTGTTTTATATGTAAAATAAATAAATTGAATAGGCTAGAGCGCATGCTCTAGCCTTTTTTCTAATCATCTATTTGTTCAGCTGCTTCTTTTTCTATTAAGCGATATTTCTCCATTTTCTTACTAAAAAGCTCACCATTTGAAGGGGGAGTATACGTGATTGCGTTCGCTCCAGCTTTAATTGTTTCGATAATTCCTTCATCAGTAGGACCACCAGTTGCGATAATTGGGATGTCAGGATAGCGTTCACGCATCACACGAACGACTTCCGCAGTTTCTTTCCCACCGCTTACATTTAAAATGCTAGCACCAGCTTCAATTTTTTCGTCGACATCAGTATAAACAGATGTGATCGTTGCAATAATTGGAATATCAATAGTTTCCTTAATTGCTGCAATGGTTTCACGAGGAGTCGGTGCATTGACGACAACACCAATTGCCCCTTGAGATTCAGCAAAAAGACTCATTTGAGCCGAACGAGGACCTTGGGTTGTACCGCCACCCACACCACAAAAAACAGGGATGTCTGCTGCTTCGGTGATACTCTTGGTAATCGTAGGGTGAGGTGTAAACGGATAAACGGCAATGACCGCATCCGCATCGGTGTTACGGATAATCGCGATATCAGTTGTATAAATAATTGCCTTAATTTTTTTGCCGAATATTCTAATTCCGCTACACGTGCGAATGGCTTCTGGTAACTTAATAATGTCTTGACGTAATGGTGTCATAATTTCTGGAATTTCGTTTGCTTTCATAAGATTCCCTCCTCGTGTTGTTATGTTAGTTTTATTCTATCATAAATTCAAAAAATGCCTGCGTGAAAACGTAATGTTCTTGCGTATTTTTTTGTGAGATAGGAAGGAGGGCGAATGCGTGAATAGGTGGCAGTTGCTAGATAAACGATGGTTAATCGGATTAGGGATGGTCGTTATGTTAGTGGTGGGTGGATTATTTATCAAAAGTACACAATCCACTTCGAATACCGATTTTGTGGTTGAGAAGCAATTTAGTACAAGTCTGGATGATGTAGCATTAGGGACGAGTGATAATGTTGCGATAGACCAAACGAGTGAATCTGTTGAGGTTGTCGCATATGCGGATATTAAAGGTGAGGTTCATTCGCCTGGTATTTATCAAATTACGCCTAACATGCGTGTTTCGGGAGTGATTGACCTAGCGGGGGGGATGACGGAGAACGCTGACGTTAATCAAGTCAATTTAGCCCAAATTGTCACGGATCAAATGATGATTTACGTACCCGCTGAAGGCGAAGAAGTTTCAGAAGTGGTACATAATCAAGCAGAAGAATCGGAAATAACTGATGCAGTTAACGGTGATAGCGACATAGCATCTGGGCAAAGCGAGGATAAAGTTAATATTAATACAGCAAATTTGACAGAATTTCAGACGCTAAATGGTGTTGGAGCGGTTAAAGCGCAAGCGATTATTGATTACCGTGAAGCAAACGGAGCTTTTCAATCGATTGAAGATTTAAAAAATGTGAAAGGAGTCGGTGAAAAAACCTTTGATAGTTTGAAGGAATCGATTACAATTGACTAAAAGAGTAATTGAGGAGGTATTTGTGATGACATTTGAAAGGATTCCTTGGGATCAGTATTTTATGGCACAAAGTGTCTTGTTGGCGATGCGTAGTACTTGTACACGTTTAGCGGTCGGGGCAACGATTGTCCGTGATTCTCGTGTCATTGCCGGTGGATACAATGGTTCTGTCAGCGGCGATGTTCATTGTATTGATGAGGGGTGTTATGTGGTTGATAATCATTGTGTACGTACGATTCATGCGGAGATGAACGCTATTTTACAGTGTGCTAAATTTGGAGTACCGACTGAAGGTGCCGAAATTTATGTGACACATTTTCCGTGCTTACAATGCACGAAAATGATTATTCAAGCTGGAATCAAAAAAATTCACTATTTAAACAACTATCGCAATGACGAGTATGCGTTACAGTTGTTGGCACAAACAAATACTGAAGTGCATCAAGTCGAACTTGATAAGAATTTTTTTGCTGAATTACAATTTGGAGATGAAGAAATCAGCGGATGAGTTATTAAAAGAACGTTATTATGCTTATTTTAGACAAACCCATACTTTACGCCAATATGTCGTTTTTCCAGTTATGACATTAGTCGTAAGTTTTGGTATGTGGCGGGAACGTTCTTGGTTAATGGTTAGTTTATTTTTGATAGTTATCACACGCGTAATGATGACACGACAAAAGCAAGTAATAGTTAGTTGCTTAGTGAGTGTCATTGTTTCCGCGTGTTTTTTTATGGCTTTTGCAAGAACACCACGGCCTGCTCCGAGTGCTGAGCGGACGTTTACAACGGTCATACAACCTCAAACGATAGTGATTAAAGGTGACTATTTTCAGTTTACAGGTGTAACCCCTGGACAATCAGGTAAGAGCCGTTATCGCTACAAATTGACTAGTGAAGCTGAAAAAAATGTGTATCAGCAACTCGCTCGTCAGGCCAGTGTTAAAGTAACGGGGAAGTTTAGTTTGCCTAAAACAGCAAGGAATTTGAATGGTTTTGATAATCGTCGGTATTTATCTGAGCAAGGAATTGATTACTTAGTCGATGTCAAATCTCTTGAAATATTTGGTGTGAAGGCCTCTTTTTCACCACTAGTTAAGTTGCGTGAGTGGAAAAGTTGGTTGCTTCACTACGTTAATCGAACGTTCGGTTACTATACACGTTTGTATGTGAAAAGTTTGTTGCTCGGAGACAAGGGGGAGGAGTTTGCAAACGAACGTGAATCATTTGAAAAACTAGGAATTTTGTATTTGTTTAGCATTTCGGGGATGCATGTGACTTTTTTTGCGAGTTTATGGCACAAACTTTTAAGGCGTACTCCGTTAGCTTTAGAATGGATTGAATGGTTAGAGTACGGTTATTTATTCGCTCTGTATTTCTTGTTTGGTGAAGGGATTGCGGTCCTTAGAGCTTTGTTAGCATATGTTTTATTGACACGTAATCGACGTTATCGGCTTGGTTTTTCTAGTTTAGATACCTGGGCCCTTAGTTTGTTAGGGTGTTTTTTGTTGAAGTCAGAAGCTATTTTTTCAATCGGTAGCTGTTACTCGTTCTTCTTAACCTTTTGTTTAATATATTTGCGACCGAGTCTTGCTAGATATGCAAGCGGTTGGCGGTATAATTTCTTAATTAGTGTTGGGTTATCACTACTAGCCTTTCCGCTTAATAGTTACTTTTTTTACGAAAATCGTCTATTAGCATTTGTGTTCAGTTTTGTCTTGTTGCCACTTATTTGTCGTGTGTTATTGCCTCTAATTTGCTTTTCTTTAGTGACGCCATTTTTGGCACAGTTAGTTGAAATGTTATTTAAAGGTTGTCATTTCTTGTTTGTATTATTAGGAGAATTACCAATCGCTCATGTAATAACGGGCAAAATCCCATTGATTGGCTTAATGGCCATGTTAGTGTTGTTAGGTTGGAGTTTAATTAAACTTGAGAGTAGTTGGCGACAATCACTGATAGGTGTCTGTTTGATGGCAAGTCTTACTTGTAGTTATAAGTATTTGAATTACCAAGGGTTAGTGGCTTTTGTAGATGTTGGTCAAGGAGATTGCTTGGTCATTCAAGAACCCTTTCACGGAACGGTAACGATTGTCGATGTCGGTGGGAGGATGTTGTATGAGAAAGAAGCGTGGCAACAATCTCTTAATGTACCAGGCGTTACTTATACTTTATTACCGTTTTTGAAAAGTCTGGGTATTACGCGTGTTGATGCCTTAGCGTGTACGCATGCAGATGCCGATCATGTGGGTGATTTGGTGGCGGTTTTAGATAGTGTCACTGTTGAGCGTTTGGTATTTCCGACAGGACTTGAGCAAAATGAATCGTTTGCTCGTAAAATTCAGCCATATGCTAAACAAATCGCTTTTCAACAAGTATTAGCGGGAACTAAATTTAAGTTAGGTGATTTGGTGTTTGATGTGCTATCTCCTACCAAAGTTGAAGATGACGGCGGCAATAATGATTCACTCGTGTTATCCACCCAGATAGGACAAGCAAATTTCTTGCTGACAGGTGACATGGAAGAAGCGGGAGAGCTATCGTTGTTAAAACGTTATCCTAACTTGAGTATCGATGTCTTAAAAGTTGGACACCATGGCAGTAAGACTTCAACAACGGATGCTTTTATTGCACAAATTCAACCCAAACTAGCGATTATTTCATGTGGGGAAAACAATCGTTTTGGACATCCTCGTCCTGAGGTGTTGGAGACACTTGCCAAGTACCAAGTGAACGTTTGTCGGACAGATTTAAAAGGCATGATTTATTTTGAATGGTCGGGTTTAACGGGGAAAATAAAAGGTCCGCTGACGTTAGTTGCGGATAGTCGGTAAAGTTACTTAATCTTTCGATTTAAATTTCAAAGTGCCTATCTTAGGGCTCGTTTATTAAACGAGTTAGGGTATAATGGAGGGATGAATAAGTAAGTCGAGGTGTATTATGGAACAAGCAGTAAACATATTGTCCAGTGTTTTTGGATATGAGACGTTTCGTCAGGGACAAACCGAGGTAATTGAAACGATTGCCAATCAACAAGATGTTTTAGCGATTATGCCAACCGGTTCAGGAAAGTCGCTTTGTTATCAAATTCCAGCGCTGATGGCTGAAGGGATTACGATTGTTGTTTCGCCACTTGTTTCATTAATGAAAGATCAAGTGCGTGAGTTGCTTGCAGCAGGTATTCGAGGTGCCTATATTAATTCGTCGCTAAGTGAAGCACAAATCAATAAAGCCTTGTTTAATTTGAGTCAGGGGATGTACAAAATTGTCTATGTGGCGCCTGAACGTTTAATGACACCACGCTTTTTAGCGGCGGTTAGTGAAGTGCCTGTTAGTTTAATCGCAGTTGATGAAGCGCATTGCTTATCGCAATGGGGGCATGACTTTAGGAGTAGCTATTTAGCGATTCCAGAATTTATTGCCACTTTTGAAGCACGTCCAACGATTGCGGCGTTTACTGCAACAGCTAATGTCAAAACGCAGCACGATATTTTAGCATATCTGGGATTACAAGAGCCACTTATTGTAAAAAATAGTTATGATCGTCCTAACTTATATTTCGCAGTCGAAGTTGTGGCAAATCGTCGAAAATTTGTTGAGTATTACGTTCAGAAAAATCCAGGTGAAAGTACGGTCATTTATGCCTCAACGCGTAAAGAAGTCGAAAAGATCGCTAATTTCCTAGTTGAGTTAGGGGTCAAAGCGACCTATTATCATGCGGGTTTATCAAGTGACGAACGCACACGTCATCAAGATGCGTTTATTTTTGGCGAAGCGGATGTGATTGTGGCAACGAATGCTTTTGGAATGGGGATTAACAAACCCGATGTGCGTCACGTCATTCACTATAACTTACCAAAAGACTTGGAGAGTTACTATCAGGAAGCAGGTCGAGCGGGTCGCGATGGGGAACCGGCCAAGTGTACCTTGTTATTTTCACGTGCGGATATCGTGTTGAATCGTAAAATGTTAGTGTCTAGTTCTGAAATGTATGAAACAAGTGACGAGCAACAATTTTATAAAAATAAATCCCTTGATGCGATGGTACAGTATGCAACGACAACTAGTTGTTTACGTCGAGTGATGCTAAATTATTTTAATGAAGAGAGGTCGAGTGACTGTGATAATTGTTTGAACTGTCAGACGACGTTTGAAGAAAGAGAGATTACCGAAGAAGCACGGGCTGTGATGCACTATTTGGCAGAACTACAACAAGCGCATCGTCAAATTGGTAAGGAACGTGTGATTCAATCGTTGATGATGGCTGAAAGTGACGCATCCCCTATCAATTCAGATTGGCTAGGCAGTTTGGCCGACAAAACCAAATTAGAAGTGACGGAAGTGATGGATTATTTATTAGACCATTATTTTATTTCAATGGACGTCCTGAACTATTATGTGCTAAGTTTGACGGAGAGAGGTCAAGCGTGGTTGATGGAAGAAACACCGTTAATGATGCCTTTGCGTAAAAAAACAGCCTATCAAGCATTAAAAAACGAGAAGAAAAGTAAAAAAACAAGTGAACTTGTTATTTCAGCCGATAATCAGTCCTTATATAACCGTTTAGCTGATTTACGTAAAGAATTAGCCCAAGAACAAAACTTACCGGCTTACGTGGTGTTTGGAAATAAGAGTTTAGCTGAGATGGCAACTTATCAGCCACAAACGAAAGAAGCCTTTTTAGCTATTAAAGGAGTCGGTGAATCGAAATATGAAACATATGGTGAAGTGTTTATTCAAGCGATTCAAGCTTATTTAGCTGACTAGTTCAATTCTTAATGAACAGTTACGATTATGCTATAATAGGTAGGAGTTCAGAGGTGTAAAAATCAAGGAAATATAAAATACTAGAATAGCAAGGAAGACAAGCATGACGTTACAACAAGAATTAACAAAGATTAGTAAAGGTCAGCTAGCACCGGTTTATTTACTAGTCGGTTCAGAGCAATATTTAGCTGATTTATTTATGAATACACTTAAAGAAGCGGTTTTAACTGAAACAGATGATGAGATGAATTTTATTCGTTTTGATATGGAACAAGCGCCGTTATCGTTAGCAATTGAAGAAGCCAATACGATTCCCTTTTTTGGCGACCAGCGAGTGGTTCAAATGGATAATCCTTACTTTTTGACGGGCGAACGCAATAAGGTGAGTGTCGAACATAATACGGATTTGTTGGTAGCTTACTTGCAGTCACCGATGGAGTCAACCATTTTAGTCATTTGTGCCACTTATGAGAAGTTAGATAGTCGTAAAAAAATCGTAAAAGAGTTAAAAAAACAGGCGACGCTGATTTCAATCGAGCCGCTAAAAGAACAAGAGTTACGCAATTATGTACGCCAGAGTGTCGAAGGCCGTGACTATGAAATTACACCAGAAGCGCTAGATAGTTTGTTATATTTGTGTCAAATGCAATTAGGGCGCGTTATGTCAGAACTTGATAAAATCATGCTTTATGCAATGGCAACGAAAAAAATTACCAAACCGATTGTCGAAAGTTTAGTCGCTAAATCACTAGAACAAAATATTTTTGAAATGGTTGATTATGTTATGAAAAAACAGCCAGAGAAGAGCCTACGTTTGCATCAAGAATTACTGTTACAAGGTGAAGATACGATTAAAATAACAGCGATTTTGTTACAACATATTCGTTTATTAATCCAAGTCAAAATCATGTTAGGGATGGGTTATCAAAAGAGTAATATGGCCGATGTATTGAAAATTCATCCGTACCGTGTGCAACTAGCTATGCAATTAGTAAAATCATATGATTTGAAATTGTTAGGTCAACTTTATGATAGTTTGGCTCAAAATGATTGGTTAACTAAGACGGGACAAATGGATAAAGAGTTGCTTTTTGAGTTGTTTATTTTGAAATATAGTGCATCGTAAGTTATTGACTTTTCTAGCAATTTGTTTCATACTAAAGGTACATTTTAATAGAACGACCATCACAAAGGGGTGCCAGTTGGCTGAGATCATACCCTTGAACCTGTAGTGTTAAGACACGCGTAGGAATTGTGATGGAGTATCAACGTGAACGTTATACTCCTCCTTTGTTGTATGGTATCGTCTATACAATTTAAAGGAGGAGTTTTTTTATGCAACAACAAGTAACGCGCTCATCAAGTAAAGTATTAATTGGAGTCGAAGGTGCCATTTTTGCAGCGTTAGCGATGGTGTTATCATTCATTCCGACTACCATTGGTTCAAGTTTTACGATTTCATTAGGGATGATTCCGTTGACAATGTATGCTTTGAAACGTGGCGTAGCACCAGGATTATTAGCGGGTCTTGTCTGGGGATTACTACATTTTGCAACAGGACAAGTTGCTTACTTATCAGTTAGTCAAGTGTTGATTGAGTATTTAGTTGCCTTTACAATGGTTGGTCTAGCTGGTATCGTATCCAAACAATTCATCGCTAACAAACAAACCAAAGCAGCCTATAAATGGTTAGTAATAGCGGTTTTCATTGGAACAATCGCTAGATTTTTCTGGCATTTTGTGGCAGGCGTGATTTTCTGGGGGCAATATGCATTATGGGGCATGGCACCTATGTTGTTTTCATTTATTATGAATGGTGTGAGTGGACTGGCTACAGCCATTGTAACGGCTCTTGTTTTGAGTTGGATTTATAAACTATCTCCTCGATTATTTTTGAATAATTAATTGTCCGTAAAAACTATCCTTAATTCAAACGCTTATGATATGATTAGGTGGAGATGAGAAGAAGGGATGTGTCAGGATGACAGAATGGTTCGTGAATTTAACGCCGTGGCAACAAGCCTTGGGCGGTACCGCATTTACATATGGGATGACAGCACTCGGTGCGGCGTTAGTATTTTTCTTTAAAGAAATTAAAAAGGATGTCTTAAATTTGATGCTTGGTTTTGCTTCAGGTGTCATGATTGCGGCAAGTTTTTGGTCGCTTCTAGATCCGGCAATTGAGCGTGCGAGTGAGAATGGAGATATCCCTTGGTTAGTCGTAGGGATTGGGTTTATTCTAGGTGGTTTATTTTTATATCTAGCTGATAAAGTGATTCCTCACATGCACTTTGGTGATAACCAAGAGCAAGAAGGTATGCCTAGCCACTTAAAAAGAACGGTCTTATTAGTTTTTTCAATTACGTTACATAATATTCCCGAAGGTTTAGCAGTCGGGGTCGCGTTTGGTGCAGCAGCTTCAGCTGATAACCCAACGCAAGCAGTCCTGGGTGCTTTAGCGGTTGCTATCGGGATTGGAATTCAAAACTTCCCCGAAGGTGCAGCTGTGTCAATTCCTCTTCGTCAAGAGGGGTTGAGTCGATGGAAATCATTTTTATACGGTCAAGCTTCAGGGTTAGTTGAGCCGATTGCCGGAATTGCGGGTGCCTTATTAGTAGCACGTATGACTTTCATTTTACCCTATGCCTTAGCGTTTGCAGCAGGTGCAATGATCTATGTGGTGGTGGAAGAACTAATTCCAGAAGCACAACAAACTACAACCAAAGGGGCTCATTACGGCGTATTTGGTGTGATGGCTGGCTTTGTGATTATGATGATTTTGGATGTTGCTTTAGGTTAGTAGGTTTATCAATATTATAATGAGCTAAAGTTCTTACAACAGTGTTTGTAGGGGCTTTTTTATTGAAACTATTTGGAAAAGAACTTTTAAGTGTGGTAATAAATTCTCGTAGATTAACAAAGCCAATCGTATTTCTAAAATATTTCTTTCTAAATAATTTTGACCTGTGTGGTTGGGAATAATAAAAAAATCTCCTGTCTAGAGTTATCTAGAGAGGAGATTTTAAGTTATCGTCGTTGTATCCGCCAATTTTCGATGACACGCACGGTAATGTAAATCATCAAAATAGGAAAAATTAGTTTTAAAGCAAAGCCTAATAACTTACCAACTAAAATCAAACCAAATGAAAGGGCGAATAGGATCACAATTAGTTTAATAATATTATCTACATTGTAACGATTCATTGAACGTCACTCCTTGTTTTGTTTTATTAAACTAAGTATAGCAAACACTTATGACAAATTAATGGTGCTTAGGACTGATTTTTACAATATTATAAATATTTATTAGTGCGTTAGAAATAAGAGATACCAGCCTAATACCTAGGAAGGGGTAAAGTCTTAGTTTGGGCTTTGTAGAACTTGTGTTAAAACCCAAAAAAGAGTAGACAGAGACGATGAAACTCTGCTACTCACTTATAGGGGAAACTCTTGAAGAAAGAAGATTAGAAGAAACAATCTAATTGTTTTCTAATCTTACTAATTATATTCTCATAAACCTTATGATAAAGCAAGCGGAAAGTTTATAAAAATTTAAAAAAAGCTCATTTTTGGACGAAAGTCTAAAAAATGAGCTTTTTGTTTAAAATTTAACAGGATATAAGTCAAAACATTCAACTAAAACGTGATTGACGTGTTCTAATAGTTCGCTTTTTTCTTGATAAAACTTTTTTGTTTTGACAGTGACGTTATTATTATTAGTGTAAATCCATTGTGTGAAGTCTTCTTGTTGCTTAACTTGCTGATCAGAGCGTGAAAATAAAAGATAATCATATAAAATATCAAATTTCATCTCTTGTTTGAAACCTTCATGGAGAGCGACAGCCATAATTAATGCTTCCGGTGTCAGTTCACCTACAGCAATAGTTTGTTCATCGATTATAAGTCGCGCTATTTCAGCTTTAAACGGGACGCAGGCATTACAACCGCCGTCAGTCATTTCATAGTCAATTTCAAGTACTGCTGTCTTTGTCATTATCATTACCTACCTTTATTATTAGTTGGCTGCGCCAATTAGTTTGGTGAATTCATCAATTGGAAGGTCGTTTGAAATTTCTATACGACTTAAACTTAACAAACCGTTACTTTTAGAAGCAAGTCCAGTGTTAGTCGTTAGGCCAAGCTTATAACCAGCTTCTTCAGCTACTTCAATTATGTCATCGTTATAACTATTTTCTGGGTAAGCGATCGTGGTTGTGGTTTGTTTTAAGGTGGTATCCAAGGTTTCTTTTGACTGTTTAATTTCGGTCGTTAGTGTACTTGGTTTTAAATCGGTCAAAGCTAATCCATTAGCTGTGCCGCTTTCAACATTAATTTCACCACTAATTAACATTTCTTGCAAATCATAAAGATTAGCGTAGGTCACATTACCTTCTTTATTGGGTAAATAATTAATAGTCGCTTGCATTTTATAGCGTTGAAGCAAAGGGAAAGCAAATTTGTATTGATTATAGTAGCCATTATCAAATGTTAGCCAGATAATTTTTTCAGCAGGCTTCTTATTTTTTGTCAATACCTCGTAGGCTTCTTGTGGTGTTAATGTATAATAATCTTCTTTTTTTAGCCATTCTAATTGTTGGGTAAAATTTTCTATGCTGAGTGTTTCCTTAGATGCTTGATTGTTGAGGTATGAATAAGCGATGATTGGGAATTGAATGTCTGAACCTTCTGTGGCACTTTCCCATTTTGAACTATCAGGAATTTGCATATTTCTCTTAACAATAGCTGTTTCATCAATTTTGCTTACATTGACTTGACTAGAATCCACCAATACTTCATTTTTATGCAGTTGTGGTGTTTCTTTTTTATTCGCATTGTTTTTCGAAATGAAAACAATGGATAAAATCATTAACTCAATAAAAATAATCGTCACAAGGACCGAAATTATTTTTTTTCGCATGATGTAATTCCTCCAAAAAAATCCTTTTAACCCATCCTAACATATAAAAAATCATTACTCAAATTCTTTTTTAGGGCCAAAAAAACATAAAAATAAATAAAAAAATTCTTTATAATTAAATAAAACATTCACAAAAATAACAAATTTAAGGTTTAATATATGAACATACCAACAAACAAACCCTAACAAAACTTTTCATTATTTACTTCCAAAGTAAATAAAAATCTCCTTTTCTCCTAGTGTGAACTAGGGGAATTTTTTTTGCAAAAAAATAGACATAAAAAAAAGAGAAGGCAAACTTCTCTTATCTTTAGTCATTAGTTAGCTTTTGTTAATTTAGCATGTAAACGAGCTTTATCGCGGCTAGCTTTGTTTTTGTGGATTAAACCTTTAGAAGCAGCCATGTCGATAGCTTTGTTTGCAGCGTTTTGTAATTCAGCTACGTTGTCAGCACCAGCTTCTACAGCTTTATCAAAGTTTTTGATAGCAGTACGCATTGCGCTCTTTTGAGAAGCGTTTAAATCGTTAGATTTATTGCTAGTACGTACGCGTTTGATTGCAGATTCGATATTTGGCATGTATTTCACCTCCAATTATTCTAAGTTCTAATTGTACTGAAAACAGACACAATTCAACATTCTTCATTATACCTAATTCAATTTTGATTTGCAATAATATTTTTTTCAAAGGAATTAAATTACAGCTATTTTGAAACAAAATGACTATTAGACTAGTTTCGCAATTTTTTGGGGTAAAATAAAGATGGAAAAATGTTTAAAAAGCAACTATAATAGAAATGTTTGTATGCAAAGCTATTATAGTAGAAAATATGAATAATTACTTTTATAAAAAATTGAATAGGTAGGTGGAAATTTTGGGAAGTATTGATTTTGCGGCAGGGCACGTTAATCTGGCCTTGATCGTAACATTGGTTCTCGTAGTAGGTGTTATTTTCGTTAATGGATGGACGGATGCACCTAACGCTATTGCAACAGCTATTTCAACTCGCGTTTTGAAACCAAAGACGGCGATTTGGATGGCAGTAGTTATGAATTTCTTGGGGGTTGTCGTAATGACGTTCCTAAATGCGACTGTTGCGGAAACAATCAGTAACATCGCGGATTTTGGGAGTGATCAACGAACAGCGCAAATAGCCCTTGCAGCGTCGCTCTTTGCGATTGTTTTTTGGGCAGTCGCATCTTGGTACTATGCAATTCCAACGAGTGAGAGCCATGCTTTAATCGCAGGCTTAACCGGATCAGCGATGGCTTTATCAGGTTTAGATGCCATCAACATGTCAGAATGGTCAAAAGTACTATTCGGTTTAGTCTTCTCAACTGTTGCTGGGTTTGTCGGAGGTTATTTAGTCGTTCGACTAATTGAACGCCTTTTCAGACATACGGATCGCCGTAAAACGAATAAAATATTCAGTGCTGGTCAAGCTGTAGCGGCAGCAGGAAATGCTTTCTTACATGGTGCACAAGATGGTCAAAAATTTATGGGAGTGTTCATGTTAGGACTTTCATATAACGGTTTTGTGGACAACGTAGCGGGTGGTTACACCATCCCGATGGAAGTCATGATTGTCTGTTCATTGATCATGGGATTCGGAACATCTGTCGGCGGAATGAAAATTATCAAGTCTGTCGGAATGGACATGGTAAAACTAGAAACATATCAAGGTTTTTCAGCTGATTTAAGTGCAGTTATTACATTATTTATTTGTTCTTGGACAGGAATTCCTGTTTCAACAACTCACACAAAAACAACCGCTATAATGGGGGTTGGTGCAGCCAAACGTATGTCGAGTGTTAACTGGTCAATCGTTGGTAACATGGTATTAGCTTGGGTCTTGACATTCCCAGGGGCAGGAATTATCGCCTATGTAATGGCAAAAATTTTCTTGATGATATTTTAGACTAGGAGAATAGAAAAATGGCTAGAAAGAAAGAATTTAACTACTTTGAAAATTTAACAAAATTAGCTGAAAAGAGTGAACAAGCAGCTAAAAAAATGCAAGAATTAATCAATGACTTCTCAGAAGATAAAGTGGCTACATATACGCATGAAGTTCACGAAATCGAACGTGAAGCAGATCAAATTTCTCACAAAATCTTAAATGAGTTGAATCACTCATTTGTAACACCTATTGATCGCGAAGATATTGTATCAATTACCGAACACTTAGACAATGTTTGTGATGGAATCAACGCCTTAACATACTTATTCGATACTTATGCAGTATCTGAATTACGTGCTGATACAGATAAAATTGCTGAATATGTAGTAGATGCAACACACGCCTTGGTGGTAGCAACACAAGAATTTTCTAAATTTAAACAATCAAAAGTTTTAAAAGCTAAAATTGACTACGTGAATGAGATTGAAGAAAAAACTGATATTTTATACCGTTCATTAATTAAAGAATTAATTACTAAAGAAGAAAACGTCATGAACGTTATCAAATGGAAAAATATCTACGAAGGTTTTGAAGTGGTAGTGAACAACGCTGAAAAATCTGCGGATATTTTATACGGTTTGGTTATTAAAAATACTTAATCTCTAAAAATAATCCTTATTAAAAAGCTAGAAAGTCATAACTTTTTAGCTTTTTTTATTGCTTAGTTAGGGGGATTCATTAGAGCTACTGCAATATCAGTTTAGTGGAGAGAATTTTTGTCTATAAGAGCTCTTTAGTTTTTGCTTAATTTGACAAAACACAAATAAAAAATGGTATGATTATTTAGATAAAAATGTAAGTTGAAAAATAGTAGGAAAGTGGTGGTAGCTTTGTCAAAAAAAGCAGCAGTAGATTTAGATTGGAATAATTTAGGCTTCTCTTATATTAAAACAGATGAACGTTATATTTCACATTGGAAAGACGGTGTCTGGGATAAGGGGACTCTAACAGAAGACAATCAAGTGACGATCAGTGAAGGGTCAACTGTTATTCATTATGGTCAGTCATGTTTTGAAGGCTTAAAAGCTTACCGCACTAAATCAGGTGAGGTTCAATTATTTAGACCAGAAGAAAATGCTAAACGTCTACAACGCAGCTGTCGTCGTTTATTGATGCCGGAAGTGTCTGAGGAACAATTCTTATCAGCGGTTAAACAAGTCGTGATTGCCAATGAACGCTGGATTCCGCCGTATGGTACAGGAGGTACTTTATACCTACGACCTTATGTGATGGGGGTAGGAGATAATATTGGAGTAGCGCCTGCTCAAGAATATATTTTTGGTGTCTTCGCCATTCCGGTTGGTGCTTATTTCAAAGGCGGTCTAGCGCCGACGAGTTTCATTATTTCCGAATACGACCGCGCCGCTTCACATGGAACGGGTGGCGTTAAAGTAGGCGGTAATTATGCTAGCAGTTTACTACCGGGGAAAGAAGCTAAGCAACGTTCTTTTAGCGATTGCATTTATTTAGACCCAGCGACTCATACTAAGATTGAGGAAGTTGGTGCCGCGAATTTCTTTGCGATTACGAAAGATGGTCGCTTTGTGACACCTGATTCGCCTTCGATTTTACCAAGTATTACCAAGTATTCATTATTGTATTTAGCTGAACACCATTTGGGGATGCCAGTTTCTCAGGAAGATATTTATATTAACCAGCTGGATCAATATGCCGAAGCAGGAGCTTGTGGAACGGCAGCGGTTATTTCTCCGATTGCTGGGATTCAAAATGGTGAAGACTACCATGTCTTTTATTCAGAAACAGAAGTTGGTCCAGTAACACGTCGATTATATGATTTATTAACAGGTATTCAATTTGGTGATGAAGAAGCACCAACAGGTTGGATAACAAAAGTTTTATAGAATGAAAAAATGCCAAGATAACGCTAAAAACGTTTGATTGGCATTTTTTAGTGTTCTTCTGTAGTTAGTTTTTCAAAAAATGTGCTATAATAAAAATGTAGGTAGTGAGTAACTGTCTTTTTGAAAGGAGTCGTTACGAGATGTTTGAGAAATTTTTTGATATGAAAGAGGCACGACGTCGTAAAAAGGCTCTTGCTAAAAGTGAAAAATTACGTGAGAAAAACACATTGCTACGACAACAAGGCAAAGAGCCGACTCAAGGCTGGAATAAGATGGTGGATACTGGTTTAGTCGGTATGAACAAGATGAATCGTGGGCAAGTGGATATGTTGGGGGATCCTGAAGGTACATACAACATTATCGCCGAGGAGCAAAAGAACTTAGCTAATAAACGAAATTAAATAACGTTTGAATTCTTTAACGGATGGATGAATATTCTGTTCAACAATACAAATATAATCGTTAATTAATATAAAGAGTGTGATTTAATTAATCATGCTCTTTTTTGTTTTGTTTAATGTTAAAATAACATTAAGTTTCAAATTAAATGAAAATAATGAGGTAAAACAAAATGGAAAAATTTTTAGGAAAAAAGGACTGGCTCGCGATTTTACTGTTTGGCCTGTTCGGTCAATTTGCATGGACGATTGAAAATATGTATTTTAATGTATTTATGTACAATACGATTACAACTGATAGTCGTGCGCTAGCGAATATGATTTTTGCCAGTGCAGTTGTGGCGACGCTCACGACGTTACTGATGGGCGCGTTAACTGATAAGCTAGGTAAACGTAAAGGGTTCATTGTCTTGGGGTATATTTTGTGGGGGCTTTCGACGTTAGCTTTTGGGTTTATTTCAGTCGATAACGTGGCGAGATTGTTTCCGAGTTTAAATGCGGTGACGTTAGCTGCCACAATCGTGATTGTGATGGACTGTGTGATGACTTTTTTTGGAAGTACGGCGAATGATGCGGCGTTTAATGCTTGGATTAATGATGTGACACCAACGAAACAACGTGGGCGTGTTGAGACAGTGTTGGCGGTCATGCCATTAGTGGCAATGCTAATTATTTTTGGCGGCTTCGATTGGTTAACGCAACAAGGGCGCTGGGATTTATTTTTTATTATTTTTGGTGTGATGATTACCTTTGGCGGGGTAGTCGGTGCGTTCTTAATTGAGGAACAACCACAAATTGAGCGCCACGAAGGTAATTATTTTAGTAATATTTGGTATGGTTTCAAACCACGTGTGGCTAAGCAACATCCAGTACTGTATACCGCCCTGTGTTTACTGGCTATTTTAGGAATTAGTACCCAAACGTTCATGCCGTATTTTATTATTTATATGCAAAAGTATTTGGCATTAGATAATTACACGATTCCTTTAGGTGTGATATTAATTGTTAGTAGTGTGGTGAGTGTTTTAAGTGGTAAGTGGATTGATACATTTGGTAAATTGCACTTTTTACCGATTGCAACGTTAATTGAAGTGATTGGTTTAGTAGGGTTATTTGCGAGTCGTTCGATGGTGTTGATTATTATTAGTGGTGTCTTAACTGTCGGTGGTAATATGGTAATCACTGCTTGTATTAACGGGATTGTGCGCGACTTTACACCTAAAGACCGTTCTGGGCATTTTCAAGGGGTGCGAATGTTTTTTAACGTGCTAATTCCGATGGCGATTGGGCCGTATTTAGGCTCGATGGTGATTAAAGGTAGTGGTGAGACATACACGGAGCTAGGGGAAGTTAAAGAAGTGCCAACGCCGATGATTTTCATGGCAGCTGCGTTAGTCTTAGTGATATTAGCTTTTTGGAGTGTTTATTTGAAGAAAAAATGGCAAGATGAGGTGAAGTAACGCATGGTCAAAACGATTGATTTATATACAAAGTGGGGAGAATACGTTGTGAAAACGGATGAGTTACCATTAAATGACTATCCTCGTCCGCAATTAAGGCGTGATAATTGGCAAAATTTAAACGGCTTTTGGGAGTACGCTATTTCTCAGAGTGAAACCGTTCCTGATAAATTTGACGGACAAATTCGCGTACCGTTTTCACCTGAGAGTTTGTTGTCGGGTGTGCAACGTTTAGTGACGCCAGCAGATACATTGTGGTATCGTCGAAAGTTGACAGTTGAGCAGCAAGACGATAAGCGTGTCTTGTTACATTTCGGTGCGGTCGATCAAATATGTCAAGTGTGGCTAAATGGGCGACTAGTTGGTGAGCATGTCGGGGGCTACTGGCCGTTTACGTTTGACATCACTAATTATTTACAATCGGAAAATGAACTGTTGGTCAAAGTCAAAGACGCAAGTGATAATCCGATTTATGCGTACGGCAAGCAAAAACTACAGCACGGTCAAATTTGGTACACCCCTCAAAGTGGCATTTGGCAGACGGTCTGGTTAGAACAAGTGCCAAGTAACTATGTAGAAAATTTAACTGTCACGCCTAATTTTGACGAAAGTAGTGTGACGTTATCGATTGAAACAGCACATGCCTTTGAGCAAGCCAATATCGTGATTAGTAAAGATGGGCGTGAAGTAGTGCGAGCAACTGCGGCTCATTCTGAGATTACAATTGAGTTGCCAGAATTTGACGCATGGACGCCTGATACGCCGCATTTATATGACGTTGAGGTGACGTTAGCTGAAGACCGCGTTCAAAGTTATTTTGGCATGCGCAAATTTTCGATTGGCAAAAATGCACACGGTCAGACGGTGCCATTATTAAATAATCAGCCGATTTTTCACAATGGCTTGTTAGACCAAGGTTATTGGAGTGATGGTTTATATACGCCACCGAGTGATGAGGCGATGATATGGGATATTGAGCAAGTGAAGGCACTAGGTTTTAATATGTTACGTAAGCATATTAAGGTCGAGCCGCTTCGTTGGTATTATCACTGCGACCGTTTAGGGATGTTGGTGTGGCAGGACTTTGTCAGTGGCGGTGCACCAGAATATAGTCGTTGGTTAATTCAAATTTTACCGTTCATCAATATTCAACTGAAAGACAATAAGTACAAATGGTTCCGTCGCGAGTCGCTTGCGAGTCGTCAACAGTTTGAAACAGAGATGCATCAAACGGTGGCTACTCTGAAAAATGTTACGAGTCTAGCGACTTGGGTACCGTTTAATGAAGGGTGGGGCCAATTTGATAGTACGCGCATAGGTGATATGTTGCGAGATCTCGATCCAACGCGCTTAATTGACTATGTCAGTGGTTATCATGACCAAGGAGAAGGTGACTTCAAGAGTCCGCATATTTATTACAAAAAGTATCGCTTGAAGCCTGATAAACATGAGCGGATTCAAATTTTGAGCGAGTTTGGAGGCTATAGTTTACCGACTGAGCATCACATGGGAACGGACAAATTATTTGGTTACAAAATGTACCAAACACCCGCTGAATTTTCAGCTGCTTATGAAAAATTGTTCGTTGAAGAAATCTATCCCGCGATTGAACAAGGTTTATCTGGAACAGTTTACACGCAAGTTAGTGATGTTGAAGAAGAGATTAACGGTTTGTTTACGTATGATCGTCGCGTGATTAAAATTGACCAAGCATTAGTTAGACGGGTGAATCAAGAAATTTATCGTCGATTTGCGACGCAACAGTCAAAATAGGGTAAAATATAATTAACAGATTTTTCATTAAATGACGTAACTAATAGTGAAGAGGGCAATTGAGATGCGAGCGGAGATTATTGCAGTAGGAACAGAGTTGTTGATGGGACAGGTAGTCAATACGAATGCCACGTTTTTATCAGATCAATTAACCGGTTTAGGCTATGGTGTGTATTATCAAACGGTAGTTGGTGATAATGTTGGACGTTTACGCGAGTGCTTAGCGTTAGCGAGTCAGCGAAGTGAGTTGATTGTTTTAACTGGTGGCTTAGGGCCAACCGAAGACGATTTGACGCGTGAAACATTAGCGGATTTCTTAGGGGTTGACTTAGAGATTGACGAAGTAGGTCTAACCAAGATTGAACGTCATTTTACGTTGCAAAAACGCGTCGTAACGGAGAATAACCGCAAACAGGCGTTATCGCTAGTCGGTAGTCATACGCTACAAAATCCGACTGGTTTAGCGGTCGGTGATTTTTATCAACAAGCTGGACAGCCGGCGTATTTATTGTTGCCTGGTCCACCAAGTGAAATGAAACCGATGTTTTTAGAGGCAGCAGTGCCATTATTAAAAGAATATTTACCGCAATCAACGAGTCTGTATTCGCGGGTTGTGCGTTTCTTTGGAATTGGTGAATCGCAACTCGTGACCTTGTTATCGAATGAAATTACGCAACAAACGAATCCAACAATTGCCCCGTATGCAGCGCCAAATGAAGTGCGTTTACGTTTGACGGTGCAAGCATCTGACGAAGCGCAAGCTAATCAATTGTTAGATACACTTGAAGCGCGTATTATGGCAGTAGCAGGCAATTATTTTTACGGTTATGGTGAAGATAACAGCTTAGTGCAAGAAACAGTTAAAGCCTTGCGTGAGGCGCATGCAACGGTTGCAGTAGCTGAAAGTTTAACAGCCGGTCTTGTTCAAAGTTCGCTAGGTAAATTATCGGGTGTTTCTGAGGTGTTTGTCGGAGGATTTGTGACGTATTCAAATGAGATGAAAGAGCAGTTATTAGGGGTTAAGGCCGCAACCTTGGCTGAGCATGGGGCAGTGAGTCGCGAGTGTGCAATTGAGATGGCTAGTAACACGCGTCGTTTGACAGGCGCGGACTATGCCTTATCGTTAACGGGTGTCGCAGGTCCTAATGAAGTTGAAGGTCAGCCAGTTGGGACGACTTGGCTTGCGCTAGCTAAACCTGATGGCAGCATTATGAGCGAAGCCTTTCGTTTCACGCGTCATCGTGAATATATTCAACATAGCGCGATGATGAATGCGTTAAATATGTTGCGTTTGGAATTATTGAATAAAAAATAATCGAATGTTTGTTCGCTTTTTGCTTGCTTTTTTGTTTGGAAGAACGTATCATAATAATATAATCGTGAATTAGAAGGAGGATCATATTTTGGCAGATGATCGTAAAGTCGCCTTAGATGCGGCGTTAAAGAAGATAGAGAAAAACTTTGGTAAAGGTTCTATTATGAAGCTAGGTGAAAAAGTTGATACGCAAATTTCAACTGTTTCAAGTGGTTCTATTGCGTTAGACGTTGCATTAGGTGTAGGTGGCTACCCTCGTGGACGTATTATTGAAGTGTATGGCCCAGAAAGTTCTGGTAAAACAACGGTTGCCTTACATGCGATTGCAGAAGTGCAAAAACAAGGTGGAACAGCAGCCTTTATCGATGCTGAGCATGCCTTAGATCCTGCTTACGCGGCTAAATTAGGTGTAAATATTGATGAATTATTACTTTCTCAACCAGATACTGGTGAGCAAGGTTTAGAAATTGCGGAAGCGTTAGTAACAAGTGGTGCAATTGATATTATCATCATTGACTCGGTAGCGGCGTTGGTACCACGTGCTGAGATTGATGGTGAAATGGGTGACTCACACATGGGTCTACAAGCGCGTTTAATGTCACAAGCCTTACGTAAATTATCAGGTACTATTAATAAAACCAAAACAATTGCCATTTTTATTAACCAAATTCGTGAGAAAATTGGGGTAATGTTTGGTAATCCTGAAACAACACCAGGTGGACGTGCCTTGAAATTCTATTCAACTATTCGTTTAGAAGTGCGTCGTGCTGAACAAATCAAAAACGGGACTGATATTATCGGTAACCGCACACGTATTAAAGTGGTGAAAAATAAAGTAGCACCACCTTTCAAACAAATTGAAGTGGACATTATGTATGGTCAAGGGATTTCAATGGTCGGTGAATTATTAGATATGGCTGCGGACATTGACATTGTTGATAAGAGCGGGGCTTGGTACTCATACAAAGAAGAACGTATGGGGCAAGGACGCGAAAACGCTAAACAATTCTTAATCGATAATCCTGAAATTATGTCGGAAATCTATAACGCAGTTCGTACAGCTTTTGGAATCGGTAGCAGCACGGTAGCGGCAACTGAAGAAGTAGAAGATGGTTTAGATTTAGACTTAGAAGATTAATCTGAAATTTGAATCGATTGATAAGAGCGACGGTATTAGGCTGTCGCTCTTTTTTTGTGCTTAAAACACGGATAGTTATTTGGTAAATTCACGAAAAAAATAAAAAACAGACCTAAAAAATGTTGAGATGAACAAATTAGATGAGAAATTTCTAATTTATTTATGAGGATATAAAGTGAGAAATATTAATATAATTATTGAAAATAAAGTAATGAAAGCGCAATAAAATTAGGTTATTATTAATTGTTGTTACTTAAAATGAGCGTTATCTATATAAAATGATTAAAAAAATCTCATTTACAGACAAATCTTTGTGAAATGTTTTACAATGGGTTTTGTTAAAAAAATCACAATTGTTATGGAGGAAATATATTATGAAGATTGTTATCGCAGGAGCTGGCGCAATGGGTAGTCGTTTTGGCTTAATGTTACATCGTGCCGGAAATGAAGTTATTTTAGTGGATGGATGGGCGGACCATGTGAACGCTATTAACGAAAACGGCTTGAAAGCTAACCTTAATGGTGAAGAAGTTGTAGCGAGCTTACCTGCTTTTCATAAAGATTATTTAGAAAAAGAATTCGCTGCTGATTTAGTGATTGTTTTCACTAAGGCGATGCAATTAGAAGGTATGATGCAATCAATTAAAGAATTGCTATATGATGAAACAAAAGTATTATGTCTATTAAATGGTATCGGCCATGAAGAAGTCATAGAAAAATATGTACCGTTAAACAATATTTTATTAGGAAATACCATGTGGACAGCTGGAATGGTGGGTCCTGGTGAAGTGAAATTATTTGGTAACGGAAGTGTTGATTTACAAAACTTAGCACCAGGTCAAGAAGAAATTGCCAAAGAAGTCGCAACAGTCTTGACTGAAGCGGGGTTAAACGCTAAATACTCAGAAAATATTCTTTATTCAATTTATAAAAAAGCGTGTGTTAACGGTACAATGAATGGTCTATGTACAATCTTAGATGTTAACATGGCTGGATTTGGTGAAACAAAAGAAGCAGATGCAATTGTTGAAGCAATTGTTGCAGAATTTGCTTCTGTTGCTAAAGTTGAAGGGGTAGAATTAAACGTTCCGGAAGTGTTAGCACAAATCAAAGGCTGTTATAACCGCGAAACAATCGGTGAACACTTCCCTTCAATGCATCAAGATTTAATTACTAACAATCGTTTAACAGAAATTGATTACATCAATGGTGCAGTAGCTCGTAAAGGTCTAAAATATGACATTGCAACGCCATATTGCACATTCTTAACACAACTTGTTCACGTAAAAGAACAAATATTAGGAGCTAAATAAGTTTATGTAAATTAGATTAATAGAGTAGGTAAAGGAGATTTTTAACATGAATAATAGTGAAACATTAAGTCCAAAAGTATACTTGAACAAAGTATTAGCCGGTACAGCGACAGGGATTATCGTAGGGTTGATTCCCAATGCTGTTCTTGCAGCCATTTTAAAATTTTTCGGAGATAACGTATTTGCGGTGACATTAACACAAGTCGCAGTTATTTTTCAAATCGGTACACCGTTAATTATCGGCGCGTTAGTTGCCATGCAATTTGGGTTAAATCCAATGCAAATGATGGTAACTGGTGGCGCGTCATTTGTGGGTTCAGGTGTGGTGAAGTTTAATCCTGAAGCGGGCGCTTATATTGGCGCAGGTACAGGAGATATTATTAATACAATGATTACAGCCGCTTTAGCTGTAGGGCTGATTTTATTAATCGGTAATAAATTTGGTTCAGTTGCAATTGTTGCAACACCAATTGTTGTCGGTTGTGGTGCAGGGATTATTGGCGTATGGTTGCTTCCGTATGTAACAAAATTGACAACAGCTATTGGTAACGTGATTAATACATTTACAACATTACAACCGATTCTTATGAGTATTCTAATTGCCTGTTCTTTTGCTTTCTTGATTATTTCACCTATTTCAACCGTTGCTATTGGTATGGCGATTCAATTAGGTGGCGTATCAGCCGGTGCCGCAGCGATGGGAGTAGCCGCTACAACAATCGTTTTAGTTGTTAACTCATGGAAAGTAAATAAATCTGGTGTAACAATTGCCGTTGCCTTAGGTGCGATGAAAATGATGATGCCGAACTTATTTAGAACTCCTATTATTTTATTACCATGTTTGTTCACAGCAATTATTTCAGCTATTCCTGTTGCGTTATTCTCAATCGCGGGATCACCTGCTTCAGCTGGCTTTGGACTAGTTGGGTTAGTTGGACCGTTAGCCTCATTAGATAATGGCTTATCAATTATTCTAGTGGTAATTTGTTGGTTACTTGTGCCAATCGGAGCCTCACTGTTAGGTCAATTTTTATTTGAAAAAGTCTTCAAATTATATGACCGTCAAGAAGTCTTTGGATTTAAAGGGTAATTTTATTAATTAAAATAGCTGCGGCTCTTTAAAGGCTGCAGCTATTTTTATGCCAAGTAATTTTGTACGAGGGGGTATGCATTCAATCAATTGGCTATCAATTCATACAAAGGAAGCAATGATTTATGTGCGATGCTACCAGTGTTTATTTTTTATTTACTTAGAGAATTATGCTTATGTTAATCTATCGTTCATCTGATTATATTCTGTTCTTTTTGTGCATAGAGGATTGCTGATCTGTCATAAAGATAAAAAATAGCCAACTTTTAACAAAAAGCCTACAATATAAGAGGGATATGTAGCTGTCAAGGACATACTCTTGATTGACAGTCTACCCGATAAATATTAGAATTAAAAGTGTAAGTTTAGCTCTGCCTAAACTTACACAGTAAGTGATAAAACACTTACATTTACAATTAAAAATTTCCGGAGGTGCCACAGAATAATGAATTCACTAATTATTATCATTGTTCTCGGTATCATCGCGTTAATTGTCGGTCTACTTATCGGTTCAATTATTGCAAAAGCGAATCATCAAAAAGCAATACAAAATGCCAGTGTGACAGCCGAAAGCATTTTAGAAGATGCTAAGCGTCAAGCTGAAACTTTGAAGAAAGAAACGTTAATCGAGGCTAAAGAAGAGAATCAGAAGTATCGTTTAGAAATTGAAAGTGAGTTGAAACAAAGCCGCAACGAAGTTAAAGAACAAGAAAACCGTTTGTTACAGCGTGAAGCTAATATTGATCGCAAAGATCAAGCTTTAGTGCAACGCGAAAATTCACTAACAGAAAAAGAACAGAGACTAGATTCGAAAATACAATTGATAGGTGAACGAGAGCAAGAAGTTCAAGAGTTGATTAATCAGAAAGCCTTAGAGCTTGAAAAAGTTGCTTCATTAAGTCGCAACGAAGCAAAAGAAATTATTATGACGCAAACTCAAGAAGAATTAGAACATGAGTTAGCAGTTATGGTGAAAGACAATGAGCGAAAGGTGAAAGAAGATTCTGATCGAATTGCGAAGAACATGTTATCTTTAGCAATGCAACGATGTGCTGCAGATCAAGTGTCTGAATCAACTGTCTCAGTTGTCACATTACCAAATGACGAAATGAAGGGTCGTATTATCGGTCGTGAAGGTCGTAATATCCGTACGTTAGAAACGTTAACAGGTATTGATTTAATTATTGATGATACACCAGAAGCAGTCGTGTTATCAGGATTTGATCCAATTCGTCGTGAGATTGCCCGTATGGCACTTGAAAAATTAATTCAAGATGGTCGAATTCATCCAGCAAGAATCGAAGAAATGGTCGATAAAGCGCGCAAAGAAATGGATGAGCGTATTCGTGAATACGGTGAAAATGCTGCGTTTGAAGTAGGGATTCATACGTTACATCCAGACCTAATTAAAATTATGGGACGCATGCGTTTTAGAACCAGCTATGGTCAAAATGTCTTAAACCATTCAATTGAAGTGGCGAAGTTAACGGGCGTTTTAGCTGGTGAACTGGGAGAAGACGTTGAAATGGCTAAACGTGCTGGTTTCTTACATGATATTGGTAAAGCAATCGACCGTGAAGTCGAAGGGTCTCACGTTGAAGTGGGTGTTGAGCTTGCTAAGAAATACAAAGAACCTGAAATTGTTGTGAATGCTATTGCCTCACATCATGGTGATACAGAAGCGACATCAGTGATTGCTGTATTGGTTGCAGCAGCAGACGCTTTATCAGCCGCTCGTCCTGGAGCGCGTAGTGAGTCATTAGAAAACTACATTAAACGTTTAGAACGTTTAGAAGGTATCGCGAATGAATTTGAAGGGGTTGACTATAGCTTTGCTGTTCAAGCAGGACGCGAAGTTCGTATTATGGTTAAACCAGACCAAATTTCAGACGATCAAGCGACATTATTAGTTCGCGACATTCGCAAACGTATTGAAGATGAATTAGAATATCCAGGACATATCAAAGTAACCGTTGTTCGTGAGACACGAGCAGTTGATTATGCTAAGTAAAAAATAAAAGAGGTTGCAGCATTTAGGTGCTGCAACCTCTTTTTGAGTACAAAAGATTGACGAGTTATCCATTAAATGTTAAGATTTTAAAGTTAAAACGTAATGATTACGGTTTTGAGTGAGCTGATAAAGGAGGCACACAATGCGATATATAACAGTTAAAGATTTAACTTTTTACTATGGTAAAGAACCCGTTCTTGAAAATGTTTCTTACCATGTCGATTCAGGCGAATTTGTTATTTTGACCGGTGAAAATGGGGCAGCGAAGTCGACGCTTTTAAAAAATACTTTAGGTCTATTAAAACCTTCTTCAGGCGAAATTGAAATTTCAAAAGTCAACCTAGAAGGTCAGCCGATTAGTATTGGCTATATTCCACAACAAATTGCTTCTTATAATGCGGGATTTCCAAGTACAGTTTTAGAACTAGTACAATCAGGTCGTTTTCAACGTGGACGTTGGTTCAAGCGGTTAACAAAAAAAGATCACGAACATGTTGAACGTGCCTTAATGGCGGTTAACATGTGGGAGATGCGCCATAAAAAAGTAGGCGAATTATCTGGTGGTCAAAAACAGCGTATCTCGTTGGCGCGTGTCTTTGCCACAGACCCTGATTTATTT
Source organism: Vagococcus zengguangii (assembly GCF_005145005.1). NCBI lineage: Bacteria > Bacillati > Bacillota > Bacilli > Lactobacillales > Enterococcaceae > Vagococcus > Vagococcus zengguangii. The sequence goes on from NZ_CP039712.1 coordinate 279,377, forward strand.
ATCTTGGATGAGCCTACAACAGGTATGGACGAAACGTCACGTGGCGATTTTTATGAGCTATTGCGTCATAATGCTCACGTGCATAATAAAGGTATATTGATGATAACTCATGATCATGAAGATATCAAGCAGTATGCTGACCGTCATATCCGACTAATTAGAAAGGAGGATTCACGATGGAGATGTTTTCATATCCGTTCATGAGGATGGCTTTAATGGCTACTGTCTTAATGGCAATTATTGCCCCAATGCTAGGTGTATTTTTAGTCGTACGACGTCAATCGCTGTTAGCTGATACCTTATCTCATGTATCATTAGCAGGTGTCGCACTTGGCTTTTTGGTTAACGTCAATCCGACTTTGACAACGTTCTTAGTCGTGGTTATTGCAGCATGTTTATTAGAATATTTACGTATGATTTATCAAACTTATTCAGAAATCAGTACTGCCATTTTAATGTCTGGTGGTCTGGCTCTTGCGTTAATTATTATGAGCTTTAGTGATGGGAGTTCCGGGGTTAAAATTAATGAGTATTTGTTTGGTTCAATCGTCACAATCAATGAATCGCAATTATTTATTTTAGCGGTGTTAGCGTTGATTTTAGTCGTAGCATATATTTTATTCCGTCGTCCGATGTATGTCTTAACGTTCGATGAAGATACGGCACATGTGGATGGCTTACCAGTAACTCTAATGTCAATTTTATTTAATGTCTTAACGGGAATAGCGATTTCAGTGATGATTCCAATCGCAGGAGCGCTACTTATTTCAGCCATTATGGTATTGCCAGCTGCGATTGCTATGCGAATTGGTAAAGGATTCCAACAAGTTATTATTATTAGTGTAATCGTTGGTTTAGTTGGTATGTTGAGTGGTTTAGTCGCTTCCTATCAATTCGATACGCCAGCTGGTGCTACCATTACGATGTTATTTATCGGTATTTTTATGATTGTTAATTTGGTTAAATGGTCAGTGACAAAACTAAGACAAAAATAGAAATCAATATAAAATAGAGTATTTTAAGGAAAAGACGAACTTTCTTTTCCTTTTTTTGTGTAAAAAAGGTATAATGAGAGGGATAAATGGAATTTAAGACTAGTTATAGATGACTTAATTTGTAAATAAGAGGAGAGGTAAATAATGAAAGTTCGTAGAAGTGAACGATTAATTGACATGACGTATTACTTGATGGAACATCCCCATACTTTAGTAACCCTAACGTCATTTTCAAAAAAATACGGAGCGGCTAAATCGTCAATTAGTGAGGATTTAACTATTGTGAAACGCACCTTTAGTGAGCGTGGTATCGGTATTTTAGAAACATTACCAGGTGCTGCTGGTGGGGTACGTTTTATTCCGAAAATGAGTGAGGAGCAAGCCTTGGTGATTGTGGAAGAGTTATGTGCGCAATTATCTGAAAGTAATCGTTTATTGCCGGGTGGTTATGTTTATTTATCTGATATGCTAGGTACGCCAGATATCTTAAGGAAAGTGGGCTTAATGATTGCTTCTAAATTTTACGATAAAAAAGTGGATGCGGTTATGACTGTGGCGACGAAAGGTGTGCCGATTGCACAAGCAGTCGCCTACAACTTAAATGTACCGTTTGTCATCGTTCGTCGCGATTCTAAAATAACAGAAGGTTCAACCGTGAGTGTGAATTATGTTTCAGGCTCATCAGAACGTATCGAAAAAATGGAATTATCAAAGCGTAGCCTAAAACGTGGTGCACGCGTCTTGATTGTGGATGATTTCATGAAAGGCGGCGGAACTGTTAACGGAATGAAAGGCTTGATTGAAGAGTTTGAAGCTGAATTAGCTGGGACAGCAGTATTTGCCGAAACACGTCATTCAGGACCACGTGTAGTGGAAGATTATATTTCGTTATTATCAGTTGACCGTGTAAACACGGCCGAACGTACAATCAGTGTGACACCGGGCACCTATTTTGATAATAAAGATTAGTTGTTAATTATTGGGAGGAAGAAACAATGAATAAACGTTATGCAATTATTTTAGCAGCGGGACAAGGTTCTCGTATGAAATCAAAAAAATATAAAGTCTTACATGAGATTGCTGGAAAATCAATGGTCGACCATGTGTTAACACAAGTTGAAACATTGGCACCAGAAGAAGTGGTGACAATTGTGGGGTTTGGCGCTGAAATGGTCAAAGAAACCTTAGGTGAGCGTACTAAATATGCGTTACAATCAGAACAATTAGGTACTGGCCATGCGGTGATTCAAGCTAAAGACATCTTAGCTGATAAAGAAGGCACAACGTTAGTTATTTGTGGTGATACACCGTTATTACGTGCCGAAACATTACAAGAATTATTCGAAACGCATGAGCAAAGTGGAGCAAAAGCAACGGTTTTAACGGCACATGCTGATAATCCATTTGCTTATGGTCGTATTATTCGTGATGAAAACGGCGCAGTTTTAAAAATTGTTGAAGAAAAAGATGCAACGGATGAAGAACGTAAAGTTCAAGAAATCAACACAGGCACGTTCTGTTTTGACAATAAAGCCTTATTTGAGTCATTAGCAAAAGTTGGCAATGACAATGAGCAAAATGAGTATTACTTACCAGACGTTATCGGTATTTTACAAGCACAAGGTGAGATGGTAGCGGCTTATCAAATGTCTGAATTCGCAGAGTCAATAGGGGTTAATGATCGTAAAGCGTTAGCTGTTGCAACGGCAGCGATGCGTCGTCGTATTAATGAAAAACACATGGTAAATGGTGTGACGTTTGTTAATCCAGAGGCTACTTATATTGATGTAGACGTGGTTATCGGTAACGATACGCTTGTTGAAGCAGGTGTTAACATCAAAGGGAAAACAGTCATTGGTTCAGAATGTGTGATTGGTGCTAACAGTGAGATTGTTGATAGTGTAATTCAAGACAACGTAGTAATTCAATCGTCTTCTATCAAAAATGCTGAGATTGCTTCAGGTGCCGATGTTGGTCCGTATGCACATATTCGACCAAATTCAAAAGTAGGGGAAAATGTACATATCGGTAACTTCGTCGAAATCAAAAATGCAACGCTAGATAAGGGAACAAAAGTAGGTCATCTAACATATGTTGGCGATGCTGACCTAGGCAAAAATATCAATATTGGTTGTGGAACAGTCTTCGTTAACTATGATGGCAAAAATAAATTCCGCTCAGTGGTTGCAGATGATGTCTTCATCGGATGTAATGCCAACTTGATTGCACCGGTAAATGTTGGCGAGAATGCTTACATTGCGGCTGGTTCAACAATTACTGAAGATGTACCAAGCAAGAATATGGCAATTGCTCGTTCACGCCAAATTAACAAGCCTGGTTATGCAGATAAATTACCATTTTCTAAATAATGAAAAATAAGCGAAAATAGTTGTCAAACACTTGATTTTATGTTAGAAAATGACTACTATTAAAAGAGAATAAATAAAGTTATAAAAGAAAGCGGAGGTCCTCATGACAAATCATTACTTTGATCCAAAGTTAAAAATCTTTTCTTTAAATTCCAATAAACCTTTGGCTCAAAAAATCGCAAATGCTATCGGAGTAGAATTAGGAAAATCATCGGTTAAACAATTTAGTGACGGTGAAATTCAAATCAATATTGAAGAAAGTATCCGTGGTGATCATGTTTACTTAATCCAATCAACTAGCTTCCCAGTAAATGACAATTTAATGGAACTATTAATTATGATGGATGCTTTAAAACGTGCAAGTGCTAAAACAATCAACGTTGTATTACCTTACTATGGTTATGCTCGTCAAGAACGTAAAGCACGCTCACGTGAGCCAATCACAGCTAAATTAGTAGCTGATATGTTAACAGCTGCTGGTGCGGACCGCGTCTTAACATTAGATTTACATGCTGCACAAATCCAAGGATTCTTCAATATCCCTGTTGACCATTTAATGGCAGCACCATTATTAGCTGATTACTTCATGGATAAAGGTTATGAAGGTGACGATATCGTCGTTGTATCACCTGACCATGGTGGTGTAACCCGTGCTCGTAAATTAGCTGATTTCTTAAAAGCACCAATTGCGATTATTGATAAGAGAAGACCAAAAGCAAACGTTGCCGAAGTGATGAATATCATTGGTAAAGTGGAAGGCAAAAAATGTATCATTATCGATGATATGATTGATACTGCTGGGACTATTACTTTAGCGGCTCAAGCGTTAAAAGATGAAGGCGCAACAGAAGTTATTGCTTGCTGTACTCATCCAGTTTTATCAGGACCTGCTTTAGAAAGATTAGAACAATCTGTGATTGAAAAAGTTATCGTGACAGATTCAATCTACTTACCAGAAGAAAAAATGATTGAGAAAATCGAAAAAGTAAGTGTTGGGGAATTAATCGGAGATGCAATCAAACGTATCCACGAAAATAAACCAGTTAGTCCGCTATTCGAATCGAAACGTATGTAATGAAAGGTTAGTTGGCTTCAAGGATACCGGGCTCGGTCGGGTGTCCTTGCGGTCGGCTTTTTTGTGGGGTTATGAACTTGGTATATTGACAAAAAAATATAATAAAGTTCGAAAAAAGGAAGAAATAAAAATGAAACTATATGTGAATAATGAGTTGGAACAAACGTTGAGTATGGAAGAGCTACAAGACTATCAAGTCATTGAGTTAGGACCGTTGAACGAAAGAGTTAATTATTTAGAATTGCTAGCAAAATTAGGTGAAGAAAAAGAGTTTTATGTTTGGAAATATGAAGCGCTAGATCTTAATTTGTTGGCAGTAAAGCGTTTGTTAGATAATCTGAAAGAACAAGGAATTAGTTTGCGTTTTGTTAATGAGGAAGAAAATTTCTTAGCATATTTAATGGATATTGGCGAACGTGAAAAAAATTATTTAGCTACTCGTACTAAACGTGGGTTAAAACGCGCTAGAGAAAAAGGTAATTTTGGTGGTCGTCCACGTGTGAATGAAGAAATTATCGAAAAAGTACGTAGTTTATATTTTGAGAAACGTTTGACTTACCGTGAGATTGCGACTGAGTGTAACGTTTCAATTGGGACAGTACATAAATACTCTAAAATGCTTAAAGAAGCAGAAAATCAATAACAAATAAAGCGTGTGACCTTATAGGGCTCACACGCTTTTTGTTTTTAGGGTTATTCTTTTGTTTCGTTAGAATCTTTTTTCAGTAAGTTAACAATTTCTTGTAATAACTCTTCTTGTGTTGGTTCAGCTTCTTCTTCCACTTCTTCTTCGATCGGTAAGACAGCAGTTCCTAAATCTCGTAATTTATTGATTGTTTTTACGATGAAGAATAATACCACCATTGTGATTAAGAACTGAATAATGGCACCAATAAATGCACCAAAGTCAACTTTCAAACCTGTTTCGCCAAGTGGGATGGCTAAGCCTTCAATATTTGTGCCGTCGCTGTTACTTTTTGTGATGACACGAATGAAAAATGAAATTAGAGGTGTTAGGACACTATCAGTTAAAGCTTTTACAATATTGTTAAAAGCCCCCCCAACTAAAACACCAATAGCTAGGTCAAAAGCATTTCCCTTTGTGATAAATTCTTTAAACTCTTTAATCATCAATAATTCCTCCCAAAAATGTTATCAATTAGCATTATAACGATAATTATTTAACTCGTCTTTAAATTTGCTTAAAGATGATAATTAAAACTTAAAATATTCGTTTAATTTGCTATCCTATTAATTCAGAAAGCCGCTGAATTATGATATGATTAATAAGATAGCAAAATAGTTTTATCTAAACTATTTTGTGACAAATTATCGGAAAGGTAGGCTTGATTTATGAGTAACGTATTAGCTAAAAATGTTAATCTACACGTAATTCCTACTAAAAAATATAAAACAATTCACGTCTTAATTCGTTTTGCTTCAGAATTGACGCGAGAAAAAGCGAGTTTAAGAACGTTATTAAGCAGTATTTTAGAGACGAACAGTTTAAACTATCCCCAACAAACGGATATTAGTAAAAAATTATCAGATATGTACGGTGCAAAGATGGGAATTGGTTCAAGTAAAAAAGGCAATCGTCATTATTTGAATGCGGTTTTTTCAATGGTTAATCCTAAATATCTCCCTAATGAAGCAGGTTTATTAGCTGAAGGCTTCAATTTTATGCAAGAAATTTTGCTTAATCCGAATGCTGATGGTATGCAATTCGATGAAGAAACGTTTCATCGTGAGAAGAAAAATTTGATTTCTTATGTTCAATCAATTTATGATGACAAACAAAGTTTAGCGTCATTACGCTTGCAATCATTGTATTATTCTGAGGATGAAGCACAACAAACGCCTGGCTTTGGCCGTGTTGAAGATGTCGAAAAAATTGAAAATTCGGAGTTGTTTAATTATTATCAACAAATGCTCCAAGAAGATGAAATTGACATCGTTATTTTAGGGGATATTGATGAGCAAGATGTTTTACCGTTAGTTCAACAATTTAACTTTGTCGATCGTGAGGCATTGGTAGCTAGTCCGATGTATCAACGTCAACGTCAACTTACTGTGGCAGAACGAGTAGAGAAATTACCTGTTCAACAAGGAAAATTAAATTTAGCCTATCAAACAGATGCTTACTTCCATGACACTCATTATTTTGCTATGCAAGTATTCAACGGTATTTTTGGTGGATTTGCTCATTCTAAATTATTTATGAATGTGCGTGAGAAGGAGAGCATGGCGTATTATGCTTCAAGTTCGCTCGACACGTTTAGAGGAATGATGACAGTTCAAACAGGAATTGACAGTCAAAACAAAGAAAAAGTATTGGCATTGGTCTCAGAACAATTAGATGCGATTCGTGAGGGAAACATTAGTGAAGAAGAAATGCAACAAACTAAAGCAATGATTCGTAATCAATTTATGTTGTCTCAAGATAACCCAAGCGCTAGTATTGAGTCGCTTTATTTAGCCAAAAAATTCCCACAATCAGATATTAGCGATGATGAATGGTTGAATCGATTAGAGGCAGTAACAAAAGAAGAAGTCCAAGCAATGGCACAAAAGATGGAACTACAAGCTATTTATTTCATGGAAGGGGGAGTAGCTTAATGGAAAAAAAAGTTTACGAGCTAATTAACGAAACGCTTTATACAGAAACCCTTCCCAATGGTTTGAAAGTAGCGTTGCTACCAAAAGAGGGCTTCCATAAAACGTATTCCTTATTTACAACCGATTACGGTTCAATTGATGAGGAATTTAAACCGTTAGGACAAGATGAATTTGTTAAAGTGCCCGACGGAATTGCCCATTTCTTAGAGCATAAAATGTTTGAAAAGGAAGACGGCGATGTTTTTCAGTTATTTGGTAAACAAGGGGCATCCGCGAACGCTTTTACAAGTTTTACTAAAACAAGTTATTTATTTTCAAGTACCGATCAGGTGGAGAAAAATTTAACGACCTTATTAGACTTTGTGCAAGCGCCATACTTTACTGAAGACACGGTAGAAAAAGAAAAAGGCATTATCGGACAAGAAATTCAAATGTACGATGATGATCCAAATTGGCGTACTTTCTTTGGATTATTACAAGCAATGTATCCAAAACATCCGCTACATATTGATATTGCTGGAACGATTGATAGTATCGCTGAAATTACAGCTGAGGATTTATATCTATGTTATAACACCTTCTATCATCCGAGTAATATGAATCTTTTTGTGGTTGGGAAGATGGATCCAGAAGCAATGATGGCGTTAATTCGTGAGAATCAAGCGAGCAAAGAATTTACAGCAATGCCGCCAATTGAACGTAAATTCCCAGAAGAAACAGCCGCAGACATCGTAAAAGAATCGACGATTTATCTAGATGTGACACGTCCTAAAGCGTATGTTGGTATTAAAGGTTTAGAAGCCTTACCAACAGATGGCTATGAGTTGTTGCGTAATCGAACAGCGGCCTCATTACTATTCCAGATGTTAATTGGCACAACATCAGATAATTATTTGGCTATGTATAACGAAGAGTTAGTCGACGATAGCTTTGGTTTTGAGTTTAATATGGACCGTGGTTTCTACTTTGCTGATTTCGGTGGCGATACAGATCAACCCGTCGAATTAGCTGAAAGATTAAAAGAGATCTTATTAACTGCTAAAGATAGTCCAGAATTAACAGAGGAACGTTTAAGTTTACTTAAAAAACGCATGATGGGAAATTACTTACAGTCATTAAATTCATTGGAATATATTGCCAATCAATTTAGTAAAGATAGCTTTGGCGAAGCAACGTTATTTGATATGGTAGATGTTATTGATTCAATCATGTTAGAAGATATTCAAGGGGTTATCAATCACTTTATTAAAGAAGAAGCGATGGTCACTTTATATGTTTACCCGAAAAATAAGGAGTAGAAGTTGATGAAACATGCGTTAATTTTAGGAGCGAGCGGTGATATTGGCACAGCCTGCGCCCGTGTTTTAGCAGCGCAAGGTTGGTCACTATATCTACACTATTTTCGTAATCAAGATAAAATTAGTGCGCTACAACAACAGTTAATTGCTGATTATCCGACGCAAGAATTTTTTGTGATTCAAGCTGATTTGAATCAAGCGGGTGCAAGTGATAAAATAACTAAGTCGCTCTTTAATATAGATGGCGTAGTGGTCGCTAACGGCCAAACCATTTATCAGCTATTGACTGAAACAACCAGTCACGCGATGGATGATTTGTGGACAAGTATGTTGAAAAATCCAGTCGAAATATGTCAGCAAGTGCAGGCTAAATTAAGTCGAGAACATCAGGGGAAAATCGTCTTTATTGGCTCAGTCTATGGCTTACAAGGTAGTGCGATGGAAGTGATGTATAGTACAGTCAAAGGCGCGCAACATGCGTTTGTTAAAGCATACGCCCAAGAAGTAGCGAGCCTTGGAATTACGGTGAATGCCGTCGCGCCAGGTGCGGTTGCCACACAAATGAATACTGATTGGACAGCAGAAGAGATGCAAGAATTATTAAACGAAATACCGCTAAATCGCATGGCAAAACCTGAGGAAATCGGTGCTGCAGTAGGCTTTTTAATGAGTAAATCAGCAAATTATATAACAGGAACAATATTACCAGTTACAGGTGGCTGGAAAGTATAATTAGTATAAAGAGAACGAAGGTGACGAATAAATGGAAACAATTGGAGAAAGACTAAGAAAAGCAAGGCTATCTAAAGGTATAACGATTGAAGATTTACAAAAAATGACAAAAATTCAAGCACGCTATTTATCGGCGGTCGAAGATAATCAATTTGAATTGTTACCTGGTACATATTATGCTCGTAATTTTATTCGTCAATACGCTCAAGCAGTCGGATTGGATGATGAGGAGCTAATTAAGCTATATGAGAACGGTGGAGAAGCGATTAATCCCGTTGGTGAAAGTGCAGGTGCCTCACGAACAGAGTTAAATCGTAGAAAGCACCGCACGAGCAATATCAGTAAAGATAGATGGCCGATGATTTTACTTAGTTTAGCGTCTTTACTAATTATTGCAACGGTCTTTTGGTTGACATTAAGACAGTCAAATCCTAAACAAGTGATTAAACCAAATGATAATGTCGTAGTAGAGGGAAGCTTTGAAGAGTCAACTGATAAGCCAGACAAAAACAAAGAAACAGCAAGTTCTGAATCTAAAGAAGCAACTAGGGAAGAAGAATCTTCTGAATCTAAAGAAAAAGAAGAACTTAAAACAACCATTGACATAGGGGAAGAAATAGGTCGTGATACAGAAATTGCGGTGAAATCGTCTGAAAAACAAGCCACAGTCAAAATCAAAAGTACTGGTGGTCGTTGTTGGATCGGTATTACAGCCGATGGACAAAGTGCTTATAACGCGACTGTCGAGGCCAATCAAGAAGCAGAAGTTAAGTTAGATGAAAACGTGAAAAACGCCGTGATTACATTAGGCGCTGCGAATGCAGTGGAATTATTTGTTAATGGTGAAAAAGTTGACTTTAATAAAACAGGAACAAATCTAGATATGCGTAACTTGAATTTAGCGTTAAGCTATTTAGATAAAGAGAACGATTAAGACGTGATAATCAAAAGCGTCTGAGCGAAATTCGAAGGGTGTGTTTAAAATTAATTTACCAAATAAATTAACCGTATTGCGAATCCTTATGATTCCAATCTTTATTATTGTTGTAGGAGCGAACATGGACTGGGGAAGTTTCTCAGTTGGTGGCACAGAAGTTGAATGGACACAATTTGTTGCAATGATTATTTTTGCAATCGCTAGTTTAACGGATTGGTTAGACGGTAAAATTGCTCGTTCCCAAGGTTTGGTGACAAATTTTGGGAAGTTTGCTGATCCATTAGCCGATAAAATGTTAGTAATGACAGCCTTTATCATGCTAGTGGCACAAGGCAAAGCACCAGCTTGGGTAGTTGCAATCATTGTGTGTCGTGAGTTAGCTGTCACAGGTTTACGTTTGTTATTAGTGGAAGATGGTGAAGTGATGGCGGCTGCTTGGCCAGGAAAAGTCAAAACCGCTACGCAAATGTTAGCGATTATTTTCTTACTAATTAACAATGTTCCATTTGAAGGGTTAGGGATTCCAGTTGCAACTATCTTATTGTATGCTTGTTTAGTTTTCACCATTTATTCAGGTGTTGATTACTTTATCAAGAATTCTCATGTTTTTAAAGGGTCAATGTAAACAAAAAAGAAGCCTGTCAGGCTTCTTTTTTGTTATGTATTATCGGTTGTTTCTTCAATTGCCGATGTTGTTTCTTCCGGTAATTCTTCGGTAGTTGTGACGTCATCTTTATTAAAAATGCCATCTAATGTTTCGACTAATTCAGGTGTCGCTTCTTTTACTTTATTTATTAATTCTTCAGCTTGTCCACCTAAATCTTTTAAGTAACCAGTGATTTGTGTTTGTGCTTCATCAACCGTGCCATCTTTAACTAATGTTTTTGCTTTCTCAATTAATGCTTCTAATTCTTTTAAACCTGCTGTGACGACTTCTTTATTATCCATACCAGTAAACCATCCCTTTCTTTTTGTTATTTAATATATATCATGATAGCCCATAATAGGCAAAAAAAGTGATTTAACTATTATAGAAAAGTTTGAAAACAAAAAAACACCAATCTGATGATTGATGTTTTTTACAACTGATTGAATTCGAAAAATGGAGGCGAGGGGAGTCGAACCCCTGTCCAAACATATTGCCACAAAAGCTTCTACGCTCATAGTCATGCTATTGGAATTTCACTTGATAAGCTGCCACATGACAGGCGTCTTATCTTGCTAGTCTGATGATCTCTTTTAGCACTTACAGACGGAAAGAGCTAACGTATCCCACTAAGTTTGAGACCCTTACCTGAGCACATGGGCGATGCCAGGAGGATCTTCGCTAACAGGTTATTAAGCTGCTAAAGCGAAAGTGTTGTTTTTATTGTTTGCAGTTATATTTAACTGTAACGTTTTATTGTAGCCGTAACCTACAGAACGCTACTCAAGCTCAAACTATGCCTGTCGAATCCATAACGCCCCCGTTTTATAACGTTGCCCTTTATTATAACATAAAAATTATGCTTGTAAAAGACAACGATAGTTTTTTAAATTAGATGATAATAGTTTAGCGCTTCAACGATTCCTCCGTTATTATGGTCGCTAGTAATATAATTCGCAATACGTTTCAAGTCGTCGATGGCATTGCCCATTGCGATGCTATAGTCGCAAGCACGTAGCAAGTCTAAGTCATTTGGTCCGTCGCCAAACGCAAATGTTGTGACATTGTCCAATCCTAGATAATGTAGCATTTCATTTACGCCCGTCCCTTTAGAATGGCCGCATGTTACGACATCAATCGAATATGGTGTGTTGCGGTAAAACGTTAGTTCAGGAAACGCTTTTTGATAAATCTCATCATGTCCTTGTCCTAAAATTAACAACATATTGTAGGTGTCTTCATCAAATGTTGGGACTTCAATAGGTGGGACTGGTTGAGCTAAATGCTCGTAATGATGCTGAGCCATTGTTGAATCACTGGCTAAAATAATGCCTGAATGTTTATAAAAAGCTAGTTGATGATTTAATTCATTGGCTTTTTCATGTAAAGCGTGGGCTTGGTCAGCTGAGATTTTATGATTGATAATTTCTTGTCCTTCAAACACAGCATATTGCCCATTCATTGTAATAAAAGAATTAATCCCTGTTTTTTTAAGAATATCGGTGATTTCGGTGTTGGTGCGACCAGTTGCGATAAAGGGAATAATGCCATTTTCACGCATTTTTTTAAGTGATTGTGCCACATCATCTGTGATTTGTGATTGATCATTTAATAACGTACCGTCTAAGTCAAAAAAAACTAACGCCTGGATTTCTGTCATGGAGCGAATCATCCTTTCTGTTTGACTATCATGTTCTATTATCATCATATCAAAATAAGTAAGCGGATACTAATGATATGTGCTATAGACCGCTTGGATTTTAAAAAACTAGTAAAGAAAAAAATATATAGTATAATAGAAAAAAAGGAAAAATAACATGACGGAGGTAGCCTAATGAGAATTTTGATGATTGAAGATAACGAATCGGTATCAGAAATGATGAAAATATTTTTCATGAATGAGAAATGGGATGTTGAGTTTAAAAACGACGGGAAAGAAGGATTAGATGCTTTCCTAGAAAACCCAAAAAGTTGGGATATTATAACATTAGATTTAAATTTACCATCAATGGATGGTATCGCAATTTGCCAAGAAATTCGTAAAGTTTCAAGAGATGTTCCTATTATTATGTTATCCGCCCGTGATTCTGAAAGCGATCAAGTAATCGGTTTAGAATTGGGAGCAGATGACTACGTTACCAAACCATTTAGTCCATTAACGCTAATTGCGCGTATCAAAGCACTTTATCGCCGTTCTGAGCGTGTAGAAGTGATGGAAGAAGCTCCTCGATTGCATAAAACGTATGATGTCGAAACTAATCACGTAAAGATGAATATTAGCACGCGTGAAGCTTATGTTGATGGACAGTTAATTGAAGGTTTGACACTTAAAGAATTTGATTTATTGTTAACTTTGGCAGGCAAGCCTAAGCAAGTATTTTCTAGAGAGCAATTATTAGAATTAGTATGGGATTACCAATACTACGGTGATGAACGTACGGTAGATGCACATATAAAAAAATTACGTAAAAAAATGGAAACGATAGGTCCTAGCATTATTCATACCGTGTGGGGGATTGGCTATAAATTTGATGATAGCGGAGTCGTTGAAGAATGAAATATTTAGCCCAACAAATGATTGGGTTCTTCATCGTTATTTTGACGGTTATGATTGTAATTGGCCTGTCATTTAAATCGTTGACACGTCAAACCTTGGTGGGAAATTATTATGAGCAAATGCTTTCGTATGCACGAAGTCTTGTGACGATGACGCATCATAGAAATGGTGAGTTGCTTGATAATGTAGAGAACGCTGAAGAATTTTTGAAAAATCAAAAAATTGGCATGATTTATTTTGATGATGAAAGGCGTCTAGTCTATCCAGAAATTTCAGAGCATCAAGAACTCAGAAAACATCCACTATCAGAAAGTCAATGGAAACAATTATCAAACGGGGAAGAACTCTCGTTTACTCAAAAATATAAGATAGATGAACATCATGAAAAAGACTATGCGATTATCGTTTATCCAGTTTTTACCCGTGAACTTGATAATGAACTGATGGGAGCCCTAGTGATTTATCATCCTGTCAGTTTAATTAACGCCAGTATTAATGCGTTAACCCGTAATTTATTAACCGCCTTTTTAATCTCTAGTTTATTAGCGATAGTGTTTAGTTTTATTTTTTCTCAGTATCAAGTTAACCGAATTAATTTACTTAAAAAAGGTACAGCCAAAATAGCGAATGGTGAATTAGATGTCCAAATTCCTATTAGAACGGGAGATCACATAGATGAATTAGATGAACTTGCGATTTCATTTAACAAAATGGCTCACAAACTGCAAATATCTGACGAGGAAATTAAGTATCAAGAAGAGCAAAGGCGACGATTTATGGCCGATGCCGCACATGAAATGCGTACGCCCTTAACGACCATAAATGGGTTGCTTGAAGGAATCTCATACAACATGATTCCAGAAAGTCAAAAAGAGAAGACGTTTGAGTTAATGAGCAAAGAAACAAAACGTTTAATTCGATTGGTAAACGAAAATCTAGATTATGAAAAAATTAGAACTAATCAGATTCAGATGAAGCTAACAGTATTTAATGCTACTGATGTTTTATATTCTATTGCCACACAGTTATCGCAAAAAGCTCAAGAATTTGGAAATGAAATCATCGTTAGTGCTTCTAGGGAAATCGAGGTGCATGCAGATTACGATCGATTCGTTCAAATTTTGATAAATATTACTCAAAATGCGATTCAATTTACTCAAAATGGTAAAATCTATTTAAAAGCTTCTCGTGTTAATAATAGTACAGTTATTATGATTAAAGATACGGGTATTGGGATGACAGAAGAAGAAGTCCGTAATATTTGGGAACGTTACTATAAAGTTGATCCCTCACGTAAGCATAACAAGTACGGTGAATCAGGTCTTGGTTTAGCGATTGTGCAACAATTGGTTCGTTTACATGAAGGTAAGGTTGAGGTAACAAGTAAAAAAGGTCATGGGACAGCATTTATTTTAACATTCCCAGATCATCCAGATGAAATTTGAATAGTCAGTTAATATCAAAAACGAAAGGGGAACGTAGACGAATGGCGTTTATCCTTTCGTTTTTGTTTCTTTTCACATGAAAACTGCCTATAATAAACAGTAATAGATGATAAATGCAAAACGCAAATAGAAAAGGTGAGAAAATGTCAGAAAATTATAGTTATCCATTAAATGTGGACTGGTCACATGAGGAAATTACGAAAGTAGTAACAATGTGGGCGATGTTAGAAGAAGTTTATGAGCGTGGGGTTGACATAGAACAATTGCAAGCAGCTTATCGAGACTTTAAAAGTGTCGTTAAAAGTATAGGTGAGGAACGCACGTTAGGTCGTCACTATGAAGAGTTATCAGGTTACTCATTGTATCGTGTCATGCAGCAAGCTAAAACGATGACAAAAGGCAAGGTCAAAATGTAAGGAGTACATGATGGAGACAAATAGACTAAGCGAGCTCGTAAAAAGTTGGCTTTATGAGGCTGGGGATCGGATTAAACAGGCACTGAGCCAACCATTAGAAATGACAGAAAAAACAGATCGTACAGATATAGTGACCAATGTTGATCGTGAAATTGAACAATTTTTTGTAAATAAAATCGTTGAATATTTTCCAAATGATCGAGTCTTAGGAGAAGAAGGAACGAATCGTTATCTTGAACAAGAAACTGAACGGACATGGATTATTGATCCAATCGATGGCACACTTAATTTTTATAAGCAGCAAGACTATTTTTGTTTGATGTTGGCAATTGAGCAAGAATCGGGTGAGTCATTAGGATTTATTTATGAATTAATGCGGGATGAATTACTATGGGGTGGAGAAGCTTCGGGCGTTTATTTGAATGATGTGTTAGTTAAGCCTCCAGCGAATCAAACGTTAGTCGAAGGAATTGTTAGTCTGAATTCTGGGATGTTATTAGAGAATACATTCGCGTTACAAACGGTTGCTAAACAGGCAATCGGTGTGAGGATGGTGGGCTGTGCCGGCATAGGTATCAAGGAAGTTTTATTAGGTAAGCAAGCTGCTTATATTTCCTATTTACAACCGTGGGATTTTGCAGCCGGACGAATTATGGCAAAATCCTTAGGAATTGTTGTAGCAGAGATGAATGGACAAGAACTGACGATGACACAACGTCAGGCGGTTATTTTTGCAACGCCAGCTACCTATGAAGAGATAAAGAAAATGCAAGAATTGTAATTTTCTGAAAGTTTTTTATTGTCATGTTACCTTCTTTGTTGTTATAATAGAAAGTCGAGTAAATTAGTCGTGAAATAAAGACCTTGAAAAAGTAAGGAGCAATCAAGTGAAATTAAGAGAAGATATTAGAAACGTAGCGATTATCGCCCACGTTGACCATGGTAAAACAACATTAGTAGATGAATTATTACGCCAATCACACACATTAGACGAGCGTAAAGAATTGCAAGAGCGTGCAATGGACTCTAACGATATCGAGCGTGAGCGTGGTATCACTATTTTAGCGAAAAACACAGCGATTCAATACAACGGAACACGTATCAACATCATGGACACACCAGGTCACTCGGACTTCGGTGGAGAAGTAGAACGTATCATGAAAATGGTTGACGGTGTAGTTTTAGTCGTAGATGCTTATGAAGGAACAATGCCTCAAACACGTTTCGTATTGAAAAAAGCTTTAGAACAACACATTACGCCAATCGTAGTAGTAAACAAAATTGACAAACCATCAGCACGTCCTGAAGAGGTTGTTGATGAAGTATTAGAATTATTTATCGAATTAGGTGCAGATGATGATCAATTAGATTTCCCTGTTGTGTATGCGTCAGCGATTAACGGTACATCAAGTTTATCTGATGATCCAGCAGACCAAGAACATACAATGAACCCTATCTATGATCAAATTATCGAGCACATTCCCGCACCAGTTGATAACAGCGACGAGCCATTACAATTCCAAGTATCATTATTAGACTATAGTGATTACGTTGGACGTATCGGTATCGGACGTGTATTCCGTGGAACAATCAAAGTAGGGGATCAAGTATCATTAATGAAACTTGACGGTTCTGCTAAAAACTTCCGCGTTACTAAAATTTTTGGTTTCTTAGGACTAGACCGTGTCGAAATCCAAGAAGCAAAAGCTGGTGACTTAATTGCCGTTTCAGGTATGGAAGACATCTTCGTTGGGGAAACTGTGACACCAGTTGACCACCAAGATGCGTTACCGATTTTACATATTGATGAGCCAACTCTTCAAATGACATTCTTAGTAAACAACTCACCATTTGCTGGTCGCGAAGGTAAATTTGTTACGTCAAGAAAAATTGAAGAGCGCTTAATGAGTGAATTACAAACTGACGTGTCTTTACGTGTTGAAAACACCGATTCACCAGATGCTTGGATTGTTTCAGGTCGTGGGGAATTACATTTATCTATCTTAATCGAAAACATGCGTCGTGAAGGTTACGAATTACAAGTATCACGTCCAAAAGTTATTGAAAAAGAAGTGGATGGTATTCAATGTGAACCATTCGAACGTGTACAAATCGACACACCAGAAGAGTACATGGGTAGTGTTATCGAATCATTAGGTCAACGTAAAGGCGAAATGTTGGATATGATTAATTCTGGTAATGGCCAAGTAAGATTAATCTTCTTAGTACCAGCTCGTGGATTAATCGGTTACTCAACTGAGTTTATGTCAATGACACGTGGTTACGGTATTATGAACCACACATTCGATCAATACCTACCTAAGATTCAAACACAGTTAGGTGGCCGTCGTAACGGTGCCTTAGTGTCTATTGATACTGGTAAAGCAACCACTTACTCAATCATGAGTATCGAAGAACGTGGTACAGTTTTTGTTGAACCAACGACTGAAGTTTATGGTGGTATGATTGTTGGTGAAAACAGCCGTGAGAATGACTTAACGGTTAACATCACACGTGCTAAACAAATGACTAACGTTCGTTCTGCTAATAAAGACCAAACATCAGTTATCAAAAAACCAAAAATCTTAACATTAGAAGAATCATTACAATTCTTGAATGATGATGAATATTGTGAAGTAACACCAGAAAGCGTTCGTCTACGTAAACAATTGTTAGACAAAGGTGAACGTGAACGTGCGGCGAAGAAAAAGAAAAACGCTGAGCAAGAATAATTAAAAAAGCCAAGGCTCTTGGAACTGCCCCATCAAAGTGGGACAGTATCGAGAGCCTTGGCTTTTTTAGTGGAAATCAGTATCGTCAGACACTGGTAAGTGGCAAGAATATTCTTTTGATTTGAACGACAATTAGTTTAGGAAAACGCAATTACAAATGAACATTTGAGAATTCAATTTTGAAATATTCTAATTTTTTGTAAGATTGTACTAATTCGATGACCTCGTCACTTTCTTGTAAACAAGTAATTTTTTCTTGTTTAACGACAGGCGTATTTTCCGGTAATTCCAATAAAGCATTTACAAGCTTTGGAGGTGTCATGGCAATCTCGTTAATCTCTGTACTATCCTGGTCTAACATATTAAGATTGAAGTCTTTTTTTAGACGATGATAGACACTTTGGAAGTAGTTTAAGTCGTTTATCTTATTTTTATTGATATATTTTTCAGGTAAATAAGTATTTTGTAAAAAATAAGGAGTATCTTTATCACAACGCAAACGAGTGATTCTGTAGTAGGTTTGATCAGCTTTTAGGTTTAGTTTATTTAATATTTCTTGGTTGTGTTCGGGTGTTATTTCTAATACTTGGACCTTATCATTTTTAGATGGGAATAGTTCAATATCTGAAAATTCAACTAATTTTCTTTTTCTTGATCTGGAAATATAAGTGCCTTTTCCTTGAATACGAATTAAATATCCTTCGGTAGTTAACTCCTGAATCGCACGGATCACTGTAATAGAACTCACAGAATATTTTTCAATTAATTCTTTTTCACTATAAAATTTATCACCGCTCACAAATTTTCCAGAGTTAATCTCTTTTAGCAAATCTTCTTTGATTTTTAGGTATTTTGGGGTTCTCATTTTATCATCCTCATTATTCATCTCTTTAAATAATATAGTAACCTAAATTAACGAAAAAAGAAATGTTGACATCGCTATCATAATATAATAATATGTTAATATATTAAGTGTAAACGTTTTATAAGGAGAAGTTATGAAAAAATTTGAAATCAAAGAAGAGTTTTATTTAAACGGGGAACCACTCAAAATCTGGTCTGGTGCTATTCATTATTTTAGAATTCACCCGGATGATTGGTATCATTCATTATATAATTTGAAAGCACTAGGATTTAACACCGTGGAAACCTATGTCCCATGGAATATGCATGAAAAGAAGAAAGGTGAATTTGATTTTTCAGGGATTTTGGATTTGGAAAAGTTTATTCGACTAGCTGAATCCTTGGATTTACTAGTCATTGTTCGCCCGTCTCCTTATATTTGTGCAGAATGGGAATTTGGAGGTTTGCCGTATTGGTTGTTGAATGATAAAGAAATGCGTATTCGTTCTCGTGATGAAAGTTATCTAAAACATGTGGGCGATTACTATCATGAATTATTTAAGATACTAACGCCTTTACAAATTACCCAAAATGGCCCAATCATTATGATGCAGATAGAAAATGAATACGGTTCATTTGGGGGAGATAAAGAGTACTTGCGTAAGATAAAACATTTGATGCTTGAAAATGGTGTAGAAGTACCATTATTTACCTCTGATGGAGCTTGGGAAGCGACATTACAAGCAGGTAGTATGATTGAAGACGATATTTTGCCAACAGGTAATTTTGGTTCTAAAGGTGAAGAGAATTTTTCGAATTTGAAAGCTTTCCACGAATCACACGGTAAAAATTGGCCGTTAATGTGTATGGAATTTTGGGATGGTTGGTTCAACCGTTACCATGAGCCAATTGTGACTCGCGAAGTGGATGAATTAGTAGCGTCTATGAAAGAGGTTATGCTACTAGGAAGTATTAATCTTTATATGTTTCATGGTGGAACCAATTTTGGGTTTATGAATGGCTGTTCAGCTCGTGGTCCAAAAGATTTACCACAAATTACTTCTTACGATTATGGAGCACCACTAGACGAACAAGGGAATCCAACTGAAAAATATTATGCTATGCAACAAATGATAAAAGAAACATTCCCAGAGACGAAGCAATTATCACCTAAAATTAAAGCAACGATGAAACATGCGGGGATGAACCTTAAAGAGAAAGTAAGTTTATTTAACACTTTAGAGAGCATACCTAAAAAACAAACGAATGCTTATCCTCTTACGATGGAAAAACTTGAGCAACACTCTGGTTATGTTCTTTACCGTACAACTTACCGTAAAGATACTGATCAGGAAAAATTCAGAATAATCGACGGACGAGACCGTGCTCAATTTTTCTTGAATGAGCAATTGATTAGTACACAGTATCAAGAAGAAATTGGAGAAGACATTGAAGTGTTGATTACGGAAGAAATGAATACGGTCGATGTCTTAATTGAAAACATGGGACGCGTCAACTATGGTCATAAATTATTGACAGAAACGCAACGTAAAGGGCTAAGACAAGGTGTGATGTCTGATTTGCATTTCATGTTAGATTGGGAACATTATTCTTTAGATTTTGAAACGAGTGATTTTATCGACTTTTCAGGAGAATGGCAAGCTAATCAACCAGCTTTTTATCGATATAATTGTGAATTGACAACTATCGAAGACACGTTTCTTGATGTTTCCAAATTTGGTAAAGGAATTGTGTTAGTAAATGGTGTAAATATTGGCAGATTCTGGGAAACAAGTCCAATGCAAAGTTTATATATACCGAAACATTATTTGAAACAAGGTCATAATGATTTAATTATTTTTGAAACAGAAGGCAAGTATGCCGAGGAGATTCAATTGGTTGAACGACCAATTTATAAAGAAATGAAGGAGAATGTGTAATGAATATTGTGGGAACAAGAATTGATGGTAGGTTAGTCCATGGGCAAGTAGCAAATTTATGGATTCCTAAATTACAAGTTGAGCGCGTGATTGTAATTGATGAAAAAGTAGCCAATAGTGATATTGAAAAAAGTGGTCTACGTTTAGCAACACCAATGGGCGTTAAATTGAGTGTTTTATCACCTCAACGTGCAGCGGAACAGCTAGTAGGAGGACGTTATGGCAACCAACGCTTGTTTATTTTAGCTAAAGGCCCACAAGCTTTTGCGGAGTTAGTCAACAATGGTGTGAAATTAGACGCATTAAATGTTGGGAATATGTCAAAAAATGATCAAACACAAGCCATGACAAATTCAATTAATATCACAGGAGAAGACTATGAGGTGTTCCAAGAGCTAGCACAACAAGGCGTTAAGCTAACCGCTCAAATGGTACCAGGTACAAAGGAAGAATCATTTTTAGAAATAATGAAAAAATTTAATAAGGAGGGTAACAACTAATGACAATCGCACTTTGGCAAATTTTGTTATTGACACTTTATGCAGGGTATCAAATTCTTGATGATTTAGGAATTTGGAGTTCGCTGGCGCAACCGGTTTGGGCAGGTTTAATTTCCGGACTAATTATGGGGGATGTTGGTGCTGGATTATTAATTGGTGGAAGTATGCAGTTAACTGTTTTAGGGGTTGGAACGTTTGGAGGCGCCTCTAAAATTGATGCAAACTCAGGGACTGTTTTAGCAACGGCTTTTTCAGTTGGATTAGGGATGGAACCTGAACAAGCTTTAGCAGCAATTGCAGTGCCTGTAGCAAGTTTAATGATTCAAATGGATATTTTAGGAAGATTCTGTAACACTTTCTTTGCTCATAGAATTGACGCAAAAGTTGAAGAAATGGACTACCGAGGAATTGAAAGAAATTATTTAATGGGGTCAATGTCATGGTTCTTATCTCGTGCATTACCTGTTTTCTTAGCTTTAACTTTTGGTGGTGAAGTGGTAGATAAAATCGTAACAGTTTTAAATGGCGATTTAAAATGGTTAGGTGATGGTTTATCAGTAGCAGGTGCTGTATTACCAGCAGTCGGTTTTGCGATTTTATTACGATACTTACCGGTGAAAAAACACTTTGCTTATTTAATTCTAGGTTTCGTTGTAACGGCATTATTAACGACCGTATTTGGTAATGTACAATTAATTGGTGGGAACATGGCAGGTTTAGTCGAAGGATTCACAGGTAATTTCATCAGTTTACCAATGCTAGCGATTGCTTTAATTGGTTTTGCAATTGCATTGTTACAATACAAACGTTCAGGTGCTGATCTTACAACAACGGGTAGTAGCGTTGTTCGAGAAGAAGTATTAGGAAATAACGTGGTAACAAAACAAGAAGAAGGAGAGATTTTGGAAGATGAGCTATAAATTAGAGAAAAAAGACTTTAAGCAAATTAATCGTCGAAGCTTGATTGCTTTCCAATTTGGTTGGAACTATGAAAGAATGCAAGGCTCAGGTTACTTATATACTATTTTACCCCAATTAAGAAAAATGTATGGGGATGGCACTAAAGAACTAAAAGAAATGATGAAAATGCACACGCAAGTTTTTAATACCAGTAACTTTGTGAATACGCTAGTTACAGGGATTGATTTAGCTATTGAAGAAAAAGAAGGGGTTCGAGGTAAGGAAACGGTTCAAGGATTGAAAGTTGGTTTAATGGGTCCTTTTGCAGCCATTGGTGATTCTATTTTTGGTTCATTATTACCTACTATTTTAGGTGCTCTTGCAGCTAACATGGCGATTGAAGGGAACCCGTTAGGTTGTATTCTATGGTTAGCTGCATCAATAGGCGTGATGGTACTACGTTGGAAAATGTTAGAGTTATCTTATCGTGAAGGTGTGACATTAGTCACAACAATGCAACACAAGTTGTCTGCGTTGACAGATGCTGCTACTTTACTAGGTGTTTTCATGGTGGGTGCGCTGATTGCAACAATGATCAATGTTAAGGTTTCTTGGGCTCCACAAATAGGAGATTTAACCATAAATGTTCAGAATAATTTAGATATGATTTTACCAAGGTTATTTCCAGCGATGATTGTTGGTGTGGTTTATTGGATGTTAGGTAAGAAAAATATGACATCGACTATTGCTATTTTCATTGTCCTAGTGGTATCAGTTGCTTTATCTGCCCTAGGTGTCATTTCAAAATAACGTAGTCATTTCATATGAAGATGGTACTCAGAAATTAGTAACCTTTATGGTGAAATTAACCTGAGTACCATTTAACTTTGTTTTTTTTATAAATGAATGAGATCGTATAAATAAGGAGGTCTCTTTCAACTAGGTATCATTGTGGCGGAGAAGAGGATTGCTATTTTAAAGTTTTTAATAAATAGCTAGATTTTAATTGTATAGAAGGAGTAAGAGATGGCGGATATC
The DNA here is from genome assembly GCF_005145005.1 of Vagococcus zengguangii. Lineage (NCBI taxonomy): Bacteria > Bacillati > Bacillota > Bacilli > Lactobacillales > Enterococcaceae > Vagococcus > Vagococcus zengguangii. The sequence goes on from NZ_CP039712.1 coordinate 302,419, forward strand.
ATTATAACAGGACACGGTAATTTTGCACAGGGGATGAAGCATGCAGTTGAGATGATTATGGGTGAACAAGAAAAAATAAAAGAAATTCCTTTTATAGGGGAAGAACCTTTAGAAAGTTTTTCTAATAATCTTAAGCAATCAGTTAATACTTCTTTAGAAAACAATCAAGAAATAATTGTTTTTACTGATTTAAAGGGTGGCACACCATTTAATCAATCGATGTTATTGCATATGGAAAGTTCTGGAATTTATGTAGTGGGTGGTACCAATTTGGCAATGTTAATAGAGGCAATCAGTTTAAATATGTCAGAAATGAAAACTGAAATAATTCTTGAAAAAGTGATTAATTCTTCGAAAGATAGTATTTATTCCAGTTTAGATTTTAGTAAATAAAATAATTAATCAAATAAAATTTTTCAAGGAGGGGTTAATATGTTTTTTAAAACAGATGAAGAATTGACAGACTTAGGAGCACTCATCACGACAAGAGAGATTGAACAGCAGCCTAAATTATGGCAAGAAACTTTTGATATTTATCAAAAAAATCAAGAGGAAATTAATAAATTTATTAATGACTTTGCAAAAGAGTCACAACAGAAGGTGCGAGTTGTTTTTACTGGTGCCGGGACCTCAGCTTATGTGGGGGATGTTGTTAAACCGCATTTAGTTCGCTATGGGGATAACGAGCGTTTTATTTTTGAAGCGATTCCAACAACTGATATTGTAGCAGCTCCTTACGATTATTTAAAACCTGAAGAGCCAACTATTTTAGTGTCGTTTGCAAGAAGTGGGAATAGTCCGGAAAGTGTAGCGACGGTTGATATTGCGAATCAAGTGGTGAAAAACTTACGACACTTAATCATTACATGTGCTCCAGAAGGACAATTAGCTCAATCCGGTGCTCAAGATGACAAAGCGTTTGTGATGTTAATGCCAGCTTTATCAAATGATAAAGGCTTTGCGATGACAGGAAGTTTCACGTGTATGACTTTAGCAAGCTTATTAGTTTTTGATGATACACATACCAATAAAGCCGAAATGGTTGAGCAAATGAGTGCCATGGGTGAACAAGGGATTAAACTTGAAAATGAAATTAAATCGTTAGTTGATTTAGAGTTTAATCGTGTGGTTTATCTAGGGTCAGGTGCGTTGTCTGGGTTAACGCGTGAAGCGCAATTAAAATTATTAGAATTAACTGCAGGTCAAGTGACGACAGCATTCGATTCTTCGTTAGGTTTTCGACATGGACCTAAATCATTTGTTGATGAAAAAACGCTAGTATTTACTTTCATTAGCAATGATGCTTACACAGCACAATATGATGTGGATATTTTAGAAGAAATTAAAGGGAATGAAATCGCTGTTGCTACAGTGGGAATTGCGCAAAATACGACCACGTATTCAGGTCAATCGATGATAATCGAGAGTGAACAATTGTTACCGGATGCGTATCTTGCTTTACCATATATTGTAATTGCTCAGACGTTTGCTTTATTAACATCAGTAAAGGTTGAGAATAAGCCAGATACACCATCTCCAACAGGGACTGTAAACCGTGTTGTTCAAGGCGTTATCATTCACGAATTAAATAAATAGATAAGAGGGAAGAAAGATGAAAAATTTAACAGAAGCTCAAAGAAAACATATGGATAATTTGTCAACCGAAGCAGGAGTTATTGCTGCTTTAGCAATTGACCAACGTGGTGCTCTACGTAAAATGTTAGCAGCTGAAGGATATGAAGGTGATGTTGAACAAGCTGCGATTGAATTTAAAAAATTAGTATCAGAAGAATTAACCCCTTTTGCAAGCTCAATCTTATTGGATCCTGAGTACGGATTACCCGCTTCGGAGGTACGAGCAGAAGAAGCAGGGTTATTATTAGCATATGAGCAAACAGGTTATGATGCTACCGAAGCGGGACGTTTTCCGGATTTAATCACAAATATGTCGGCTAAACGTATTAAAGAAGCAGGCGCAGATGCTGTTAAATTCCTATTATACTATGATGTAGATGAACAGGCTGAAATTAACGAACGTAAGCATGCATTTGTTGAACGTATCGGTTCGGAATGTGTAGCAGAAGAAATTCCCTTCTATTTAGAGTTGTTATCATATGATGCTACTAATGAGGATAATGCAAGTGCAGCTTTTGCAAAAGTAAAACCTCATAAGGTTAACAAGATGATGGAAGAGTTTTCAAAACCTCGTTATAATGTGGATGTTTTAAAAGTTGAAGTACCAGTCAATATGAAATTTGTAGAAGGCTATGCTGAAGGAGAAGTTGTTTACACTCGTGAAGAAGCTTTAGCTGCTTTTAAAGAGCAAACAGAATCAACAGATTTACCATTTATCTTCTTAAGTGCGGGCGTTAGTGCGGAATTATTCCAAGAAACGTTACGTTTTGCTAAAGAAGCAGGTTCAACATTTAATGGCGTATTATGTGGTCGAGCAACTTGGAAAGATGGCGTGGCAATCTTCGTTAAAGAAGGAGAAACCGCAACTCGTGAATGGTTAAGAACACAAGGTAAAGCCAACATTGTGTCATTAAACGAAGTGTTAAACGAAACAGCTACTTCATGGCGTGAATAAAATTTCAGACATTATAGAATTGTTAGCTAATCTAAGTGGAAGTGTATACTAAAAATACGCTTTCGCTTTTTTATAGGTAGTATTTACTGTAATTTTCTGATAAAATGAAAGAGTCAGTTAAGTGTGAAAAGCTTAACCAAATCAATTTCCATTTAGGAGGAATTTTCAAATGGCATTAGTATCAGCAGCAGAAATGTTGAAAAAAGCACGTGAAGGTAAATACGCAGTAGGAGCTTTCAACACAAACAACTTAGAGTGGACAAAAGCAATCTTACAAGGTGCGCAAGAATCTAACGCTCCAGTTATGATCCAAACATCTATGGGTGCAGCTAAATACATGGGTGGCTACCAATTATGTGTTCACATGGTGGAAGATTTAATCGAATCAATGGGAATCACTGTTCCTGTTGCATTACACTTAGACCACGGTGAATATGAAGATGCATTAAAATGTATCGAAGTTGGTTACACTTCAGTAATGTACGATGGTTCTCATTTAGACTTCGACACAAACATTGAACAAGCTAAAGACGTAGTTGCGAAAGCTCACGCTAAAGGCGTTTCAGTTGAATGTGAAGTTGGATCAATCGGTGGGGAAGAAGACGGTATCATCGGTTCTGGTGAATTAGCTGATCCTCAAGAATGTAAAGCAATGGCTGATACAGGAATTGACTTCTTAGCAGCAGGTATTGGTAACATTCACGGTTCATACCCAGAAAACTGGACTGGATTATCATTTGAAACTTTAGCTGAAATCGCTGAAATCACTGGTGGTAACTTACCATTAGTATTACACGGTGGTTCAGGTATTCCTTTAGAGCAAGTTCAAAAAGCTATCTCTTTAGGCGTTTCAAAAATCAACGTTAACACTGAATGTCAAGAAGTATTTGCAGCTGCAACACGTAAATACATCGAAGAAGGTAAAGACTTAGAAGGTAAAGGTTTTGACCCTCGTAAATTATTAGCTCCAGGAACTGAAGCGGTTGTTGAATTAGTTAAACAACGTATCGAATGGTTCGGTTCAAAAGATAAAGCTTAATTTATCTTTATTAATGGATAATGAAAAACTCCCTGAATTTTTCAGGGAGTTTTTGTTTATTCTTTTTTATCGACAAAATAATAAATATCTTCTTTTAATTTTGCTAAAGCTTTTTCCCAAACAGCTTCGGCTTCCATGACATAACAGTCTGCGTCTATAACTTTTCCGTATTGGTACTCATCAGGTGATAGTAAGTCTAAGACACGGTCATAGCGTTGTGTATGTTGGCTGAAGTCATGACGTAAACTATCAATCGTAATCGTTTTATCAGGTAAAATGACATCATAACGAAATGTTCCGTGTTTACGAAATAAATAATCAGGTTGAATCATTTCTTCTACGCCATGCAGGCTCGTGTTACGAGCTAGTGGGGCACCCAGCATTACAATTTTTCCTTGGCGTCGTTTGACCTCACGAAAAGGCGAGTTAGCCCCGACTGGTGAAAAATCATATTGATGTTGTTGGGCGATTTTCTCAGCATCTTTTCCCCAAATGGTGACGCTGTGTGTAGGATGAAGGCTTCTAAAGGTATTTGGAACGTGGCGCATTGTTTCTGGAATAATACCAATACAAGCTGGTGTTTCGTTTAAATTAAAAATAGGTTCCTCAGGGCGAACGCTTTCATAACTTAAGGTAGGAATCATCAAAGTTCCTTCGCTGACCGTGCACTGTAACGCTTTAATAACGTCTAATGGTGTGATTTGTGAGTTATTTTTTCCGCGGATAGCATTAAATGAAGAATGTACGACAATAATGTCAGACTTTTTAATTCCTAGTTGAGATAAATCTTTAACGAGTTGTTGATAGCGCATTAATAAATCTCCTTCTGTATATGTAGTACCTCTACTATAGTCATAATCTGTTTGATTTGTAAACGATAAATGTAATCGTTTTAAATTTATAGTTAAAATGATTGCACATTTAACTTTAAAAGTATAGACTATATTTATAAAGTATCAGTTAATAGGAGGAGAAAAAATGGAACACAAACAATTAAAAGCGTTTCCTAAAGACTTTTTGTGGGGATCAGCATCAGCGGCGTATCAAGTAGAAGGCGCATGGAATGAGGATGGTAAAGGGCCATCAGTTTGGGATGAATTTGTAAAAATTCCTGGTAAAACGTTTAAAGCTACAAACGGTGAGTTAGCGGTTGATCATTATCATCGTTATAAAGAAGACATCGCGTTAATGAAAGAACAAGGTTTAAAAGCGTATCGCTTTTCAATTGCTTGGACACGTATTTTTCCTAACGGCCGTGGTGAGCTCAATCAAGCTGGCTTAGATTTTTATATTAATTTAGTAGATGAATTGATTGCGAATGGTATTGAACCGTTAGTGACGTTATATCATTGGGATTTACCACAAGCTTTGCAAGATGAATATATGGGATGGGAATCTCGTAAAGTGATTGATGATTTCGTCAACTACGCGTCAGTTTTATTTGAAACATTCCGTGGTAAAGTAAAGTATTGGATTAGCTTGAATGAACAAAATATTTTTATTCAGTTAGGTTACTTAATGGCCGTTCACCCACCAGCAGTTATTGATCCTAAACGTATGTATGAAGCGAATCATATTGCCAATTTAGCGAATGCATCAGTCATTAAAAAATTCCATGAAATGAATATGCCAGGTCAAATCGGTCCAAGTTTTGCCTATACACCAAACTATTCATTTGATAGTAACCCAATGAATGTACTGGCAGCTGAAGATACCGAAGATATTATGGCGAATTTTTGGCTAGATGTTTATGCATGGGGTGAGTATCCAATCTTTGCGATGAACTATTTGAAAGAACAAGGCATCGCACCAACGATTGAACCAGGTGATATGGAGTTATTAAAAGAAGGGAAACCTGACTTCTTAGGCGTTAACTACTATCAAACAGCGACACATGTTTTCAATCCATTAGATGGTGTTGGCATGGGTAAAATGAATACAAGTGGTAAAAAAGGCTCAAGTGAAGAAACTGGAATGCCTGGTGTTTCTAAGAAAGTCGCTAATCCATTTATCGACCGTACAAACTGGGATTGGGAAATTGACCCGCAAGGTTTACGTGTCGCGCTACGTCGTATGACAAGCCGTTATCGTATGCCAATTTTAATTACGGAAAATGGTTTAGGAGAATACGACAAAATTACTGAAACAAATGAAATTCATGATGATTACCGCATTGCTTACTTAAGTAGTCACGTTAAAGCGATTCAAGAGGCAATCACAGATGGTGTAACAGTGTTAGGATACTGCACATGGTCATACACTGACTTATTAAGTTGGTTAAATGGCTATCAAAAACGTTATGGTTTTGTCTATGTTGACCAAGATGAAACGCAAAATGGTAGTTTAACACGTTATAAAAAAGATAGTTATTATTGGTATCAAAACGTGATTGCAACTAATGGAGAAGAGTTATAATAAATAAATTAAACGTGTAGAAGGCTAAGACTTCTACACGTTTCTTTGTGAAAAAACAAGCCGCTAAACTTGTAGCGACTTGTTTTAAACAGATTAAATATACTTCTCAGTCAAACTCATAAACTCCTCAATATCAGCTTTCAAGATATTGATACCATTTTGCCAGAAGTCTGGTTCGGTTAAATCAACATTTAAGTGTTTTTGTGCTAATTCTTCAGTAGTCATTGAAGCAGTATCACGTAGTAGGGCGATGTAATCTTCCTCAAAGTTGCCTTCAGATTGTTGGGCGTACGCGTAGATACCTAGGCTGAATAAGTAACCGAATGTATAAGGGAAGTTATAAAATGGTACATCATCAATATAGAAATGTAATTTGCTTGCCCAGAAATGTGGGTGGTAAGAAGCTAATGAGTCTTGGTAAGATTCTTTTTGCGCATCCAACATTAATTGCGTGATTTCTTCATCAGATAACACGTGCGATTGACGCGCTTCATGGAAATTGTTCTCAAAAATAAAACGAGCATGAATATTCATAAACATCGCAATCGCATTTTGCATTTTTACATCTAATAAATTGATTTTTTCTAAATCAGATTGTGCTTGTTTTAAGGTAGCGTCAGCAACGATTAACTCGGCAAAGGTACTAGCTGTTTCAGCTACATTCATCGCATAATCTTGGCTCATACCTGGTAAATCCCACATAACATGGCTATGATAAGCATGACCTAATTCATGGGCCAAGGTTGCCACTTCATTAATAGAACCGCCGTATGTCATGAAAATACGTGATTCTTGGCTTTCAGCTAAACCAGTACAGTAACCACCAGGACGTTTGCCAGGACGGTCTTCAGCTTCAATCCAGCTCTTTTCAAATGCCATTTGGGCAAAGTCAGCCATTTTAGGACTAAATTTAGCAAAGTTTTCGATAATAAACTCAGCGGCATCATCAAACGTATAACGTGTTTCTTCTAAATCCCCTAAGACGATAGGCGCATCTTGATCTTGCCACTCCATTTTTTCTTTACCGAATAGTTGGGCTTTGCGTGTTAAAAAGTCGATGAATAGTTGTTTGTTTTCGGTAATCACTTGCCACATCATGTCTAGTGTTTCTTTTTGCATGCGATTATATTTTAATGGTGTTTCTAAGAAGTCAGTTGTGTTATGTAATTCATAATTAGCTAAACGGAACCCTTGTAAGTGGTTTAGAGTGTCAGCGAAAAGTGGTGCTTTTTCGGCCCAAGTTTTTTCCCACAGCTCAAATAATTCGGCACGAACGCTTGCGTCGTTATCGCCCATCATACGGTTGAAGGCTTGACCGGCTGATAATTTTTCGCCTTTATAATCAATGATAATACTTGCGACGATTGTATCGTAATGTGAACTCCAAGCATTGAAACCATCGATTGATAATTGGTTAATGATTTTTTCTTCTGGTTTAGACAATAATTTTTTTCCTTTTTCACGAACTTCAGCCAAGTTAAATAAAAGCCCTTGTTGGTTGGCTAAGGGACTTGCTTCTAGTGTTGTCCATTCGTCATCGGTTAAGTTTGAAACTTTTTCCATAAAGGTATTGTAAGCATTTTGGAATGTCGCGCTTAATTGTTGAAGGCTTCCAAAAAGCGTGCCAGCTTTTTTATCGTGAACGTCAGCAGATTGGATGGCATTAATGAAACTGCCAGTTTGCGAAAAACCCTTGCTGATCTCGTCAATCGTTGCGATGACGTTAGTTAATTCGTTAAACGTTGGGGCATCTTGATGAATATCCCATGTTTCGACTAATTCTGTAAAAGATGTGATTTGTGTGTTAAGTTTGTCTAAACGTGCTTGTAGCTGTGGTGATGAAGAACCTCCTGGAAAAATTGATTCTAAATCCCAATTAATAGCATATGTCATACTAACACTCCTTTCGTATTAAGATAATTATAATGCAAGAAACGATATTTGATAACCAATTTGGTTAAAAAATTATCATTATTTTTTAATGCTTATATTAGATGTGTTATGATAGAAAAGGTAAAAGTGAGGTGTTTTTATGAAACAGTTAATGAAATCAGGTTATATTTATTTAATAGCAGCGCTTGCTATTATGGGAATTCTATTTTTTAGTTCATCTCAAACGTATGAACAACAGTCACAAATTGGCTTGTTGTCTCGATTATTAAAAAATGAACCGTTCAAAGAATCGTTGATGAGCATTAATTTTAGCTATGCTGGGAATGAAATTAGTATCGCTGCTAAGGGATACTTTAGCTTTGTTGAATTTTTTATTCGCAAAGGTGCACATTTCTTTACCTATTTTGCACTAGGTATTAGTTGGTTTTTGATTTTGAATAGGCAGATAAAAAGTGTGTTGTTAGCGAGTATTGTGAGTTGGCTATCAGCAACTGGTTATGCTGGCTTGGATGAATTTCATCAAATGATAACAGGTGGTCGCACACCACTTGTTGAAGATATTATGTTAGATAGTATCGGTGCATTAACAGGCGTAGTCATTTGTTTATTAGTGTTTGCGATTAAACAGAAAAAATAAAAGCATGTGAAATTAATTTTTCACATGCTTTTTTTGTTGGTTTGCATACTTATTAGTGAAAGGGGGATGACATGAAAGACTTGATGTTGGAATTGTTTGAACAAGCGGTGAGAAAACAGGCCAGTGATCTCTATATTTTTCCCTCGAAGACAGAGTATGAGTTGACCTTGAGATGTCAAAATCAAAAAGAGTTACTTAAAACATTAAGTTTTGAAGAAGCCGAGAAATTTATTTTGTATTTGAAATATTTAGGCAATATGGATGTCGGAGAGCGGCGCAAAATCCAATTAGGATCAGCCGTGGTGACATTATCGACGGGGCCAGCACGCCATATTCGTTTATCTTCGGTGGGTGATTATCAAAATCGTGAAAGTTTAGTGGTGCGCTTTTTGAATGATTTAGAGAATGAACGAGATTTTAGAGTAGTAAATACAGAAGCTTATCAGAAAATTCAAACGCTAATGGCAGGTAAAGGGTTATTTGTTTTTTCAGGGGCGACGGGTTCAGGTAAAACGACGATGATGTATCACTTAGCAAGAGAATTTGCGTTAGCCGGGCAGCAAGTGATTACGATTGAAGATCCCGTCGAATTAGCGATGCCGATGTTTTTGCAATTACAGGTTAATGAGAAAATCGAATTGAATTATCAACGGTTGATTCAACTATGTTTACGTCATCGACCGGATATTTTAGTGATTGGTGAAATTAGAGATAGTCAAACAGCGCATGCCGTCGTAAGAGCCGCTTTAACGGGACATACCGTCTTAACGACGGTTCACGCGATGGATACGATTAATGTGGTGACACGCTTGCTTGAGTTGGGTGTATCAACACATGATTTAAAGCAAGTGCTAAAAGTGGTGGTCTTTCAAACGATGACGGTGTTAGAGCAAGAAGAAACAGAACTTGAAGGGAAAGAAGGTGTGCTATATCAAGCAGTTGAATTAGAGTTGCTAAGGCTAGATGCTGCGTATTGGCAGAGGAGAGATGTAGGTGAGAAGAGGTGAATGATAAAACTAAGTATAGGGCGTCTAATTCAGTATGGAAAACGACGTTGCGGGGGAAATCCAGCAAATTATCAATTCAATTGCAGTTAAATGTCATGCGCATGTTAGCAGATATGTTAAACAACGGTTTTTCTTTTCAAGAAAGTTTAGCATTTTTGGGGTTGATATATGAGAATAAGGCAATCTTGTTTCAACAAGTTGGGCAAAGGGTGATTGAAACAGGAGCGATTGCGCCAGGGTTTAAATTGTTAGGGCTTAAATCACAGTATTTAGCTCAAATCAACTTAAGTGAGCGTCATGGTGATTTAGCCGGGACGTTCTCACGTATCGCAGGTCAATTAGCTGATTATCAGAAACAAAAGAAAAGTTTGATTAAAGTTTTATTTTATCCATCAGTATTACTTTTATTTTTAGCCATGATGCTGTTATTAATGAAATTCTACTTGCTTCCTTCAATGGCTTTCGTTAGTAGTAATAAAAACTTTGGGATTTGGTTAGTAGAAATGAGTCCATATGTGATGTTGAGCTTGTTTGGAGGAGTGTTAGGGCTTTGGATAGCGTTAGCTTATCACAAAAAAACACAGACAGCACGGGCACATTATCGACTCTTAGCCAAATTGCCGTTAGTGGGACGGTTGACGAAAGTTTACACGACCTCTTATCTCGCACATGAATGGGGCAAGTTACTAGCGCAAGGGATTGAATTGACGGAGATTGTGATTATTATGAAAGAACAAGAAAATACGAAATTAATGCAAGAACTGGGCCTGGTTTTTCAAGAAGCCTCACAAAGAGGGGTGGCTATTTATGAAGTGTTAGCGGAGTTTTCGTTTTTTTTACCAGGTTTCGCTATCATTGTGAGGCAAGGCGAGCAAAAAGGAAAATTGGCGGAAGAGTTGCATCTATACAGTCAAAAATTATGGGAAGAGTTGCTTAACAAAATTGAACAACTCACCAACTATTTACAACCATTGATTTTTTTATTAGTTGCGGTGATGATTATTGCCATCTATGCGGCGATGTTGTTGCCAGTTTATCAAAATATTGAGGTGTTCACATGAAAAAAAGAAACTATCAAGGTTTTACATTGTTAGAAATGATGGTAGTGCTGTTTATTATTTCGGTTTTAGTTTTATTATTTGTTCCTAATTTAACTAAACAAAAAGATAACGTCGATAAAAATGGAAAGGAGGCCCTCCAATCAGTAGTTGTTTCACAGTCAACGTTATTTAATATGAATGAATCTGCTGAATTGACGTATGAAAATTTAGTCTCATCAGGCTATTTAACTGAAGATCAAGCCCAAAAGGCCCAAGATTGGGGGATCAGATTACCATCAAATTAATAAAAGCAATTAATTACGAAGCTTTTACTTTGATTGAAATGCTTGTGGTACTAATGGTCGCTAGTGTAATGGTGACGTTACCCGTATTGAGTTATCAAAAATGGCAGCAAAAAATAAGCAATCAACAAGTGATAAGTGATTTTGAAAATGGCTACTATCGCACGCAGTTGTCGGCGATTCAAGTATCAAAAAGATCTTATATTTATCTTGAAAAAGCAGGATGTGTAACGTTTGTTTATTTTGATTTAGATGAGAATCAACGAACAGAAGTTATAGAATGGCCGGCTTCGATTAAGACAAGTGACGAGGCGACGATTACTTTTTTGGCTAATAGTGGTGGCGTCACCAAGGCACTGACTTATTCGTTGGTCGATAGTCTGAATGAAATAAAAATAATCTACACCATTCAATTAGGAAGTGGAAAACTTGTCAAAAAAATCGAAAGCTTATAAAGGGGTTATTTTGTTAGAAAGTCTTATGGGACTCATGATAATCGTTGTATTGACCGTACTGATTATGCCGATAATTGTCCAATTGAAGTTATCGGAAAGTCAGGCTAATCAGCAACTGCAAGTTAACCGTTATTTATATGAGGCCACCCGTGATAAATGTTTGAATACCGAACTAGCCAATCAATCTTATCGTCAAGACAATGAGTTCTACCAAGTTAAGATTGAAACGAGTCATCAAGTGATTTCAAAATTATCATTAATCCGTGGTACAAATGAAGAAGAGTCGGTGATGTTAATTGAAGAGAGATAACTATCAAGGGTTTACCCTAATTGAAAGCTTATATACTTTATTGGTGTTAGCTTTTATTTTGTCTTTTTTTCAACCGTTTATTCGTTATCTGGCATTGTATCAGGAACAATCAGCCAATCAAGCAGAAATGGCGTGGCAAATATTTACGGATCAATTAGAAGAAGAATTATTAACGGGAAAATTAGTAGCTTGTAGTGAGACAACGATTGATTATCGCAATAGTGAAGACAGTTATTTTATTATTGAGAAATATAACTACCAAATTAGAAAAAAGACAGTTACTACTGGTCATCAACCATTGCTTTTAAATGTTGCAAGTTGGCATGTGACACAACGAAATTCGCAACAATTATATATTGAGGTAACTTTTTTAGACGGGACGGTTCGTAGTTGCTATCAAGGATTTAAACAGGTGGTGGGTTCAGATGAAGCAACACACTAGCAACTATAAAGGGAGTATTCTTGTATCGCTTTTAATCTTAATGTTGATGTATATGACCGTTTTTAATTTTATCATGCATCGATACGACCAACAACAAGCGCTTGTCTCAACTAGTATTAAACGTAACAAAATCGAAACATTGGCTAATTTAGCTCAATTTTATTTAGAAAACAACTCTCCCCCAGAGACTGGAACACTGGTATATTCAACGGGACAAGTAATGTATGAAAGAAAAACAACAGATAGCTTTAGAATTGAAATTAGTCTGACAACCGGTGAAAAAAGAGCACGTAATCTTGTGATTAACCCTAAAGAAGAGTCAACAGATAAATAAACCTTTATTAGTGGTTTGCGTAAATGGCCATTAATAAAGGTTTTATTGGTTTACACACCAAAATTTAAGGAAGTTTTGTTCAAATTATGATATACTAAGAGGAAAATTGAACTTTTATTTTAGGGATTATTTAGGAGGGTAAACAATGGCGGACAAAAAGCCTTTTTATATCACAACACCAATTTATTATCCAAGTGGCAGATTACATATCGGTAGCTCTTATACGACGCTATTTTGTGATGCGATGGCTCGCTATAAACGTTTGACAGGACATGAGGTTTTCTTTTTAACAGGTCTTGATGAGCATGGTCAAAAAATTGAGCAAAAAGCAGAAGAAAACGGCATTACACCTCAAGAGTATGTTGACAGTATGGCGGTTGATGTTAAAAAATTATGGAAACATTTAGAAATTAATTATGATCATTTTATTCGTACAACTGATAAACAACACGTTGAAGTGGTTCAAAAAACTTTTGAGCGTTTACTAGCACAAGGAGATATTTATTTAGGAGAATACCAAGGTTGGTATTCAGTATCAGATGAAGAATATTTCACTGAAACACAATTAATGGAAGTTTACAAAGATGACCAAGGAAATGTCATCGGTGGTAAAGCGCCGAGTGGACACGAAGTAGAATTAGTCACAGAAGAATGTTACTTCTTCAGAATGGGTAAATATGCCGATCGTTTGATTGAACATTACGCTGCCCACCCAGAATTTATTCAACCAGAATCTCGTAAAACAGAGATGTTAAATAACTTCATTATTCCTGGTTTAGAAGACTTAGCGTTAACACGTACGACGTTCAAATGGGGAATTGAAGTACCAAGCAATCCAAAACACGTTGTTTATGTGTGGATTGATGCATTAATGAACTATTTATCAGCGCTTGGCTATTCAACTGATAATGACGCGAATTTCCAAAAATTCTGGCCGGCTAGCGTCCAAGTTATTGGGAAAGAAATCGTACGTTTCCATACCATTTACTGGCCAATTATTTTAATGGCGTTAGACTTACCTTTACCTGAAAAAATCTATGCTCATGGCTGGATTGTGATGAAAGACGGGAAAATGTCTAAATCTAAAGGGAATGTCGTTTATCCAGAAATGTTAGTGGAACGTTATGGTTTAGATGCGCTACGTTACTACTTACTACGTTCAATGCCTTTTGGTAACGATAGTGTCTTCACACCAGAAGATTTTGTTGCGCGCGTTAACTACGACTTAGCAAATGATCTAGGCAACTTATTAAATCGTACGGTTGCGATGATTAACAAATATTGTGATGGTTTCGTACCTAAATATGCGTCACACGTAACAGAATTTGATAGTGGTTTATCAACAACTGCTGCAAATGTGATTGGTAACTACCGTAAAGCGATGGAAAACATGGAAGTAAGTGTTGCCTTGCAAGAAATTTGGAGTTTAGTTTCTCGAGCTAATAAATACATCGATGAAACAGAGCCTTGGGTTCTTGCTAAAGATGAAGAGCGTCGCGCTGAATTAAATAGTGTGATGGTTCATTTAGCTGAATCACTACGTATTGTTGGGGTGTTATTACAACCAATGTTAACGCAGACACCAGGAAAAATCTTTAAACAATTAGGAATCGACCAAGTAGAGTTTAATATGGAAAGTATCCGTTTTGGAGAATTCCCAAATGATTGCAAAGTTATTAGCAAAGGGACACCAATCTTCCCTCGTCAAGACGCGGAAGAAGAGATTGCCTATATACAAGAAAAAATGAATGAAAAAGCACCTGCTAACTCAGTGGTTTGGAATCCTGAAGAAACAACTTTAGTTTCTTCTAAAGAAAAACCAGCTAAATTCGAGGACTTTGAAAAAGTTGAGTTAAAAGTAGCGGAAATCATTGATTGTCAAAAAGTAGAAGGAGCGGATAAATTACTACAATTCCGTTTAGATGCTGGGGATGAAGGTCATCGTCAAATCTTATCAGGAATCGCAGAGTTTTATCCAGATCCAAGTGAATTAGTTGGTAAAAAAGTGGCAATCGTGGCTAACTTGAAACCAAGAAAAATTCGTGGCCTAATTAGCCAAGGGATGATTTTATCTGCTGAATATGACGGAAAATTAAAAATGATTGAAGTACCAAAATCAATTCCAAATGGCTCAGAATTAGCATAAAAAAGATAAAGGGAGTGTGACAGACTCGTGTCACACTCCTTTACTTATGTGATTTTTTAACGATGAAGAAAGGAAGCATAGACGATGATTTTTGATTCACATACTCATTTAAATGTCGAACAGTTTAAAGATGATTTAAAAGAAACCATTGAACGAGCGCATGAAAATGGTGTGACTGAAATGGCGGTAGTTGGTTTTGATGAGCCAACAATTGAAAAATCTTTAGAACTGAGCCAAGAATATGCTAATATCCATAGTATTATTGGTTGGCATCCAACTGAAGCAGGGAGCTATACTCCTCAAATTGAAAGTAAGTTACAGCAATTATTAACCACACCAAAAGTGGTGGCACTTGGGGAAATTGGTTTGGATTATTACTGGATGGAAGACCCAAAAGACGTGCAAGAAAAAGTTTTTCGTCGCCAATTAGCGATTTCGCGTGAGATGAATTTACCGTTTAGCATTCATACGCGTGATGCAATGGAAGATACTTATAACATTTTAAAAGATGAAAACGTCCATTTAACCGGTGGCATAATGCACAGTTTTAGTGGCGATATTGAGTGGATGAAACGTTTCTTAGACTTAGGGTTACATATTTCATTGAGTGGCGTGGTAACCTTTAAAAAAGCAATAGAACTACATGAAGTGGCAAAAGTGGTGCCGCTAGAATCACTATTAGTGGAAACTGATGCGCCATATTTAGCGCCGGTGCCATTTAGAGGGAAACGTAACGAACCCGCTTATACGCGTTATGTTGTAGAGAAAATCGCTGAATTACGTGGTGTATCAGTTGAAGAAATCGCGCAACAAACGACCCAAAACGCGCATCGTTTGTTTAGATTAGGTGAGTAAGATGACACAGATAAAACCAACTATTCAAGAAATTGTTGTGGTGGAAGGTAAAGATGATACGAAGCGTTTAAAGCAGTTTTTTGAAGTCGATACAATTGAAACAATTGGCTCAGCCATCGATGAAGAAATTCTTGAACGGATTGCACATGCTCAAGAAGTTCGTGGGGTGATTGTGTTCACTGATCCTGACTTTTCAGGTGAAAAAATCCGCAAAACGATTACTAATTATTTACCTGAAGTGAAGCATGCCTTTATTTCGCGTAAAGAAGGTGCACCAATGAAACGTGGCAATAGTTTAGGGGTGGAACATGCCAGTGAAGCAGCACTGAAAGAAGCCTTAGCGAATGTGATGACGCCAAGTTTGAGTGTCGAAGATGAGATTCCTATAATCGAGCAGAAAACTCTAGTCAGACTAGGTTTATTAGCGGGACAAGGTAGTCGTGAAAAGCGTGAAAAGCTCGGTGATTATCTAAGAATTGGCTACACGAATGGTAAACAATTGCTAAAACGTTTGAATATGTTTAGAATAACGGAAGAAGAGTTAGTCGCTGCAATGCGTGAATTAGAAAGGAATAATGAATGACAAGAGAAGTAGCTAATCCTACCAGAACGAAAGAATTATTAAAGAAATATGGTTTTTCATTTAAGAAAAGTTTAGGCCAAAATTTCTTAACAGATTTAAATATTTTGAGAAATATTGTGGATGTGGCTCAGTTAAACGAGCAAACAAATGTGATTGAAGTTGGACCTGGAATGGGGTCGTTAACTGAGTTTTTAGCTAGAAGTGCTAATCAAGTATTAGCGTTTGAAATTGACCAACGCTTAATGGAAGTGTTAGCCGAAACGATGGGCCCTTATCCCAATGTTACAGTAGTCAATGAAGATGTCTTGAAAGCTGATTTAGAAAAAGTAACGTCAGAAGTGTTTGAAAACCCTGAGTTACCGATTAAAGTCGTGGCCAACTTGCCTTATTACGTGACAACACCCATCATGATGCACTTTTTAGAAGCGTCACTTGAAATTGATGAAATGGTCGTTATGATGCAAAAAGAAGTAGCAGATCGTATTACCGCAGGACCAGGCACAAAAGCATACGGTTCATTATCAGTGGCCGTTCAATACTTTATGGAAGCTGAAACCGCCTTTATTGTACCGAAAACAGCTTTTGTTCCACAACCTAACGTTGATTCTGCGATTTTACATTTAACCAAACGTGAAACACCAGCTGTTGAGGTGTACAACGAAGATAAATTCTTTGCGTTAGTACGTGCATCATTCCAACAACGTCGTAAAACATTATGGAATAACTTAACGAGCTATTTTGGTAAAGATGAAGCAACCAAAGAACGTTTAGAAGCTGCTTTAGCAGCGTGTGCGATTGATCCTAAGCGTCGTGGTGAAACATTATCATTACAAGAATTTGCTGATTTAACGAATTACTTGTACCCTGCTAACAACTAAAAAGTAACAATCTAAGACGAGGTCATGGGCCTCGTTTTTTTCTTTGTCAAAAAAAATTTCGTTAAAAACTCGGAGAATTATAGCTGAGAAACGTTGTTTTGTAAGGGTTTTCTTTTAGTATTAATTTTTCTAATACTTCTCATAATTTTTGTTAAGTATACGCTTTCATTTTCATAGTCTATCATGAAGATATCAAAAACAAACCAAAGGGGAGAAACAAAATGGCAAGAAGCGAAAAATTAAAAGAAATGTATCCTTTCGATATGTATGCGTTTGCAAACGGATTAACTGAAGGGGAACTAACTGTTTTACAAAATGTTCGCAACTTTTTAGAAAACGATATGAAGCCAGTTGTTAATGAACATTGGGAAAAAGCAGAATTCCCATTTGAAGCGTTCAAAGGGATTGCTGAAACTGGTATTATGAATAGCCCGTTATTATTTGAAGGGCGTGAAGGAGCTAGAAAACCTAGCGAATTATATAACGCGTTCTTATACTTTGAATTAGCAAAAGTGGATGCATCATTAGCAACTTTCTATACAGTACATGGTGGTTTATGTTATAACACGATTTTATTAGGTGGTAGCGAAGCCCAAATCGAAAAATATGCGCCAAAAATTGCGTCATGGGAATGGCAAGGTTGCTTCGGTTTAACTGAACCTGATCATGGTTCTGATATTGCAGGTGGATTAGCAACAACAGCTGAAAAAGTTGGAGATAAATGGGTTATCAATGGTGAAAAACGTTGGATCGGTGGCGCGTCAACTGCCGATGTTCTACCTATTTTTGCTCGTGATAAAGCCGATGGTAAAATTAAATGTTTCATCGTTAAAGGTGGCTCACCTGGTTTATCAGTTGAAAATATCAAACACAAAGTGGCATTACGTCAAGTTCAAAACGGACATATCACATTAGAAAATGTCGAAGTGCCTGATGAAGATCGTTTAGAAAATGTTAACGGCTTTAAAGATGTCGCAAGAATTTTACGTTCAACGCGTGCTGACATTGCTCATTTAGCAACAGGGATGACTATCGGCGCAACTGAAGCTGCTTTGAAATATATTAAAGAACGTGATCAATTTGGTCGTAAATTATCAGGTTTCCAATTAGTACAAGAAAAAGTTGCTCGCATGCAAGCTAACGTAGTAGCAACAATGGCTTACTCAATCCAATTAGCAAATATGCAGGAGCAAGGTCACTTCTTAGAAGAAAACTCAGCTTTAGCTAAAATGCATAACGCGATGAGAATGCGTGAAACAGTTGCTTGGGGACGTGAAGTTTGTGGTGGTAATGGTATTACGCTTGAAACAGATGTGGCCCGCTTCTTCGCTGATGGTGAAGCTATCTACTCTTACGAAGGAACACACGAAATCAATGCCTTAATCGTTGGTCGTTTCTTAACAGGCGTGGGGGCTTTCGTATAATCAAGTAACACATGAGTTAACATACAAAACATTCATTCAAACATTAAATAAAAACAACCTCTTTAGACATTTGTAAAAATTTGACATTCACACATAAAAAACCGCTGCTTAGTCACCAGCGGTTTTTTTGTATGAGCGCAATTTTATGAAAACGTATGCATTTATAGTAAGATGAGAGTATATAAACGCAATAGGGGAGTTTTGTCAGATGGATATTCAGCAGTTATATTATTTTATGAACATAGTCGAATGTGGGTGTAATTTATCGCTGGCCGCTAAGAAAATACATATCACGCAATCAGCGTTGAGTCAGTTGATTATTAATTTTGAAGCAAACGAAGAGTTGACACTTTTTTACCGTAAGAATGGTCGTTTAGACTCGTTGACACCGAGTGGGGAGAAGCTATATGCGTACGCACAGCAAATTACGAAATTACATGAACAGATGAATGAGATGGTCCGTAAAGAAGCGGCTAAACAAAAAGGGACGATTCGTATCGGGTTGCCGTCGCTTATTTTAAGGATTTTCTTTTCGTCGTTCTTTCCTAAGTTGATGATGGATAATCCTAATATTCAGCTAGAAATTGTCGAAGGTGGTAGTAATTATTTAAGAAAAATGTTGTTTCAAAACGATTTAGATTATGCGATATTAATTGAACCAACGAGTCTTGATCCGAAAAGTTTTGAGGAGCATGTCATTCAAATTGATGAAATGACGGCCTTCGTCTACCATACCCATCCGCTAGCGCATAAGAAAAAATTAGCGTGGCGTGATTTAGAGCCATTTCCAATTGCGACGTTTAATGAAACCTATACAACGTATGAATTAGTTACCGAAAAATTAGCAGCCGAAAAGAGTGAGGCTCAAATTAAATTAACTTCTTCATCGTGGGACTATTTAGTAGAGGCCACTCAAGAATCGAATATTGTAGCGGTGTTACCGTCACCAATTGAACGGACGATTGATCCAAACTTATTTGTCGAAATTCCGTTTAAAGACCCGATTCCATTTAACGTCTTATTATGTCGCCCAATTAAAGGAACCTATAACGATGTGGAAGGGTTAGTTTATGAGTCGATTTTAAGTTATTTTTATCAACCGATCGTCGATTAACACGTGCAATTTTTTCACAAACTTTATTTAGCAAAAAAATTAACCTTGAAATAGAAAACGTTTTCTTGTGGACGTTGCTATTTCAAGGTTTTTAAGTAACTATTAAATTTGCTAATAGTTTTGATAATATTTACTTGTTAGATTTTTTGTGAAAATGGCTTTATGATAAGAGTGTCAAAAGAAATAAAACGTTTTCATAAATATAAATCAGGGGGAAACATTAACATGAAAGAAGTAGTCATTGTAGCAGCAAGAAGAAGTCCAATTGGAAGTTTTGGCGGAAGTTTAAAGAATTTATCAGCCGTTGAATTAGGTCAAAAAGTGGTTGAAAAAACCTTAGCTGATCTTAAGTTGGATCCAAATTTAGTCGATGAAGTCATTTTAGGGAATGTTTTATCAGCCGGTTTAGGGCAAAATGTTGCGCGCCAAGTTGCGTTGAAGTCAGGTTTACCACAATCTTCATCTGCTTTAACGATTAATAAAGTTTGTGGTTCAGGATTGAAAGCGGTTATATTGGCAGCCCAATCGATTATGTTAGAAGAAAACGAAATCGTGATTGCCGGTGGAACTGAAAGCATGAGCCAAGCTGCTTATGTCTTACCAAATCATCGTTGGGGTGGCCGCATGGGCAATGGTGAAATCGTGGATACCTTATTAAAAGATGGTCTAACAGATGCATTTGATGGGATTCACATGGGAATTACAGCTGAAAATATTGCAGAAAAATTTGGCTTTACGCGTGAAGCACAGGATGCTTTTGCGGCAAGTAGTCAAAACAAAGCTGAAGCTGCCGTAACGTCAGGTCGCTTTAATGATGAAATCGTTGAAATTGAAATTCCCGTTAGAAAAGGTGACCCAATCAAATTTAATCAAGATGAGTTTCCACGATTCGGCTCAACGGCAGAAGGATTAGGAAAATTACGTCCGGCTTTCAAAAAAGATGGTACGGTAACAGCTGGTAACGCATCAGGTGTGAATGATGGGGCAGCGATTTTAGTGTTAATGAGTCGCGAAAAAGCTGAAGAACTAGGAATGGAAATTTTAGGAACAATTGCTTCTTATGCAACAGCAGGTGTTGATCCGACGATTATGGGGACAGGGCCAATTCCATCAACGAAACGTGCGTTGACAAGAGCAGGCTTAGAAGTAGCTGATTTAGATTTAGTGGAAGCTAACGAAGCTTTTGCTGCCCAAGCAATGAGCGTAGTCCAAGAGTTGGGTCTAGATGAAAGTATTACCAATGTTAACGGTGGTGCAATTGCTCTAGGACATCCAATCGGAGCAAGTGGGGCACGTGTCTTAGTGACGTTACTACATGAGATGAAAAAACGTGAAGCTAAAAATGGTTTAGCAACGTTATGTATCGGCGGAGGCCAAGGGATTTCATTAATTATTAAACGTGATTAAGCTTAAATAAAGCTAAGGGGGAAAACGATGATGAATGACACAGTTGATAAGATTGAAAAATATGCAGATGAGGTATTAGTTGGAGCAGCCAGATATTATGACCAAGTTGAAGAATTTCCAGAAGAACACGTAAAAAAATTGTTTGACCTAGGTTTTTTCGAATCATTATATCCCAATAATACGGTCACTAATTACCAAGCATATTTAGCAAACCTAAGCAATGTGAGTCATCATTTTCCTGCTTTAGCAAGCATCATGTTGACGCAAGAAAGCCACGCTCTATGGCCATTTAGTCAATTCGGTACGGAAGAGCAACAAGCGGACTATTTCAATCAATTACTGACCGGTCAACAATTTGGAGCCTTTGCTTTAAATGAAGAACATTCAGGGAGCGATTATACTGAAATGGAAACAGTCGCTCGTAAAGTTGAAGGGGGCTGGCAATTAACGGGTGCTAAACAATATATATCGAATGCACCAGTAGCCGAAGTTTTTTTAATCGCGGCTCGGATCGAACAAATAAATGAAGAAGATACTTATGGTGTGTTTATTGTTAGGCGTCAGGTTAAGGGGTTTGAAATAGGACTTACAGAAGAAAAAATGGGGATAAAAGCTTTGCCAGTTGCGAGCTTAGTCTTAAACGAAGTCTTTGTGGCAGAGAGTGCTTTACTAGGTGGGCAATTAAATGGTGAACAACAAATTCGCTCGATTTTAAATCGTAACCGTTTAGCCGTTACTGCCCAAGCCATCGGCATTTCCGAAGGGGCCATGAAACGAGCGTTAGGTTACGTGTCACGCAAGCGAAATATCGGTAAACGTCTAATTGATTTACAAAATACGCAATACAAATTAGCCGAGATTGAAACAAAGTTATTTGCAGCCAATGCGCTACTAAACCAAGTGGTGATGACTAATCCTGATGATGAGCGCTTAGTTGCAATGGCTAAATTAACAGCGTCAAACGACGCAATTGAGACGACGGAAACCATTATTAGTTTAGTCGGTGGCTATGGTTATATGAAACACAATGACATTGAACGTCTAATTAGAGACGCGAAAATTACTGCTATATATGGTAGTTCGTCAAATCGTTTGAGAAAAATTATTGCCGATCCTTGGACGAAATAAGGAGAATCATGAAGATGATTTAGGCAAAGGAAACTTAATTTAGGGAATATAAGAAAGGTGAAGAATATGACAATTGAAAAAGTAATGGTAATCGGATCAGGACAAATGGGTAGTGGTATTGTCCAAGAATTAGCAACAGCTGGCTACCATGTTTATATGAATGATATTAAAGAAGAGTTTGTGACACGTGCTTACGACAAAATTGAAAGCGCATTAAATCGCTTAGTTGAAAAGGGCAAGAAATCAGCCGAAGAGGTTCAAACGATTTTAGCCAATATTCAAACATCGGTTTCTTATGAAGATGCTAAACAAGTTGATTTAGTCATTGAAGCGGCGACTGAGAACAAAAACATTAAGTTAGATATTTTCCGTCAATTAGACGAGTTAACACCTGAACATGCGATTTTAGCAACGAATACTTCATCATTATCGATTACTGAGATAGCAGCAGTGACGAAACGACCAAACCAAGTCGTAGGGATGCACTTCTTTAATCCAGTGCCAGTGATGAAATTAGTCGAAATTAATCACGGTCTAGCAACGGATGAGGCAACGATTGCGACCATTAAAGAAGTCGCTGACAAAATGAACAAAGTGTCAATCGAGATTAAAGACTCACCAGGTTTTGCGGTTAACCGTATTTTAATTCCGATGCTAAACGAAGCCATTTTCGTGTTAGGTGAAGGCGTCGCAACGGTTGAAGAGATTGATAAATCAATGAAACTAGGCGCGAATCATCCAATGGGACCATTAGCTTTGGCTGATTATATCGGATTAGATACTGTGTTAGCGATTATGAATGTATTATACGATGGCTTCAATGATCCAAAATATCGACCAGCACCATTACTTAAAAAGTACGTTGAAGCAGGTTGGTTAGGTAAGAAATCAGGGAAAGGGTTTTATGACTATGGAAATTAATCAAACATATAACTATCTTTCGTTAGCGATTGAACAAGGAATTGGGACGTTAACAATTGAACGCCCAAAAGTGTTAAATGCTTTAAGTACCGAAGTATTAGAAGAATTAGAGTTGATGTTAGACGATATCGCGATGATGGAGACAATCGATGTCTTATTAGTAACTGGTGCAGGGGAAAAAGCCTTTGTAGCAGGAGCCGATATTGCTGAGATGAAAGAAAAACGCGTGTTTGAAGGCCGTGCCTTTTCAGAAGTTGGGAATCGCGTCTTCAGTAAATTAGCGAACTTGAGACAGCCAACGATTGCGTGTGTGAATGGTTTTGCTTTGGGTGGTGGTTGCGAGTTAGCTTTAGCGTGTGATATGCGTCTAGGAGCTGAAAATGCGAAATTTGGACAACCTGAAGTTGGTTTAGGCATTATCCCAGGCTTTGGTGGGACACAACGTTTAGCGCGTTTAGTTGGGACAGGTATGGCAAAAGAATTAATTTTTACAGGCAATATCATCGATGCCAAAGAGGCACATCGCATTGGATTATTAAATCGTGTGGTACCGGCTGAAGAATTAATAACTGAAGCCCAAAATTTAGCTAATCAAATTCGTAAAAATGCGCCATTAGCAGTTGAATTGAGCAAAGAAGTAATCGATCGTGGGTTAGAAATGCCAATCGAACACGGATTACGTTTAGAAGCGGAAGTATTTGGTTCACTCTTTTCAACGGAAGATCAAACCGAGGGGATGGACGCCTTTTTAAACCGTCGCAAAGCCTCATTTACTAAACAATAAAAAACTTAATGATAAAAATAATTTAAAGGAAGTGTACGAACATGATGAATGGAACATTAGTTGCTGATAGAGTAGATTTACAAGGATTATATCAAGAAAAATTGATGACGGCTGAAGAAGCAGTACGTTTAGTTAAACCAGGACAAGGAATTATTTTTCCGATTATGCCAGGTGAGCCTAAAGCGTTATTAGATGGTATTCGTGGATTAGAAACATTAGAGGATAATCGTTTATATCGTATGCTACCAAGTTTCCCTGTCGTTGATGCACCTAAAGATAAATTACGCCAAATCTCGATTTTCTTATCAGGGATGGACCGCAAAGCGATGAACTCAGGAACAGTTGATTTATTACCTAACCATTTTTCTGACATTCCTTCTATTTTATTAGAGCGTGAAGAAGGTCGGATGGTTATCATGGCAACCGTTGCGCCAATGGATGAAGACGGATATTTCTCATTAGGTACAAGTCCTTCTTACGTGGCATCATTAATTGATAAAGCTGATACGATTATTTTAGAAGTGAATGAATGCATGCCGCGTACGTTTGGTATCAATAACGGCATTCATATTAGTCAAGTCGCAGCGTTAATTGAAAATAATATCGATTTGCCAGAATTAGGTAGTCCATCTTTAAATGACAAAGATTTAGCGATTGGTAAAGAAATTGCCGCTAAAGTGAAAGATGGCGACACGTTACAAATTGGTTTTGGTGCCATGCCTAATGCGGTAATGGAGTACTTAGTCGACAAACGCCACCTAGGCTTACATACGGAGATGCTACCGGAAAGATTAGTTGATTTAGCTGAAAAAGGTGTAATTGATAACAGTCAAAAAGAAATCGATACTGGTAAGTCTGTGGCAACTTTTGCGATTGGGTCTAAACGTTTATATGAATTCATGGATAATAACCCAGATATTTTAATGAACCCATGTGACTACACAAATAGTTTTGAAGTTATCAGTAAGTTAGATAACTTAGTAGCCATCAATTCATCAGTTGAAGTCGATTTCTTAGGTCAATGTAATTCAGAACGTGTGAAGAGTACGTATTATTCTTCAACAGGTGGACAGTCTGACTTCATGAAAGGTGTACGTTTAACAAAAAATGGAACCGGTATTATCTGCTTGTATTCAACTGCTAAAAATGATGAAATCTCTACGATTGTTTCACATTTATTCAGTGGCGCACCGGTTGCAACCTCAAAAAATGATATTGATACGGTTGTCACAGAATTTGGAAGTGCTAAACTAAAAGGGAAAACAATTTCAGAACGTACTGAGAGCTTAATTAAGATTGCTCATCCTAAGTTCCGTGATGAATTAACGGAACAAGCTAAAGCGATGGGTTACTTAGCTTAGCCAGACGTCTAAGAAAAGAGGGGAACCATGAAGTTAGATCAATTAGTTTTTGGCGAGATGACACTGACATGGTTAGAAGGTGGTACAACCGCAATGGATGGTGGTGCAATGTTTGGTGTCGTACCCAAACCATTGTGGAGTCGTAAGTATCCTTTTAACGAAAAAAATCAAATTGAATTACCAACTGATCCGATGCTGATTCAATATCAAGGACAAAATATGTTGATTGATGCTGGAATAGGTAAGGGAAAGCTCACGGATAAACAACGTATGATTTTTGGTGTCTCTAGAGAGTCAGAAGTCGAGGAGAGTTTAGCGACGTTAGGCTTAACGCTAGCCGATATTGATGCCGTGTTAATGACCCATTTGCATTTTGATCATGCGAGTGGCTTAACGGCACAAGTCGGAGTAGGAGAGTATCGTTCAGTATTTCCGAATGCAACTATTATCGTCAATGAAATGGAATGGCAAGAAATGCAGCATCCTAATATTCGTTCTAAGAGTACGTATTGGGAATATAACTGGCAACCAATTGTTGAACAAGTGCAAACCTATCAGGAGAGTTTTGAATATTTACCAGGAATTGAATTAATTCATACGGGAGGTCATAGTGAAGGCCATGCGCTAATTAAACTGACGCAAGGAGACCAAGTGCTACTCCACATGGCAGACATTATGCCAACCCATGCGCACCAAAACCCATTATGGGTGCTAGCCTATGATGACTATCCAATGACATCCGTTTTTGCGAAAGAAAAATGGATGAAGGAAGCATATGAAAAAAATTATAGTTTTATTTTCTATCATGATGCATTTTATCGTATGGTGAAATGGGACACACAAGGCAAAGAAATAGTAGAATCACTGAAACGAACAAGAGCACGTGAAATTTAGGGAAAAAACTTATAATACCAGGAATTAAATCTGAAGTCGTAACTAGTAATAGTTGCGGCTTTTTATATGTCTAGGTAATTTTATTTAAATTATTTACTAAAAAAAAAGAAACTTTTGTGAAAAAGGACAAATTTTATATACAGCCAAATGAAAACGTTTTATAATCGAGTTATAAGTTAGTTATATTAAGCGAAAATAGGAGGGGAAACTAAGGTAGGTAAGCACTTTGTTGGTAGGTTTATCACGGTTTAACAAGTTAGAAGCAAGGAGCTGATTGTTAGAACGTTGTTTTATTTATTGGAAATGTAAGCGTATTATTTTTGATGGTGGATATATTAGCAATAAAAAATATAATGAGGAAGTAGGAAAGTCAACATGGTAGATATTAAATTAAAACACATTCAAAAAAAATATGAAGGAAATGATAAATATTCAGTAACAGATTTTAATCTGGATATTAAAGATAAAGAGTTCATCGTTTTTGTAGGACCATCTGGTTGTGGTAAATCAACAACTTTACGTATGGTGGCTGGTTTAGAAGACATTACAGAAGGTGAATTATGGATTGGCGACACATTAATGAATGATGTGGCCCCTAAAGACCGTGATATCGCGATGGTATTCCAAAACTATGCGTTATACCCACATATGTCAGTTTATGACAACATGGCATTTGGTTTGAAATTACGTAAATATGACAAAGCTGAAATTGAACGTCGTGTAAAAGATGCGGCTGAAATTTTAGGATTATCTGACTACTTACAACGTAAACCGGCAGCTTTATCAGGTGGACAACGTCAGCGTGTGGCGTTAGGACGTGCCATCGTTCGTGATGCGAAAGTATTCTTAATGGATGAGCCATTATCAAACTTAGATGCGAAATTACGTGTGGCGATGCGTGCTGAAATCGCTAAATTACACCAACGATTGGAAACAACAACTATTTACGTTACCCATGACCAAACAGAAGCGATGACAATGGCAGATCGTATCGTTATTATGAAAGACGGTATCGTCCAACAAATTGGTTCGCCAAAAGAAGTGTATGACACGCCAAACAACGTCTTCGTAGCTGGCTTCATCGGCTCACCAGCGATGAACTTCTTTGATGCACGTATTGAAAACGGGTATGTGGTAAATAATGATGGCTTAAACTTACGTATTCCAGAAGGTCAATACAATATGTTGAAAGCGAAAGGATACGAAGGAAAATCAGTAACATTTGGTATTCGTCCGGAAGATATTCATACTGAGCCAATCGCTTTAGATACCTACAACGAATCAATCGTTAACTCTAAAGTAGTCGTATCCGAATTGCTTGGTGCGGAAACAATGCTTTATACAACATTAGGCAACACTGAGTTTATCTCACGTGTCGATGCTCGTTCTGCTTATGTGCCAGGTCAAGAGGTTAAATTAGGCTTTAATGTAACAAAAGGTCACTTCTTTGATAAAGAAACTGAGCAAGTGATTCGCTAATAGTACCCCTAAATGAAAATATCCTCTTGATCAATCGAGAGGGTATTTTTTTATGAACTAAGAGTTCCGCTAGTGTTAAATATTTGTTTTAGTTATAATAAGTTAACACTTTTATAAAGGAGCGTATGCCTATGATTACGATTATCACCGGCAGTACACATGCTGGTAAGACAGCGCTAGCTCAAGCGTTACTTGAGCGTGAGCAAACCCCGTATTTGTCGATTGATCATCTGAAAATGGGGCTCATTCGTGCAGGCCATACGTCATTAACCCCATTGTCAGAAGATTCAGAATTAACGGCGTATTTATGGCCGATTGTGGCAGAGATGATAAAAACAGCTAGTGAGAATCGACAAGATTTAATCGTTGAAGGTTGCTACGTGCCAGCTGATTGGAAAAGTTATTTTACGACAGCGTATTTAAATGATATTCGTTTTGTCTGTTTAATATTATCTGAATCCTATATCAAGCAATCGTTTGACCAAATTGTTCAACAAGCATCGGTTATAGAGCAACGCCTGGATGATGAGTGGTTGACCCCAGAGTTATTAATTCAGGATAACAGACAGTGGTTAGAAGACTGTCAAATACACCAGTTACCATATATTTTAATTGAAGAGGTATATGATCAAGCGATGATTATTGAACAACTTATTCAACAGTCGGATAAATGAAAGAAGGAGATGACCGTTTTCAGACATCTCCTTCTTTTATTTTTATATAATAAACTCGCTTTCAATCCCGAAATGATCGCTAACTACGGGACTATCTTTACCGTCAAATTTGATTTGATAAGTATTGAATTTGATGTTGTGCCCAAAAATAAAATCGATACGTAATTGTTGCGTATTATTTTGCCAACCGTCGATGTTCTTTTCAACAGTAAATTCACCATAGGTTGCGGGGGCTTCGATAAAGGCGTCCGTAAGGGTTAAAGGGCTAGCCATTATTAATTCATAACCTTCATCAGGTAGGTGGGCGGGATTATTGAAATCACCAGCTAAAAGTAGACAATCGCTAGTTGGAAGCTGATTTGTTAAGGTTTGCCATTCATAAGCAAAGCCAGTGTGTTCATCTAACCACCAAGAATAATGACCGCTGACAATCGTTAAAGAATGATTGTCTAGTTCTGTTTGTCCGATTAAAACCGTACGTGTGCGGTAATCAGTTGGCTCGTGACTCTCAGAAATAGTGAGTTGTTGGGTAGTAAGTGGTGTTTTGGAAAGAAGCGCCACACCTTCTTCGTATTTGTCATAACCGATATGATTATACGCCCAGCCCCAGTAATAGTGCTGACCTAATTCTTTCAGACGTTCGACTAATAAGAGAGCGAAATTATCTGTTTTAATCATCATTTGTGCCTCATCAGTCGGGCAGAAGTACTCATCTGTTTTGGCAAGTGGTGACGTGATTAACTGATTGACTTCTTGTAACGCCACCAGTGAGTAATTTTGTTTGCTGATTACTTGAGCAAGTTGTTGGAGTTTTTTAAGTGGTTCTGTTTCCAACCAACTATGGATGTTTAGGGTAAGTAAGGTGTGCGTCATGGTTAAACTCCTTTAATTCAGTTGTGTTTATTATAGCAAGAAAAAGAGATGTGAGCACCATTGCCACATCTCTTTTTTTTTAGTAAGTTAAATGTGTAATGTTCCAACCGTTTGACCAGCAATGACTGGCGTGTTTACTTGTTCAATTGCTACGTGATTAACTTTGTCACTATTAGTGAAGACCACAATCATTGTGACTTGCTTACCTTCTGCTTTAATCGCGTTTAAATCAGCAATCGCAATTTGTTCGCCAGCTGTCACGTGTTGTCCTTCTTTGACCGTCACGCCAAATGAGTTGTTTTTAAGTGACACAGTATCGATACCCATGTGAACTAAGACTTCAATTCCATCCTCTGTTAATAAACCAATCGCGTGTTGCGTTGGGAAGATGCTAGTAACAGTACCAGAAACTGGGGCAACGATGTGGCCGTTAATAGGCTCTACGGCAAAACCTTCGCCCATCATTTTAGTTGAGAAAACAGGATCGTTAACTTGTTCAAGTGGTAAAACTTCCCCTTCAGCTACTGCTACTAAAGCAACAGCTTTGTTTACAAAGTTAGTTGTTGGTTCTTCAATGGATGAACTAACGGTTGTTGTCACACCAGTAACTGGTATTTCAACGTTTGAATCTAAGACATCTTGAATATCTGATTTTAAAATATCAGCTTTAGGACCGTATACGGCTTGAACACCGTTGTCTTTAACGATTAAACCTAAAGCGCCAGCTAATTTCCAAGCGTCTTCGTTGCCGACTTTCGTTTTGTCTTTAACGGAAACGCGCAAACGTGTCATACAAGCATCAACGTCTTCAATATTTTCTTTTCCGCCTAATAGATTGATGATTGAGACTACTTGACTGTCTAATTGATCGTTTGAAGTTGCTTGTTCAGTAGTATCACTACCATTATCGTAGTTACCGTTACGACCAGGTGTGGCAAAATTGAACTTTTTGATTAAGAAGTTTGCTAAGAAATAAGTTAAGACAGCAAAAGCAAGTGTAACTAAGACGAAATTTAATACATCGCCGCTTAGTCCGGCTTTGAAAGAAATAGGTAGGCGAGTGGCTAATTCGATGTTACCGAACGAGTGTAAACGTAATGGTAAAATATCTGCCATCGCAAAGGCAGCCCCTTGAATTACTGCGTAAACAGCGTATAAAGGAATCGCTGCGAACATAAACATGAATTCTAAAGGCTCCGTTACACCAGTTAAGAAAACAGCTAAAGCAGCTGAGAAGTACATTGATTTGTATTGTGCACGTTTGTCAGCATCCACGTTACGATACATAGCTAAGGCCATTCCCATTAAAATACCTGAAGCACCAATCATTTGTCCGACTTTGAAACGAGCAGGTGTCCAGCCGTTTAAGACTTCTTTATACTGTGCTAAATCACCAGCGCCTTTGAAGTTTACTAAGTCAGTCGCCCAAGCTAACCATAATGGATCTTGTCCGAATACTTGTGTCCCAGCTTGTGCGCCTGAAAGAATTGTGTAGCTACCACCTAATTGGGTGTAGTTAATAGGAATCGTTAACATATGGTGTAATCCAAATGGTAATAATAGACGTTCTAAAGTTCCGTATAAGAACGGTGCTAAAATTGGTGCAGTGTCTTGTGATTCAGCAATCCATAACCCGAAGTTATTAATACCTGCTTGAATATAAGGCCAAACAAGAGCTAAAACGATTGAAACAATCGCAGACCATAGAATAACGACAAATGGTACGAAGCGCTTACCGTTAAAGAATGATAAAGCTTCAGGTAGTTTACGGAAGTTGTAGTATTTGTTGAAGGCATTAGCTCCAACGAAACCAGCGATAATCCCCACAAAAACGCCCATGTTTAAAGCAGGTGCTTCTAATACGCTAGTAAAGAATCCGTTTACCATAATTTTTGTTCCAAACAAGGTATGAGTGAATGCTTCTGGATCTTTTAGCATATCACCAGTTACACCAAAAATTGAACCAGTAATACGGTTGATTAAGACGAAGGCAATCCCTGCAGCGAAAGCTCCACCAGCACGTTCTTTAGCCCAGCTACCTCCAATAGCTAAAGCGAATAATAGATGCAAGTTTCCGATAATTGCCCAACCGATATTTTCGATAACGCCTCCTGTTGTAACTAAAGCGGCCACGTCGGGGTTAATTAAGGGTAATGATTTCCCGATACTTACCATTAAACCAGCGGCAGGCATTACTGCGATAACAACCATCAAGGCTTTCCCAAATTTTTGCCAAAACTCGAAACTGAATAATTTTTTCATAAATAATTCCTCCTAAGTAAAAATTTAATCCACTGCATAATGTTGTGCAATCGATTTCGCTTATTGGAGTATAATATAATTTTTTTTTTTTGTAAACCCTTAAATTTAAAAGATAAAGATATTAGCACTTTATATAAGTAAAATAAGACTTCTTTTGGTTTGGGAAATAATTTTTATTAAAAAGATTGACTTTCGCAATCGGTTGCGTTTATTATTAAAGCAACAAGATATTTATAGCAGGAGGAGAACATGATGCAACATATAAAAAGATTATTTGATATTAACCCTTGGAAAATTAGTACAACACAGTTACACAAAGAAGATTTACGTTTACAAGAATCGCTAACATCTATAGGTAACGGTTATATGGGGATGCGTGGTAATTTTGAGGAAGATTATTCGGGTGACCATCATTCAGGTTCTTATTTAGCAGGTGTTTGGTATCCAGACAAAACGCGTGTTGGTTGGTGGAAAAATGGCTATCCGGAATACTTTGGTAAAGTGATTAATGCGGTAAACTTTATCGCAATGGATATTTTTGTTGATGGAATAAAAGTTGACTTAGCAACACAAGACGCAGAAGACTTCTATTTAGAATTAGACATGCAAAATGGTTTATTAACTCGTCAATACACATTAAAAACAGCGAATGCTACCTTAGCTTTTACCTTCAGACGTTTCTTAAGTTTGGCAACAAAAGAGCTAGGCGTGATGTCACTTGAAGTTAAAGCGTTAGCTGGTGAGGCAGTCGTTAAAGTGGTGTCTAAATTGGACGGCGATGTGCGTAACGAAGATAGTAACTATGATGAAATGTTCTGGGAACATAAAACAAGTAGCGTTGAAGGTGGCGTAGGTTTATTAACAACTGAAACGATTCCAAATAACTTTGGTATCGAGCGTTTTGCAGTGACAGCAGTGATGAAAAATGAAACAACTGCGGCTTTAATGTCAGAAACAGCAGAAGACTACTTAGTAACGCAAACGTATGAAGCACACGTAACACCTGATACTAGCTTCAACTTAACAAAAAAAGTCGTGATTGTCACAAGTCGTGATATTGAAGCACCGAATCAAGCTGAAAAAGCCATGACATTATTAAACGAGGTAACGGAAGATTTTGACACTTTGTTAGTAGAACAAACAAACGAATGGGCAAAACGTTGGGCGTTAGCAGATGTCGTGATTGATGGCGATGATGAAGCACAACAAGGTATTCGTTTTAACTTATTCCAATTGTTCTCGACTTACTACGGCGAAGACGCACGATTAAACATCGGACCAAAAGGCTTTACCGGTGAAAAATATGGTGGCGCTACTTATTGGGATACAGAAGCGTATGCTGTGCCATTATACTTAGCGCTAGCTGATCCAGAAGTAACGAAAAACTTATTAACTTACCGTCACAATCAATTACCGCAAGCACAACACAATGCGCGTCAACAAGGTTTAGCAGGTGCATTATATCCAATGGTAACCTTTACGGGTGTGGAGTGTCATAACGAATGGGAAATTACGTTTGAAGAAATCCATCGTAATGGCGCGATTGCTTATGCGATTTATAACTATACAAATTACACAGGCGACGAAAGTTATGTGAAAGCAGAAGGGTTAGAAGTGTTAACGGAGATTGCACGTTTCTGGGCAGACCGCGTTCACTATTCTAAACGCAAAGATGCATATATGATGCACGGAGTAACTGGTCCTAACGAATATGAAAACAATGTTAACAACAACTGGTACACGAACTACATCGCAGCTTGGGTCTTAAAATACACAGCTGAAATGTATGGGAAATTCCACGCTGAAGCAACGGTGACAATTTCAGATGACGAATTAGCGAAATGGTCTGAAATCGTGGAAAAAATGTACTACCCACAAGATGAAGAACTAGGTGTGTTCGTTCAACATGATACGTTCTTAGACAAAGATTTAATGCCAGTCGCTGACTTAGAGGCAGAACATTTACCATTAAACCAAAATTGGTCATGGGACCGTATTTTACGTTCATGCTTCATCAAACAAGCGGATGTGTTACAAGGCTTATATTTCTTTAACGACCAATTTACACGTGAGCAAAAACAAAAGAACTTTGAGTTTTACGAGCCAATGACGGTTCATGAATCATCATTATCACCATGTATCCACTCGATTTTAGCAGCGGAATTAGGCATGGAAGAAAAAGCGGTTGAAATGTATCAACGTACAGCGCGTTTAGACTTAGATAACTACAACAACGATACAGAAGATGGGTTACATATTACGTCAATGACGGGTAGCTGGTTAGCGATTGTGCAAGGTTTTGCGCAAATGAAAACAGCTAACGATACCCTAAGTTTCGCACCATTCTTACCATCGATTTGGAACGGCTATGCTTTCCACATTAACTACCGTGGTAGCTTGTTAGAAATCAATGTATCTAAAGCAGGTGTGGTGATGAACTTAGTATCTGGACCTAGTCTAGAAGTAACAGTTTATGACCAAGTGTATACATTAACTGATACTTTAACCGTTACGTTGAAGGAGGCATAAGATGTTTAAAGCAGTCTTATTTGATTTAGATGGTGTCATCACTGACACAGCCGAGTATCATTATCGTGCGTGGAAAAAATTAGGTGAAGAATTAGGGGTTTCAATTGATCGTGAATTTAATGAACGCTTAAAAGGTGTTAGTCGTGAAGATTCCTTGCAATTGATTTTAGAACATGGCGGGCGTGGTGCGGATTTTTCAGCAGAAGAATTCGCAGCGCTAGCTAAAAAGAAAAATGATAACTACGTTCAAATGATTGAAGAAGTATCACCGGCTGATGTCTATCCAGGTATCTTAGCGTTATTGCAAACCTTGAAAGCGCGCGATATTAAAATCGCGTTAGCTTCAGCTAGCAAAAATGGACCAAGTTTATTAGAAAAAATGGCGTTGACAGATTACTTTGATGCGATTGCGGATCCAGCTAAAGTCGCACAAGGTAAACCAGCGCCGGATATATTTGAACTAGCGGCAAAAGAAGTTGGTGTAGCAATTACTGAAGCGATTGGTGTTGAAGATGCTCAAGCTGGTATCGCTGCGATTAAAGCGAGTCGTGCGTTACCAGTCGGTGTCGGCCAATCGGAAGATTTAGGTGAGGATATTGCGCTTGTTGCCACCACAGCGGAATTGACTTTTGACTATTTAGTTGAGGTTTGGCAAGCAGCAAATGCGAATTAAAGAAGAACAACATGGTAAGCTAAACGTTGTGACACTGGATAACGGTGTCATAACGGCTAGCTTTGTTAATTATGGTGCGCGTATGCATACGTTATACGCTCCAGATAAGTTAGGAAAAAAAGAAAACGTTTTACTTTCGTTTGACTCATTAGAGGCACTCGAAGCTGATACGAGTTTTTTTGGAGCAGTTGTCGGACCGGTGGCAGGTCGAATTCGTCAAGGACAATGGCAGGACGTCGCACTTGAAAAAAATAACGGTGAACATCACATTCACGGTGGTTCAAATGGTTGGAGTTTTCGTTATTGGGAAACCCAAACGCAAGCTGAGGGTGAAAATCTAAGTGTAACTTTTCGTTTGAAAGATGAAATCTCGGGATATCCTGGTCCAATCGAAGTGAGCGTAACTTATCGTTTGATGGGGAATTGTTTGGAAATGAGTATGACCGGGCAATCAGAGCAATTGACGCTATTTAATCCAACCAGTCATACCTATTTCAATTTGTCAGGCGATGGTAAACGAGATTTAGATAGTCACAGTCTCCAAATTCAAACAGCTCAACAGTTAGTATTAGATGTGGATAAATTACCAACAGGCGATGTCATGATCCCTAAATTGGACTTTACTTGTCCTAAAGATTTCAATGATATTTTCAATGTTTATCCTCAAGGGTTGGATGATTATTTTATTTTTAATGAAGAAACGAAAGAAAGTCCACAATTAATTTTGTCAGAAAAAAATTCGGGAAGACAACTGGCGATAGTCACAGAACGTCAAGGTGTGGTATTATTTTCTACGACAGGGTTTGATGCTGATATTGATTTGAATGGTCGCAAGATGCATTCAAATTATGGTCTAGCAATTGAACCGCAAGCCGCTCCAGATAGTGTCCATTTTAAAAAATGGCCTTCAATTGAACTGGAAGCGAATCAAGAAAAAACATTAATCACTCGTTATTATTTTAATTAAACGAGTAGAAAGGGATGACAAGATGACAGTTACAGTAAAAGATGTGGCAAAAAAGGCTGGCGTAGCGACGTCAACTGTGTCGCGAGTTATTAACGATCATCCAAGTATTTCAGATGCTACCAAAAAACGTGTCATGAAAGTGATGGAAGAATTAGGTTATGTCCCTAACATCGCTGCTCAAAATTTAGGGAAACGTAAATCAAATGCAATTGGTGTTATTTTGCCGCCGCTTGATTCTAAAGAACGAATGGGGAATCCTTTCTTTTTAGAAATCATTGAAGCAATCAATGAAGAAGCGTTAACCCATAATTTAACCACGGCGGTTGCGACTGCGACTAATTATGAAAAACTGTTAGATAATGTAAAAAAAATGCACTCTCAACGGCAAGTTGACGGGTTTGTTTTAATTTATTCTGATAAAGATGATCCCGTTATTGCGTATTTATGTGAGAAAAACATTCCCTTCTCGTTAATCGGGCAACCGTATCGACAAGAAGATAATATTGTTTATGTCGATAATGATAATCAATTATTAGGAAAGCATGCGACGGACTTTTTGATTGAAAATGGCCATCAAGAGATTTTGTTTATTACCAATACGATTCATGAAAACATCTTTTTTGAGCGCTATTTTGGTTATCAAAAATCCATGATGATGAATGGATTACCACACCATCAGTCATTAAACTTAATTAAACCTGAAGATTATGAAGCGTTTGGCGATATGTTAGCAGAAAAAAAATATACGGCTGCGGTTGTGATTGATGATATGTTTGCGGTCCGAGTGATTCAATTGGTGCAAATGTATGGTTATAAAGTACCAGAAGACTTTTCGGTTGTGAGCTTTAATAATTCAATTATCGCCACGATGGTTCATCCTTATTTAACGAGCATGGACATTTCGGTTCAAGAATTAGGAAAACTTGGTCTACGTCAATTAGTGAAATCATTAGGTGATGAAGAAGCTTCAAGTTTACGCATGGTAATTCCGCATAAATTGATTCGTCGTGAAACGGTCATTGATTTAAATCAGGTATAACTGAATAATGAAAAAAATAGTTAGCAAAGTTCAGCTTGCTAACTATTTTTTGTGTACGATAAGACACCCCTGAGCTGTCATCCTTACTCAGGGGTGTCTTATCTTATGCTTGACGATAAATATGTAAATCGAAGCCATCAAGTGTCATTTCTTGAGTTAATGGTAGTGGCTCCGTGTTGCTTAAAATAGGTTGCCATGTTGGAACTAGTAATTCATCAGCTATAGTAACGGTCGTTGCGTCACTGGCTAAATTAGCGATAATGAACCATTTATCGTTGTCGGTAGTACGGGTAAACGCAAAAACAGTCGGGTGTTCTTCCAACAATAGGTCATAATGTCCGTAAATTAAGGCTTCATGCGCTTTTTTAAGCCGAATTAATTGTTGATAAAAGGCGAAAACTGAGTCGGAATTTTCTTGGGCTAGCTCGGCGTTGATCGTTTGGTAATTCGGGTTAACTGCTAGCCAAGGTGTAGTGTTAGAAAAACCACCAAATGACTCTTGGCTCCATTGGAACGGCGTACGACTGTGATCGCGTGACCAATTCATCGTGATTTTTAGCGCCTCATCAGGTGATAATGCGGGTTGTTCTTCTAATAACGCATGATAAGCGTAAAGAGTATCTTTTCCGTCAACTTGTTCTATTGAAGTAAACGGGAAGTTGGTCATCCCTAATTCTTGTCCTTGATAAATAAACGGAGTCCCTTTTAACATTAATAAAATTCCTGCCAATGCTTTAGCGGATTTTGGTGAGTCATCCCCATAAACCGATATGCTACGTGGCGTGTCATGGTTTTCGAGGTAAAGAGCGTTCCAGCCGTTATCGGCTAAACTATTTTGCCAACGGGTTAACGTTTCTTTGAGATGCGGAATAGAACCTTTTTGTTCACCAAGTTCGCCGATACGGCCACAATGTTCAAGTTCGAAAATCATGTTGACATAGCCATCAGTTCCAGTCCAAGCGACTGCTTCATCAGATGAAACGCCACTGGCTTCACCGACTGTTAACACATGATATTCATTGAAAAGAGCCTTTAGTTCGGTCATGTACGTTTCGATACCGTTGACATTCATGAAAGGTGCCCACTGATTGTCAGTAATTTTGAAATCCCATGGTTCTTTTTGGATATGGCTAATGGCATCAATTCGGAAACCATCGATCCCTAAATCCAACCACCAACGAATCATGTCGTAAATTTCGGCACGCATTTTCGGATTTTTCCAGTTTAAATCTGGTTGTTCTTTGGCAAATACATGGAAGTAAGCTTGCTCAGTTGTTTCATCATATGTCCAAGTCGAGCCACCAAAGAACGATTGCCAGTCGTTTGGTAAGTCTTCAGGTGTGGCATCGGCCCATAAATAGTAATCGCGGTAAGGGTTATCCTTACTTTTTTTTGATTCGATAAACCAAGGATGTTGGTCGCTCGTATGATTCACGACCAAATCCATTATAATTTTTATATTTAACGCATGTGCTTCATTTAGTAGTTCTTCAAACTCGGCCATTGTCCCAAAATCAGGATGAATTGCCTGATAGTCGGAGATGTCATAGCCGTTATCGACATTGGGTGACGCGTAAATAGGGTTCAGCCAAATAAAATCAATGCCTAATTCTTTTAAATAAGGCAATTTTTGACGAATACCGTTTAAATCTCCAATCCCGTCGTCATTACTATCATAAAAACTACGAGGATAAATTTGATAACCGATGGCTTGTTGCCACCATTCAACGTTATTCGTGTGACGTTCAACAATAAGATTGCTCATAGATTATGCTCCTAACTTCACGACAAAAGCTGCGTAAGGTGCTAAGTGATTGTCGCCTGTTACTAATTCAGTTTGTGGATAATTACGAATAATCGTGTTATCCACAACATGATTATTAGTGAAAAGTTGTTCTTGATCTGAGAAGTTCGCAACGACTAACCACGTTTCGCCTTGATAACGACGATAATAAGCGAAGACTTCAGCAGACGTATCTGTTAATAACTCAAAGTCTCCCCAAACCATTAATGGATGATCTTTACGTAGTTGTACTAACTGTTGATAAGTGTAGAAAATCGAATCTGGATTAGCTAAAGCATCTGCGACATTAATCTCGGTGTGATTCGGATTCACACTTAACCAAGGCGTACCTGTTGTAAAGCCAGCATGTTTGCTAGCATCCCATTGCATTGGCGTACGGGCGTTATCACGTCCTTTCGCATTAATAGATGTGAAGATTTCAGCTTCGCTATAACCTTTTTCAAGACGATTATGATAAAAATTACGACTTTCAATGTCTTCAATTTCTTCATAAGAGCTAATGGGTTTATTGGTCATGC
Organism: Vagococcus zengguangii; assembly: GCF_005145005.1. NCBI lineage: Bacteria > Bacillati > Bacillota > Bacilli > Lactobacillales > Enterococcaceae > Vagococcus > Vagococcus zengguangii. Next base: position 341,196 of record NZ_CP039712.1, read on the forward strand.
CGATTTCTTCGCCTTGATAAATGTAAGGTGTTCCTTTCATCATATGCAGTAAAATGGCCAACATTTTCGCGCTTTCAACGCGGTAGTGTTGATCATTTCCCCAGCGTGAAACGATGCGTGGTAAGTCGTGATTGTTCCAAAATAGGGAATTCCAGCCATCGTTGCCAAGTTCCGTTTGCCACTTGTTGAAAACTTCCTTTAATTCTTGGATAACTAGTGGACGTAGGTCCCATTTGCTTTTGCCAGGGACTTCATCTAGGCCAACGTGTTCAAATTGGAAGACCATGGATAATTCTTTACGGTCAGGGTGTGAATAAAGTTTCGCAATTTCAGGTGTTGCCCCCCATGTTTCCCCAACTGTTAATAAGTCGTGTTTGCCAAAGGTTTGTTGGTTCATTTCTTGTAAATACTCATGTAATTTTGGACCATTACCGGTAATTTCTTGATCAGGAATTTTTCCAACTAGATCAATAACGTCCATGCGGAAACCGCCGATCCCTTTATCAATCCAGAAATTCATCATGTCATAGACGGCTTGGCGCATTTCGGGGTTTTCCCAGTTTAAATCGGGTTGTTTTTTACTGAATAAATGCAAGTAGTATTCGCCAGTTGTTTCATCGAATTCCCAAGCGGGTCCTAAGAAAGTTGATTGTAGGTTGTTAGGTACTTGACCATTAACGGGTTTGCGCCAAACATAGAAGTCGCGATACTTGCTGTCAATTGAAGATTTAGCTTCAACGAACCACGCGTGCTCATCGCTAGTGTGATTGACCACTAAGTCCATAATAATTTGAATACCACGTTTTTTGGCTTCAGCGATTAATAAATCCATTTCCGCCATCGTGCCGAATTCGTCCATAATCGCTTCATAATCAGAAATATCGTAGCCGTTGTCATCGTTCGGTGATTGGTAAACAGGGCTTAACCAAATAGCCCCGATACCAAGTTTTTCTAAATAATCTAATTTTTCGATAATGCCGTTTAAATCACCAATCCCATCGCCGTTGCTGTCTTTAAAGCTACGAGGATAGATTTGGTAAACAACGACTTCTTGCCACCAATGTGTTTGTTTCATGATTAGTTGTCCTTTCTTGTGTTGATTACACTAATGTTAAAGCCGTATGGTTCAATGATTGTTTGCGTCTCAGTTGAACGCGTAAGCTGAGTTAAGACGCCTGTTGGTTCGTTTAAGGTAATCGCCTCATTTCCAGAGTTGAAAGTCGCGCGTAATTCGCCTGACTTCGTTTGGTAGACGTATTCTACTAATCCGGTTATTTCATCGGCTTGTGTCCAAATTAATTTTCCTTCAGATAATAATGGTTGATACGCTTTACGTGTGTCGATTAACGCTTTGATAAATTCAAACATATCACGGTCTTGTTGTTCTTCCTTCCAAACCATACATTTACGACAGTCCGGATCTGGTCCGCCAGTCATGCTAAACTCATCACCGTAATACAAGCATGGCACACCTTTTTGTAAATAGGTGAAGGCTAAAACCTGTTTCATTAAGGCTTTGTTGTTGTTCGCCAATGTCAATAAGCGGGGCGTATCGTGTGAATCTAAGACGTTGAACATCACTTGATTCGTTTGTTCACGATACAACATTAACTGCGCGTTAATATTTTCCATCATACGTGGTAATGAAACGGTTTTGTGCAAGAAATAAGCCGTGATTGCGTCAGTAAATGGGTAGTTCATAACGGCATGGAATTCATCGCCTTCTAACCAACGCTGAGATGAGTGCCAAATTTCACCTAAAATGTATAAGTCGGGTTTGACTTCAGTGCACGCATCATAAAATTTCTTCCAAAAACGATGATCGACTTCGTTTGCCACATCTAAACGCCAAGCGTCGATGTCAAATTCTTTAATCCAATAGGTTGCGATGTTTAGTAAATGTTTTTGCACGTCTGGATGAGCTGTGTTTAATTTTGGCATGTGTGGCGTGAATGCAAACGTGTCATAGTTGATGTCGTTTGAAAATTCAAAATCTTCCGTTTCAGTATAAGAAACTGGGAACTCGTGAATATGGAACCATTCAGCATATGGCGAATTTTCGCCGTTTTCGATGACATCTTGCCATTGTGGTGAGATGTCTCCCATATGATTGAATACCGCATCAAGCATGACTTTGATACCACGAGCATGACATTCATCCACTAATTGTTTGAACAACGCTTTATCACCAAAGTCAGGATCGATTTCTAAATAATCAATCGTGTCATATTTATGGTTGCTATGTGCTTTAAAAATCGGACAGAAATAGATACCGTTAATGCCTAATTCGACTAAATGATCTAAATGATCGATAACACCTTGTAAGTCACCCCCAAAGAAATCTTCGCGGTCAGGATGTTCTTTGCTGCCCCAAGGTAAAGTACCTTCAGGGTCGTTAGTCGTGTCACCATTTGCAAAACGTTCTGGAAAAATTTGATACCACACAGTTTCCTTGACCCACTCAGGCGCCTTGAAACGATCGGCTTCGTGGAAGTAAGGTAAGCGGAAATAGTTGTTCGCAGCTTTAATCGTTTCTTCGTTAAAGTCTGAAAAACCAAATTCTCCAAATAATAAGGTAGAATCATCTAGCCCAGTAATTTTAAAAGCATAACTTAAACGACGATGAGTTGCTCCAATCTCGATTTCCCAGTAATCATGAGTGCTAGTCGTCAATCCTTTATTCATGGGAGTCATCACGAGTTGATCTAATTGATAGGGGTCTCCGTGAAGTAATTCAATTTGTTTAACATCATTACACGCAGTTCTAATGCGAATGTGCATCGTGTCTTTTTTGTAAAGGTAAGCATATTCGCTCTCTGGTCGATGTAAAATAGCAGCTGTATTCATATTTATTCCTCCTAAAGGCTTTCTGATTTTTATGATTAGTAATGTATGTAGTGAATTCACTTATTATTATGACATAACATAAAAACGGTTTCAACAATAATATCGCAATCGGTTGCGTTTAAACTATTAAAGAATTAGGTTGAGGATGTGAAGAAAAATTAAGTTGATAGATAAATAGCTTTAAATCAGTATTTACAAGATTTTTTTATTAATATCACTTGTTTTATTTTGTGTTTTCAGATGGTGTTAAAAGTGGTTCAGACCATTTTTTTGTAAAAAAAATAAGCTTTCGAGAAAAAGTAGTTGACATTTTAGACAAACGGTTGCACAATAGGTTTATAGAATTTAATAAAAGTTTTAGGGGAGGATATTATGAAAAAGCAAACAAAAAGATTTTTAGGTGTAGGTGCAACATTAGGTTTATCAGCGCTATTGTTAGCAGGTTGTAGTGGAGAAAAGGAAACGGAACAAGCGACAGATACTTCGAAAGTAAATGAAAACGCTTCTATTAAACTTTGGGTAGATGCGGCTCAAGTTGAAACATATCAAGGGATTGTTGATGAGTTCCAAAAAGAAAATCCTAATTGGAAAGTGACGATTAAACCAAGTGAATCAGCAACTGCTCAAGAAAACATTAAGAAAGATCCAAGTGCAGCAGCCGATGTCTTCATGTTCCCACATGACCATATTGGACAAATGGTTGAAGCGGGTATGATCTATCCAAATACAAAATATGAAGAAACTGTTAAAGCTAACAATATTGAAAGCGCTGTAGACGCGGCATCATATGACGGTAAATTATATGGTTATCCATACGGTGTTGAAACACAAATTCTTTATTATAATAAATCAAAACTTAGCGAAGACGATGTGAAATCTTGGAATACGTTAACATCTAAAGGTAAATTGGGTACAAACTTTGGTGAAGCAGGTGCTAACTACATCTTTACACCGCTATTCATGTCTAACGGAAACGTTTTATACGGTGAAAACGGTGAAGACTTGAAAGGGACAAACTTTAACAACGATAAAGGGGTTCAAGTATTAGAGTGGATTCGCGCTCAAAAAGACAATAAAGGCGTAGTTCAATCAAACGCTGAAGCATTGTCTAACTTAGAAAGTGGCAAAGTAGATGCGTTCTTATCTGGACCATGGTCTAAAAACGATGTTGAAAAAGCTTTAGGTGACAACTTTGCAGCAGCACCTTATCCAACAGTAGACTTTGGCGATGGCGAAGTACAACAAAAAGCATTCCTAGGGGTTAAATTATTCGGTGTTAATGCAGCGACTAAGAGCCCAGTAGCAGCGATGGCTTTAGCAGATTACATCACAAGTAAAGAAAGTCAATTAACTGTTTTTGAAGGTCATGGAACTATTCCATCAAACATTGAAGCACAAGCAGATGAGAATGTTCAAGCTGATGCTGTAACGCAAGCTGTTATGACCATGAGTGATGCTGATCATTCATTCGTAATGCCTAAATTACCTGCAATGGTAACATTCTGGGGTCCATCAGATGCGGTAATCAATGATACTTACAATGACAAAATTTCTGCTGATGAGTACCAAGCAAAATTAGACAAATTAGTTGAAGATACAAGTAAATAAGCAATAAATTGTAAAATTTAAGTAGGAAGGAAGTTGTTATTCCTTCCTACTTTCTACATTAATAGGGTAGAAGTCAAGAAAAGAATGGGATGTGAAAAGTTATGGATACGACTCATGTGAAAGGAAAATTATCATTTAGACAGTTGTTTAAAGAAGGCGATTTAGCGACAAAACTTTCTTATTTCGTAATGGGAAGTGCTAACTTTGCTAATAAACAATTTGTTAAGGGATTAGGATTTTTAGCATTAGAAGTTGGGTTTATTGCTTGGTTAGCAATGAATGGTATTAAGGCGTTATCAATGTTACAAACATTAGGAACAAAGACACAGGGCTGGATATTGGATGAGGAACTAGGAATTGAAATTCAACAACCTGGTGACAATTCAATGCTGTTATTATTATTTGGAATCGCTGCACTTATTGTTATCGCCATGTTCTTAGTAATGTATGTGATGAATTTAAAAAGCGCTCGCAAAATCCATTTATTAAAACAAGAAGGTAAAGCATTACCAACATTAAAAGAAGATTTACGTTCGTTACTAAATGAAAACTTCCACATCACATTGATGACTATTCCGTTACTTGGTGTTTTAATGTTCACGGTCTTACCATTGATTTATATGGTGTCTATTGCGTTTACAAGCTATGATCATAATCACTTGCCACCAAAAAATTTATTTAGTTGGGTAGGATTTGAGAATTTCGGTAAAGTGATTACCGGTGACATCGCCAGTACCTTCTTCCCAGTTTTTGGATGGACGATGGTGTGGGCTGTTTTAGCAACGGCTACAACGTTCTTCTTTGGAATTTTATTAGCGTTATTAATTAATGCTAAAGGCGTAAAAGGTAAAAAAGTTTGGCGTACAATTTTTGTGATTACAATGGCAGTGCCGCAATTTGTTAGCTTACTATTAATGGCTAATATGTTTAACGGAGCGGGTCCGGTTAATGCTCTATTGCAAAATTGGGGGCTGATTAGCGAGCCGATTCCGTTTTTAACAGATGGGTTACTAGCTAAAATTACGATTATCTTTGTTAATATGTGGGTTGGGATTCCTGTTACGATGCTAGTTGCAACGGGGATTATTACTAACTTGCCAACGGATCAAATCGAAGCGGCAGAAATTGATGGCGCAACGAAATTACAAGTTTTCAAAAACATTACGTTCCCACAAATTTTATTTGTGATGGCACCAAGTTTGATTCAACAATTTATTGGAAACATCAATAACTTTAACGTTATTTTCTTATTAACAGGTGGACAACCAGCCAACAGTAATTTTTATAATGCTGGGGAAACAGATTTATTAGTGACATGGTTATACAAATTAACGGTGTCCGCAGCTGACTACAACTTAGCGTCAGTAATCGGTATCTTAATCTTTGTTTTATCAGCAGTGTTCTCATTAATTGCGTATACACGCAGTGGTTCATACAATACGGAAGGGGCGTAATCATTATGCAAAAACAAAAACGAAATACCGCAATCTGGCAACATGCTTTATTAACTGTTTTAGCAATCGTCTGGATTTTCCCCATTGTATGGATTGTATTAACCAGTTTTAGGGGAGAAGGTGGGGCATTTGTCACTTACTTCATTCCCAAGGATTTTACGTTAGAAAACTATAAAATGTTGTTAACAAGTAATACGTATCCGTTTGTTAGATGGTTCTTCAATACCTTATTTGTCGCAATTTGTAGCTGTATTCTTTCAACGTTGATTACCATCGCTATGGCTTACTCGCTTAGCCGCTTACGTTTCAGAATGAGAAAACCATTCTTGAAAGTCGCGTTAGTCTTAAATATGTTCCCAGGTTTCATGAGTATGATTGCTGTTTACTACATCTTAAAAGCGATGAACCTAACAGGTAGTTTACTAGCGTTAATCATTGTCTATTCTTCAGGAGCAGCATTAGGGTTCTATATTGCTAAAGGTTTCTTTGATACGATTCCAATGGCGCTTGATGAGTCAGCGATGATTGATGGCGCAAGCAAATTTGAAATTTTTACTAAAATTACATTGCCATTAAGTAAACCAATCATTGTTTACACCGCTTTAATGGCCTTTATGGCACCGTGGATGGACTTTATTTTCGCCAAAATCATCTTAGGTGATAATGTTGAAAAATACACCGTCGCGATTGGTCTATTCACCATGCAGACCAAAGATAAAATCAACGAATATTTCATGGCCTTTACAGCTGGTTGTGTTTTAATTGCTATTCCGATCACTCTACTATTTATCTTCATGCAAAAATACTATGTTGAAGGTATCACAAATGGTTCGGTTAAAGGTTAAACAAAAAATCCGAAAACAGAGAGGATGAGCCCTCTCTGTTTTCGGATTTTTTTATTTAAGTTGTTGTTTTTTTTCGTAGTTTCCAAATAATATTAAAGCAACAACACTAAAGAAGACCGGTCCAACAATTGACCAAATTGTTTCGCTGAGATTACCATTCATAGCGGGATTGATAATCGTAAAGACGTTTGCAAAACCAACCACAAAAATTACCATGTACGCTGCTGCTTTAGCCTTTCCGGTTGATTTATACATTTCAAAAGGTTTGTTTATTGTTTGATTGTTTTTAAAACCAATAAATGCGATAGCTAAGAACATGTTAGGAATGGTCATCGATACATTAGTCATAGCAGTTAAAATTTGGAAAAATTTTGCGGCACTGTCACCACCAAATGATACAAATGCAATGATAACAGAGACAATTAGTGCTTGAATCCACATGGCATAAGTGGGCATGTCGTTTTTAGTTTGTGACCATTTAGCTGGCCAAATTTCACTAGGTGTGCCTTCAATGATTTGTTTTAATGGTGAGAAGATTAAAGTGAAGAACGCACCAGATAATGCTAAAAACATTGATAGGCCCATGTAACGACTGAACCAGTTACCAATTGTCATTGCAGTAGCATCTGATAAATTCAGAGCTAAACCTAGTTGATAGCCCATATTATTCATCGTGATGTAAGCAACATTTCCAAGTGTTGTTTCAGCTTCGCTAAATTGTGTATAGGCAAATGTCCAGTTAGTAAACGATCCGACAATGAAAATACCAATCGCATAACCAACAGCAATCACTATCGCTGAAATCGTTACTGCTTTAGGGAAAGTTACTTCCGCGTTTTCTGTTTGATCGACTAAACCACCAACAGCTTCAATACCGCCAAAAGCAAAAATTGCAAAAACTAAAAAGCTGAAAATCGAAATCATTGATTGATAACTCTCGTTGGGTGAGCTAATAAACGCTTTAGCACTGACAGGTTGCAGCATTTCGCCACCGTTAAGTGCTAAAATGATTAAACCACCAACGATTAATAAGACATTTAACAAAGCAATTGCAGTTCCGCCAACCGATGTGACTTTTTTGACTTTATCTAAGCCTTTTGAAGAAACAATTGTGATAAGTAAAATCCATAAAATAGCTAGTACACCTAATGTTTGGACCCCATTAAGGCCAAATAAGCTCCAAGACTGTGTTTTGTCTACACCAAAAATAAAATTTGAAAGAGGAATCCAAATGCCAGACCCTACATTAACCATCCAAATAATAAATGAGGCGTACCACATGAACGTTCCAACGAACGCGAATTTGGGGCTGATTGATTCCGCCATCCATGAGTAAATGCCACCTTTTGAATTTTTAAAAGCTGCACCAAACTCAGCCAACATAAAAGCGAATGGTAGGAAAAAAGTCAATGCTGCTAAAATATACCAAGGAATTGATGCGTATCCCATTAAGTAATAAGCTCGTGGTATATTAGTGAAGCCAAAAACTGATGTGAAAATCATTAATATAAGTGTAACAAGGGTTAGTTTTTTCTTTGCCAATATAAAAATACCTCCATTTTTATTTTTATTGTTATTTTACTTTTTTAGTATATAGTTTGCATGAGTGAATAAGTCGATTATTAAAAAAAATTAATTCGAATTTTTAATGAATAATTTGTTAATACTAATTGGCAGTATAACTAAAATGATTATTGTTAAAAGTGAAAATAAAGAGGACAGAGATAAAAGTAGTATGCGTGATAAAAATCAAGTTTTAGAGATTTTTTAGTATTTGTAATATAATAAAGTCAAAAGGAGGGAGCGAGATGATGGGGAGATGGATCCGGCAATATCTTTTGGGAACGTTTTGGTATCGTTATCGTTTGTCCGAAGATGATGAAGCAAGTCTCGCGCAACAACTTCCAACAATTGAACAGGTGTTAAAGCAACGAGATGGTTGGGATCAAAAAGCTACTAGCCGTTTTATCAATGAGATGGCAAAACGCTATTTGAAACAATCACCGGAGATAAAGTTTGATCACGTTATCTTAACAGGCTTAAAAGAAACCGAGCTAGTGGGCGGAGAACTTTATGAGAAAATGTTTCGTGCTGTAAAACGACCGCCAGCTAAAAAAATAGCCTTATTATTGGATCAAATGGGAGCGCAATTTGATGAGAATGGTATGTTGCAATTAGTCGGGCCCCATACGTTTGATGTGAAAATGGCTCCTCATGGGAAGTTTTTACATTATTTTGCTAAATTAGTCCAACGAGCGTATGGAAGTGAACTATTACAGGATAAGCGTCTTCATCAGTTTAGAATGTATCTTGATGAGCATAATATACGTTATATTCGTGTATATTTTAAATTACCACGAATGACCGATGAGCAAGCCTTACAACTATATGTGAAAACAGCACGTAAAAATGGTGGGCTAGGTGGTCGTCGATTAATTGCCGAACGTGGTCGATTTCATAATAAGTCTAAACCTAACGTACCACGAACGAGTGAAAATCGGAAACGTCTTTGTCCTAATTTTCACGGGGAGTTCATTATAGATGATGAGGGAGAATTTGTGAGCCAGTGGAATGTGCTACATCGTGATAATGAACACCGAGTCATCAGTGATTGGTCGTACTATCAAAGGATTTATCGTGATAAAATTGACTATTTTGAGGAGCAAATAATTAATGGTGAGTCATTTAATTATGCTAGTTGGAATGGTAAAATTCATCGGCATTTAGATGTATATCCAACTAGAAGACTAGATTATCCGATTAGAAGGAAAATTGCGAAGAAATGGCGTAGTCCAGGTTTAAAAGAGTATAAGTGGCGTCAGAAAGATCGTCAACGTACGAAGTATTATCGTCGTGGTTTATAATAAATTGAGAGGTGATTTGAGATGAGATTAACTATTACAGAAGCAGTTTTAGAAAAATTGGGTGAAAAAATAACACCGGACGCAGCATTATACTTGGATTTTATTGATGGTGATAGTCCCGGTTATCAAGGAGCGATTAGTTGTACATTAGCAGTTGCTTTTCGTTTCTTAATTGTAACGGAAGACAAAGAGCAACCAGCGTTTGATTTATATCAAACAAAATTAACGAGTAACGTAGGCGAAATTGGTGTCAAAGCTAGTTCTCTACGCTATTTAGAAGACGAAATGCGTCTAGATTTCAATCCATCAACTTATCGTTACCAATTAAAAGGGGATAGTGGTATTCTAGCAGATCAAGTGGCAATCGAATGTATGTAGCCATTGATAGAACGAAAAATAAGCCGACACATAATGTGTTGGCTTATTTTAGTTGTGGCTATTATAACGAATCTCGTTTAATTAATTCGGTTGCTACTTGCATTCGAACGGCAATCGCATCATCGTCTAAATGAATAGAACGAATTAAATCGATAGCTTGTTTCCCCATCCATTCGGTAGGGACTTTAATGGTAGTTAAAGCAGGGGTTAAATATTTAGCTGTGCTAATATCATTAAAACTAATAAGTTTGACATCTTCAGGTACGCGAATATTGACGTCTTTAAAGGCTTTTAAGGCACCAATAGCAATCGCATCACTGGAACAAAAGAAAGCTTCAGGTAAGGCAACATCCATCGCTAAAAAGGACATGATTTGTTGATAACTATCTTCGACAGAAAAGCGAGAGGTTAAATGCCATTCGCGGTAGAAACAACGATTTTCAATTAGTTTACGTTTCAAATGACGAAAACGTAAATCTTCTAATAAACGTTCATCGGTCTTCGTATATTCAGCACCGGAAATAATGCCTATTTTTTTTATATTTTCTTTGGTAAGCGTCTCATAAACTTGATGAATGGCGTATTCGAAATCGACAACGATAGAAGAATAGCCGTAAGGAAACCCATCGAAATCGACAAATACAAGATTTTCGTGATGTTCTTTTAATAGTGTGATTTCCGTTGCATCAAATTTACCAAGCGCAATAACTCCGTGAGATTTTTCATCTGAAAGTTGATGTAAACTTTCTTTGATTAAACTAATCCCTAATTCTTCCGCACGCTTTTCAATTCCTAAGCGAATCGATAAATAATACAAGTCTTCTAATTCTTCATGCTCATCAAACCATTGGATAAGTTTGAAGGTCAGACGTTGTTTTTGTAATTTTTTATGATGTTTTGTATAGTTTAACGCTTCAGCTGCTTCAAAAATCCTTTTTTTTGTTTCTTCACCAACCGAGATATCGTGGTCGTGGTTCAAAACGCGTGATACGGTAGCGGGGGAAACGCCAGCTTGGAGCGCGATATCTTTAATCGTCGCCATCATGTTACCTCCGTTCTGTTGTTCTACGTTAGCTCAGTGTTTGAATGAAACGCTCAAAGCCTGCTAAACCTGTTTCAGTTTGTTTGAAGACACCAGCGTCTTCTAGAACTTTCAAGAAGACCTTGCCAACACCTTGTTCAACAATGTTGCTAACATTTTTCTCTGTGATTTCTTCTGTTGCTTTTAATTTTTCTGCCCATGTTCTATGGTAGTCGGCAATCGGTTGTTGGTCATCTAAAAGATAGGCTTTCACCTCGTCTAATTCGTGTTTTAAACGTGGCGGTAAAATCGCTAGTCCCATTACTTCAATTAAACCGATATTTTCTTTTTTAATATGATGCAGTTCTTTGTGCGGATGGAAAATACCATCAGGATGTTCTTCTGATACATTGTTATCACGCAAGACTAAATCAAGCTGGTAGACCTGCTCTTTCATACGTGCGATTGGTGTTACCGTATGGTGTGGCGTACCATCTTCTGAAAAGGCAATGATGTCTAAACTTGGGGCAGAATACTGTTTCCAAGCGGCCAAAATAAATTCAGCACTACGTACTAAATCTTGTTTGTTGTTACTTTCTAGACGAATTACTGACATTGGCCATTTAACAATTCCTGCTTTAACCGTGGGGAAACCTAGTAAATCAAAGGTTTTAATCAAAGGTGCTTTAGCCATTGGGAATTCATGGCGGCCCCCTTGATAGTGATCATGACTTAAAATGGACCCCCCGACAATTGGTAAATCAGCATTTGATCCAACAAAGTAATGTGGGAAAATTTCAACAATTCGTAATAAATTTTCAAATAATTGGCGGTCGATTTTCATCGGACGATGTTCATCTGATAAGAAAATACAATGTTCATTGTAATAAGCGTAAGGAGAGTATTGTAAGCCCCATGCTTGATTATCTAAATTCAATCGGATAATACGGTGGTTCGATCGTGCAGGATGATTGATACGTCCGCGATAGCCTTCGTTTTCCATGCATAATAAACATTTTGGATAACCGCCGGCGGGAGCATTTTTTTCGGCCGCAATTTGTTTTGGATCTTTTTCAGGTTTGGATAAATTAATCGTAATTTCTAAATCTCCATAGTCAGTTGGTGTATGGAATTCAACGTTTTTTGCGATATCACGTGTTTTGATATAGTCGTTAATTTTAGATAATTCGTAAAAATAATCTGTCGCTAACTTCGGTTCCTTGTCATAGTATTTGGCAAAGAAGGCATTAATGACTGAAGGAGGTGGTGTAATGAGATCCATCAATTGCGATGCCAATAACTCCATTTCGTTAGCTGTTTGAGCGTGAGGAGCAGCTGCGACTAAGTCATCGACTAATTCGATTGCGGTTGCGTTAGTTTCAGCTAGTGCTTCATCCTCTGATAAGGTGTCTAAGCCAATTAAGGCTAAGACACGATTTTCTAAATAAATGCGATCTAATTCAGTCCAACCACCGTGTTGAATCGCGATGGTCACAAAGTGTTTGATGGTGTTTGTAAGTGTCATGTTATCGTCCTCTTTTTATGATAATACACGGGCGCCGTCGTCAACAGATGCAATATAGAAGTCTGCAGCGTAGCCGATTGTGTCTAAGTATACAGTATTAACAGCTTCTTTGAACGCTTCAACGTTATCTTTGTTAACTAAAGCAATTGCACAGCCACCAAAACCAGCACCAGTCATACGAGCGCCGTAAACGCCTGGTTGATTTTGAGCGGTAGCGACTAATGTATCTAGTTCAATCCCGGTTACCTCATAGTCCATTTTAAGTGATTCATGTGAGGCATTCAATAGGCGACCAAAAGTTTCTAGGTCGTTACGTACAAGCGCTTCTTTGGCTTTTAGCGTGCGTTGATTTTCTGTGACCGCATGTTTAGCACGGCGTTCTAGGATGTCATCGTTGATTAAGTGACGATTTGCTTCAAATGTCTCTTCGTCTAGTTCACCTAGAGATTGAATCGCTAGGTGTGTTTGCAAGCGTCGCAATGCTTCTTCACATTCAGCGCGACGTTCGTTATATTTAGAGTCGGCCAATTCACGGCGTTTGTTGGTATTCATAATAACAATCACGTTGTCACCAAAAACAGCCGGTACTAACTCATAGTTTAATGTATTAGTATCTAACAACATAGCTTGGTCTTTTTTTCCCATCCCAATAGCAAATTGATCCATGATACCAGAATTAACACCAATGAATTCATTTTCTGTTTTTTTTCCATATTTGACTAACTCTAATTGAGGAATACCCAAATCAAAGTGATGGTTAACGATTACTCCGGTTAAAAGTTCGATTGAGGCTGAAGAAGAAAGGCCAGCGCCGTTAGGAATATTACCGTAGAAGAAGATGTCTAAACCATGCGTTAATTTGTGCCCATCTTCTTGTATATACTTCATCATGCCTTTAGGATAGTTCGTCCAGTTGTCTGTTTTTTTATAGTCTAAGTCGTCAAGTGATACCGTAATGATACCTAAATCTGGGAAATTACCTGAATAAAAACGTAAAAGTTGGTCATCGCGTTTTTTTGTTAGACCATAGGTACCGATAGTAATGGCAGCGGGAAAAACGTGGCCGCCATTGTAGTCAGTGTGCTCACCGATTAAGTTGATACGACCAGGCGAGAAGAAAACGCCTTCATTTTTTGTGCCGAAAATTGTTTCAAATTGAGAAGTTAGTTGTTTCAAGTTCATGTGTAAAGCCTCCTATTAATTAATTTAGTAAATTAATTATAAAATATTTACTAAATAATTTCAATCCCAAATGCTAAATAAAAAGTGTCACAACCTGAAAACGGCTGTGACACTAAAAATATTGGTCTTAATGGTTTGTGATTAAATCATGTAGGTGCAAACACATTCAGGAGCTAATGTGTCTTGACTGATCATCGTTAACTTACCTGTTTCTTTTGAACGGCTGAATAAGACTAAATTATCTGACTCTTGGTGAGAACAAATTAAGAAATCTTCCGTTTTATTTAGAGTGAAGTCTCGTGGGAAATCGCCTGCTGAAGCAACCACGTCCACTAACGACAACTCTTCACCGTTTTCGCTAATTGAGAAGATTGCAATAGAGTTATGGCCACGGTTTGAGGCGTATAGGAAACGACCATCGCTAGAAATACGAATCGCACCGCCACTACTTTCAACATCAGTATTTGGTAACGTAGAAATAGTTTGTTTAGCAGTCATTTCACCAGTTTCACGATTATAAGTCACGACTGTGATAGTATTATTTAACTCACCGATAATGTAGGCTAAATTTAGTGTTGGATGGAAGACGATGTGACGAGGTCCTGCACCTACTTCGGTTTTAAATACTGCTGCTTCGGTTAAATGACCTTCTTCGCTCACGTCATAGACATGTACTTCATCCGTTCCTAAGTCACAAGAAACTAGGCGTTTGTCAGGTGTTAAGTCTGCGTAATGAGCATGAGGAGCATTTTGGTTTGGATGTGGACCTTGACCGCTATGGATTGCAGTATCGCGCAGTTCTAATGTACCGTCTTCTAAAATTTTGTAGGCATGAACTAAGCCACGATGATAATTAGCATCGAAAATTAAACCGCGCTCGTTATCAACACCAATATAGCAAGGAGGTGCCCCTTCTTCTAATAGTTGTTGACGTAAGTGATAGTCGCCTTCGACTAATTCATAGACAGCGACGCCACCGAACGTATCTTCTTTAGTTACAGCATATAAAAAGTTTTGATTACTAACTCCTAAATAAGTAGGGGAATCCGCAACCGCTATCAATTTGACATCTTTAATTAATTGGTTATCGGTATCAAGTGTTGCTTGGTAAATACCTTCACTCGTTCTTTTTGTATAGGTTCCTAAGAGAATTGTTTCCATTAACATAACCTGCCTTTCGTATCGTAGTTTTATTATAACATAAGCGAATTGAGTTGAGAGGTATTATTAAGCAGACCTTTTATGATACAATGGGGATAGTAACTTTAAGTAGGAAAGAGGGATTTTATGGTAGAAAATTCAATCGTTTCAATTGGCGAACAGGCCGTTTCAAGTCAAGATAATATGTTGATTTTATTTGATGAATCAGCAACGAAGGACATTAATAATGTAGCAGTTATTCACGTTAATAAACAAGAGCAATCGACTTATCAATTAGAAGTAGGTCACACATTGACATTTGGTGATCAAGATTACACAGTGATAGAGTTGGGTGAACGAGTGAATGCATCTTTAGAGATGATGGGGCATGCTACACTTTTCTTTAAAGAGAGAACCGATGAAGATTTATTAGCAAATGCGATTTATTTATCACCGGCTACGCTGCCAACTTTAGAAGTTGGTATGAAATTAACTTTTAACTAAGTGAGGTGTCGATATGGAAAAGTTTAAACGTCCAACGCCATCTTGGTTTTGGAAATTATTTTTAAATAGTAAAACAGTGACAGGGTTAGTTATTCTAATTTTAGTGTTGATTGCTATTTTCTTATTTAACAAGGTGTCATACTTGTTTACACCAATTTTACAATTTATTGGGATTATTGGTGCGCCGTTAGTATTTGCAGGAATTCTTTATTACTTGCTTGATCCTGTCGTCAACTGGTTAGAGAAAAAAGGTTTGTCGCGCGTTTGGGGAATTTCGCTAATTTTTGTCGCGATTATTGCCTTAATTGTTTGGGGAGTCGTAATCTTGGTGCCAATGTTACAGGATCAAATAATTAGTTTTAGTAATAACTGGCCAGGTTACTGGGAAACAATTCAGAATAAAGGTAGTGATATTTTAAAACATCCACTACTGGCGCAATATGCTGATCAAATTGAAAAAGTTAGCAAAAATTTCTTTGATTCATTTGGTTCTATGATTAAAGATTTTTCAAAAAATACAGTTTCTGGCATTGGTAGCTTTATTGGTGTGATGACGACGGTCTTTTTAACAGTTGCAACGGGTCCAATTATTCTTTTCTATTTACTTAAGGACGGTAATGAACTGAGTCACTACATTGAAAAGTTTTTACCAAGTAAATCTAGAAAGCCTATCATGCAAATATTAATGGATATTAATGAAAAAGTCTCTAGTTATATTCGTGGGCAATTATTAGTCGCGTTTGTGGTGGCTATTTTATTCATGGTTGGGTTTAAAATCGTTGGTTTAGAGTATGGCGTGACATTGGGGATATTAGCAGGATTTATGAACTTAATCCCATATTTAGGATCGTTCTTAGCGATGATTCCAGCAATCATTTTAGCGATTGTTGCAGGTCCGATGATGATTGTCAATGTGCTAATTGTTTTTTCAGTTGAGCAGTTTATTGAGGGACGTTTTGTTTCACCTTTAATTTTAGGAAATCAATTGGAAATTCATCCGATAACGATTATTTTTGTGTTGTTAACAGCAGGAAAAGTTTTTGGGGTAGCTGGTGTCATCTTAGGAGTTCCGGGATATGCAGCCGTAAAAGTTATTGCGACTCACTTATTTAATTGGTACGTTGAACGTTCTAAATTGTATGATCAAGAAGATAAAGAAAGATTAATTAAAAAACCAGAAGCATAGCTTCTGGTTTTTTTGTATCAATGATTAGAATTTAGCTGCAACTTCTTCAGCATTAGCTTTAGCTGCATTCATGATTTCTTCTTTTTGTTCTGGATGGTGATCGATACCTTCAACAGGAATCAATGTGTGATCCATTACACCAACGAAATTCATCATTGCTTTAACATATTGGCTAGCAAAGTCAGCGCCATCGTAGTTACCGCCACCTGATTGGATGTGAACGATTTTTTTACCTTCAGTCATAGGAACTGGACCAGTTTCAGTGTAACGGAAAGTTTTACCAGCTACGTTGATTGCGTCGAACCATGCTTTTAATTTTGTTGGAATGTTTAAGTTCCACAAAGCGTTAGCGATAACGATTTTATCTGCTGCTAAGAATTGATCTGTTAACTCACCAAAACGAGTGATAGCTTTTTGTTGATCAGCAGTTAAAGCTGAGAATTCAGTGCCGCCACCTAACGCGTACATTGCTGTTAACAATGTGTTGTCTAATTCTGGAATATATGAATCAAATAAATCCAAGACTTCAATAGTATCTGTTGGATTTAATTCTGTGTATTTATTTAAGAATACATCAGTTACTTCTAAAGTTTTTGATTGCGCACCAGTTAATGGGTGAGCTTTAACGAATAAAACATTTGCCATAAAATTTTTTACCACCTTACTTTTTGATAGTTATTATTATACTAAAAAAAAATAAGTGTCACAATTAAAAAAAGTCTAAATTAACAAATTTTTGTTTAATGTATGTAATTTAAACGGAGGTAACTTCTCAATAACAGATGGTAATAGAACGCTTTTATAGAGTCGCGTTTTCATATTTTTCATATCAACATGCAATTAGTGAACTAGTATTTTTATTATACATTAATTATAATTTATTTATAATAAAAGAAACGTTAATTGTAGTTCACTTTAAAGGAGAAGATTGGTATGACAAAATATGGTTACGCTTATTCAGCTACGGGAGATAGCTTGGAGAAGCAAGTGGAAACATTGAAAAAGTATGGGGTAGAAGACATTATCGTTGAAAGTGCTACGGAAGGTGTAGATAACGTACATGCAGATTTATATAATTTAGTTGAAAATTTAGCTGCTGGCGATCAAATTGTGGTGCAACGTCTAATTTGTATTGGCAAATCAATCATTCAATTGGCAGATTTCTTAACTGTTCTAGAAGAAAAAGGCGCTAGTTTAATCGTTGTTGAAAAAGCGACTGAATTAAGTGGACTAAGTGATGAAGCTTACGCACAATCAATTAAAAGTTTTGCAAAAATGGAAAAAGACATTATCCGTGAACGTACGTCTCGTGGGTTAGAATTTGCTCGTAAAAACGGTCGTATCGGTGGACGTCCAAAAATTTCTCAAGAAACAGTGGAAAAAATTCAATTCTTATATAATAACAACAAGTATACATTAAGACAAATCGCTGAAGAGTGCCAAATTTCTTTAGGTACTGCTTACAAGTATACGCAAGAACAAAAGTAGTCTTTAAAAATTTATCTCAATAAGTTAATAAAAAACATGAAGTGAAAGTTGATTCTTTTACTTCATGTTTTTTTGTTTATTCTTTATAGTTATTAAATTTTAGAAGGTGATATATCCCTCCCTTTTTTCTATTAAATGGGGTATAATAGAACCGTATGGATAATTCGTTTAAGAATATCTGAAACATTAATAATCATTTGTAAGACTACTTGATATAAATAATTTGAGTATGTGGGTAGTCGATAGGGAAATTAAGCGTAGCGAGTTTACGAAGAGAAAATTTTGGAGGAGGAAATCACATGAAAAAAACGATGAACACATTTTTGGTGTTCACAGTAGGGCTATATAGTACGTTTACATTTGGCAGTCCGGCAACGGTGGTGTTAGCTGCTACTCAACAATATGAAGCAAACGTGTCAGTAAGTGAAGAGGGCGTTAATGTGACATCGGATGAAGAAACCGAAGAAACGACCGATGAAACCAGTCAGGTAGTCCCTGAGGAACCACAAGAGCCACAAATTCCAGAAGAATCACAAGAACCTCAAATACCAGAAGAATCACAAGAACCACAAATTCCGGAAGAATCACAGGAACCAGAAACAACTCCTGAGGAACCACAAACTTCAGAATCTACCCCTGAAGAGAGTCAAGAGAAACCGACGCAACCGTCAAAACCAGTTGAAACAACTGATTCAAGTCAAGTAAGCAGTGAATCAAGTACAACGGAGACAACCTCGAATACTCCGACACAACCGGTACCAAGTACAAAACCAAGTACTGAGCCATCAACAGAAACAACTACCAGCTCAGAATCCAAAGCACCTAATTTTAAGCCAAGTAAAAAACCAGCTGAAAAACCAGCTCAATCAATTATAGCTAAAGAACAGTCTGGAGTAGATGCTACTCCAACGATTCAACAACCAATTTCAAATGCAATCATTGATTTAGGTGAAACGACAAAAGACTTTACTGCGTCTAATTTGTTAAATTATCGTTTGCCTTTATTATCAGAATTAAAAACAGATAAAGAAGCTGTTTTAATTTACGGTAGCTTATTATTAGTTGGTAAAGAGCGATTTGAAGATGAAAATAATCAAGATAAAAAAACAGGTGATCAAACAAATAAACAAGCACAAAAAGATAAAAAAGCTGAAAAAAATAAGCCGATTACTTCAAAAGAGTTAGTGACTTGGTTAGGCAAACAATATTTCAATCAAGATTTATTAAGTGAAAATGCACGTAAATTAACGGATAAAGACACCATACAAGTGGGTGACATTGTTGTTTGGACCAATTATCTAGGCCAAACCCAATATGGTTTATATATCGGAGATGATTTATTAATCACAGTTGAAAATGTTGATGATGAGCGCTTTGAAGTGGTGACACAATATTACGTTGAAAATGATGACCAAACGATTTATCGTAATGATAAACTTGAGTTAAACAAAGCAGGACAAGCGTTATTGAAACAATATCCGGCTTCAATGGATTTTAAAGCGAATCCTTTGACTGAAAAATTTATTCAATCAATTGGAGAAAACGCCCGTGAATTAGGTCTTAAATATGATGTGTTTGCTTCAGTGATGATTGCTCAAGCCTTATTAGAGAGTGCTTCAGGCACTAGTGGTTTAGCGCAAGCACCAAATCATAATTTATTTGGGATTAAAGGTCAATATCAAAATCAAAGTATTTCAATGGCAACGAGTGAAGATGATGGTAAAGGTAATCTTTATACTATTCAATCAGCCTTCAGAAAATACCCAAGTTATCAAGAATCGTTAAAAGACTATGTTTCGTTAATTAAAAACGGAACAGCTTGGAAAGATGATTTCTATAAAGACGCTTGGCGTTCAGAAGCCAATAACTATCTGACTGCTGCTCAAAGTTTAAAAGGTAAGTATGCAACGGATACACAATATGATAAGAAAGTTATTAGCTTAATTGCTACTTATAATTTAACGCAATATGACGAACCTAAATTAGATACATCCGTAACAGGAAAAACATCAGGTATCTTAACCTCACGAACTGAGATTCCAAAAGAATACCGTGACTTAATGAAATTCCCTGATTATAACCAAAAGAACTACAATACTTCAGGTTCTTATCCTGTGGGTCAATGTACATGGTATGCCTTTAACCGTGTCGCACAGCTAGGTATGTCAGTGGATGATTACATGGGAAATGGTGGCGAATGGGGTGCTAAGGGTAAACGTTTAGGCTACACAGTCACAAGCACACCTAAGGCAGGTTATCTCGTGTCTTTCCTACCAGGTGTCGCTGGTTCAAGTAGTCAGTACGGTCACGTCGCTTTCGTGGAAGCAGTGACTAAAGATGGCATCTTAATATCAGAAGGGAATGTAGTTGGAGGAACTCGTGTTTCTTACCGCGTTATTTCTAATGAGATTGCTCGTTCAAGTCAAGTGAACTATATAGTTGCAAAACAAAAATAAAACGTCTAACAGGCTTGTCTGATGCCCTCGATTGAGGTGATTGGTAAGCCTGTTTTTTCATGATAAGTAATGATAAATGATAAAAAAACCTCACTTGTTTTTTCAAGTGAGGTTTTGGTTATTTATTTTCGCTTACTTCAGTTGATTCAGTTGATTCAGTTGTTTTTTCATCCACTAAATCAGTTCTAACGTATTGATCAACCGTTGATTTATTCCCGTTTTTTGAGTAAAGGCTAGTTGAATTTTTGCCTTTTTCTTTTTCAATCGTTTCAAGTTGTTGTAACTGGTCACGATAGTTAACGGTAGTTGTATCGATTTCTTGAAGACCACTTGTACTATAGTAGCGCATTAGGTCACCGTTGTTGATAGCATCAGAAGTAGCTAATTGTAACTGAACTTTTTCTTTCAAACCATCAATGGTTTGTTGCTCGCTCTCACTGATGTTTGTTTTAAGCGCTCCAGTTTGATTGTCATAAACATTATCTCCAACAATAGTATAATCAGGTGTCATGACATCACCATTACGGAAAGCAACGACTTGATCATGCCCTTTAGAGAATAAGTCTTGGCCTAACATTAAATATTTAGAGTTATCAATCCCTAATAAATGTAATAATGTTGGTAACATGTCGACTTGGCCACCATAAGTGTGACTAATACCACCATCTGTTTCGCCAGGAATGTGATACATTAACGGCACACGTTGTAATTGTGCGTTATCGTATTCGTTCCAAGTTTCTTTGTCTTTGCCTAGTAACTCAGCTAATTCAGGGTTACGAGAGTTAGAAATACCATAATGATCACCGTATAACACAATGATTGAATTATCATATAGCCCTGTTGCTTTTAAGTAGTTGAAAAATTGTTCAATTGCTTGGTCAGCATAGTGAGCTGTTGCAAAGTAACCATTGATGGTTTCATCCGCTGTTTCTGGAAGAGGCAACTCATCATCAGAACCTTGGATTTTAGCATATGGATAATGGTTAGAAACAGCTAACATCTTAGCGTAAAACGGTTGTTGTAAATGCTCTAAGTATTGGACAGATTGGTCAAAGAATTCTTTGTCATGTAAACCATATTGGAATGAATTTTCATCGGTTACATCGTAGTAGCTTGAATCAAAGAAGTATTCATAACCAAAGTTTTTGTATGTATCATTACGGTTCCAGAATGAGCCTACATTACCGTGGAAGGCTGCTGTTGTGTAACCAGCAGTTTGGCTTAAAATATCTGGTGCCGCTTGGAAGGTGTTTTTGCCACCTAGTTGTGTAAATAGCGCGCCTTGAGTCAAACCAAACAATGAGTTTTCAATCAAGGTTTCCGCATCACTGGTTTTACCAGCACTTACTTGGTGGAAAACATTGTCAAAGCTGTAAGTTTGTTGATCATGGAATAGACTGTTTAAGAAAGGTGTTACTTCATGTTCGACACCGTCTTTATCGGTCAATTTATAATCAATCATAAACTGTTGTAAACTTTCTAAATGGATATAGATGACGTTACGACCAGCTGCTTTCCCAAACATTTCTGGATTTTTATCAGCGTGGTGTTTGTTGACATATTCTTCAACGGATACCAAATCATTTTCACTCGCTTGAGCGCGAATTTGGTTGGTTTGGTAGGTTTGAACCCCATCATAAGCCATAAAGAAGTTCAAGCCTAAATATTTCACGATATGGTCTTTAGAGAACGTACGTGATAATAATTGAGGGCGATCTGCTTCAGCTAAGGTTAAGTTCACAGCGAACATTAAAACGGAAAAAGAGGTCACCGCAAAAGCAAAACGACCTTTCACTGGTTGTTTATCCAGTTTGATTTTCTTCGCTGCTAAGCATCCCCCAATTGCGAATAAATCAACTAAATAAATTAAATCAGTGATTGAGAAAAGTTTCAACGCACTTTGGCCTAAGCCAGAAGAAACCTTTCCTGCTCCTAAAATGGTATTAATGGTGATAAAATCAGAAAATTCTCGGTAGTATACGACATTTGAAAATAGTAACAGGGTCATTAAAAAGTACAGAATTAAAGTGGTTGCATACGCTCTTTTTTCATTTCTTACGTATAAGCCAATTGACAAAATAAAAATAGTCGTTGCAATTGGGTTAATAAGCAAGATTAAATATTGTGTAATACTCTCAATTCCAAGGTTAAATGCTGTAATGTAAGCAAGAATGGTTTTTAGCCAAAATAAAATGGCAAGTAGAGAGAAAAAGCCCATACGTGTGTTAATCCATGATTCTTTGTAGGATTTTTTCAACATTATGACTTCCTTTCATGGTTGTTTTCATAAGTTTATATTCTAAAAAATGTTTATTAATGAACTATCGAAAATATTTTACCGATATTTTGAGGTAAAGTCAATCGAAAACGGCATAAATCAGTCTAAAGGAGTACGAATTATTAAGATATCGTGAGAAAGAGTTTTATGAAAAAAAATATGTTAAAATAGGAAAGCATATAATAGTAGAAAGGTGTTCAACATGAAAATCAAAATTAAAAAACAAGCGGCTCGTAAGATGATGTCAGGTTACCCTCTGATTATTGAAGGAGACTTAGTCAAAACACAAGACCAATTAAAAACAAAAGAATGGCATCAATTTGTCACCGATTCAGGTCAGTTTATCGGAACGGGCTATTTAGGGAAGCAAAATAAAGGTGTCGGTTGGGTTGTTTCTCAAAATGAAAACACAAAAATGGACGAAGCTTTTTTTACACAATTATTTTCAAAAGCTGGCGAGAAGCGTCAACAATTTGCAGACAATGAGTTGACCAATGCTTATCGTTTATTTAATGGTGAGGGCGATGGTTTAGGTGGCATGACTGTGGATATCTATGCGGATTTTGCAGTGGTTTCGTGGTATAACGAAACGATTAATACTTTTAAAACAGTATTAATCGCTGCGTTAGTCCAAGCTTTCCCAATGATTAAAGGGATTTATGAAAAAAATCGTTTCGAGCAAACTGGCTTACCAGAAACACAACTTATTTATGGACAAGAAGCACCCGAGCCGCTACTGGTGAAAGAAAACGGTGTATCGTTTGCGACTTATTTAAATGAAGGTATGATGACGGGGATTTTCTTGGATCAAAAACATGTTCGTGGTCGCCTGGCAGACGGTCTAGCGAGCGGTTTAGACGTGTTGAATACGTTTAGTTATACAGGAGCCTTTTCAGTGGCGGCCGCTATGGGTGGCGCTGCTAGTACGGTCAGTGTCGATTTAGCGAAGCGTAGTCTTGAAAAAACAAAAGAAATGTTTGACATCAATCAATTATCGTTGGACAACAATAAGATTGTTGTGATGGATATTTTTGATTACATTCGCTATGCTAATCGTAAAGAACTGGCATTTGATATGGTCATTTTAGACCCACCAGGTTTTGCTCGTAACAAAAAGCGTACGTTCTCAGTTGTTAAAAATTATGGTGAGTTAGTGGCGGAAGTCACACCGTTAATTCGAACTGACGGCTATTTGATTGCGTCAACCAACGTTGCCAATTTGCCTTATGACAAGTTTAAAGAAATGGTTGAAGACGGCATTCGTAGTGAAGGCCGCCGTTTCAAAAAAGTCGAAGAGTATCGTTTGCCAAGCGACTATGTAACAGCTAGCTCCTTTAAAGAAGGAAACTATTTGAAAGTTTTAATTTATCAAATTTTTTAACGAAAGAGTTGTGAGCTAAATGAAAAAGAAAAAAGTAACGAAAACGAACGCGTTACGCACACTTGATCAAAAGAAAATAGCTTATGAAGAACGCGCTTTTGCTATTGAAGAATTCGCCCACATGAGTGCGATAGATGTCGCAAATCAATTAGGGACACCTTTGGAATTAATTTATAAAACATTAGTTGCAATTGGTAATAAGACAGGGCCGATTGTGGCGGTAATACCAAGTAATGAAACGGTAGATTTGAAAAAACTTGCAAAAGTTAGTGGGAATAAAAAAGTTGAAATGTTGCATTTAAAAGATTTGGAAAGCACCACCGGCTACATTCGTGGAGGTTGTTCACCAATTGGCATGAAAAAACAGTTCCCGACCTATATCGAACAAGCGGCAGATGGGTTAGAATATTTTTATATTTCAGCAGGTAAACGTGGCTTACAAATGAAAGTTGATCCACATGAAGTGAAACAATTAGTGCATGCTGAGTTTGTGGATATTATAGAGTAGATAATAAAAAGTAGCAGTGATCAATTAATGGTCACCGCTACTTTTTTGCTATATTCTTGTTACCACAATTTATATTCTTTAATCAAGTCATAAATCACGGTATCTTCCAATTTATGTACGCCTTTATTCAATAACGTTTTCTTCAAGAATGATAGTTTCAAGTCGCTTAATTTAGCGCCATCCATCATTTTTTCTGTAGAATCTAATAACACGCGGATGTCATACGCTGACGCAAAGACTTCTGGTACGCCACGGTCGATATCAAGTAACGTATAAACAGCTTCCATAGCGGTTCTTACTGAGTATTCCGTTGTGAAGACTGTATCGCGAGGTGTTTCAGCAAAGTTACCGATAAAGGCTGCATTGGCACAGTTTTCAGGTACTACAAGTGGACGATCACCTGGTTTTCTTGGCATGAAGTAAGAAGTGACAAATGGCATCATACATGGAATACAACGGGCACTATTTTTCGCCATCTCATCGATTTCTTCAACAGGAACCCCAATATGATATAAAAATTCTTGGGTTATTTCTTCGCCGGTACAATCTTTTAAGGCTTTGTTAACGTAATTGCCTGGCACATCACAATTTAAACCATAAATCCAAACGACTAATTGATCTTTTGGTTGGGCCTTAAAGTGTGGTTGACGGTTTAAGGTAAAGCTCATTAACCAGTTAGAATCTTTAACACTGACAATCCCACCCGTCACGACTTTTCCACTGAACGGATCGCGTTTGCAAATTTTTTCGATGTAAGGTGGAATTTTATCGTCTAATGTAGTTAACGTTGCAGATTCCCAGCTACTTTCTTTGATATTACCGCAGAAGACTTCTGGATGACCGAAGGCTGAATCTTGCATGGCAATATTTTTCCAAAGGTTCCAGCTACCACCTAAATTAACGTTTAGTTTAGCAGGTGTATGATGATCACCTTCATCAGCGCTTTCTACGTTACTACCATTTGTGATGAAGACCAAGTCATTTTCGGTTAAATTTAAAACTTGTTGGCTATTGTTGATTGTGTATTCGATTTGTTTTGCTACTTTTTTATCAGGTGTAATATCAAATAACACATTGGTTACTGTAGTATTGTATTGAATAGTCACACCATGGGCTTCTAAATAGTTTTTTAGTGGTAACACTAATGATTCATATTGATTGTATTTAGTAAATTTCAAAGCTGAGAAGTCTGGTAGTCCACCAATATGGTGAATGAAACGAGCGATGTAACGACGCATTTCCATTGCACTGTGCCAAGGTTCGAAGGCAAACATCGTGCACCAGTATAACCAAAAATTAGATTCAAAAAATTCTTCAGTGAAGACATCTTGAATTGTTAAATCTGCCAGTTTTTCTTCAGGAGTGAAGAAAAGCTTGATAATTTCTTCTGAAGCGGTTTGTGACAAGGTGAATTTTCCGTCAGTATGTGCATCCTCTCCGCGATTAACAATGGCACGTTGTAGAGAATAGTTAGGGTCGCGTTTATTTAACCAATAAAATTCATCTAAAACAGAAGCGTCTTCTTCTTCAAGTGAAGGGATTGAACGGAATAAGTCCCATAGACATTCGAAATGATTTTCCATTTCACGCCCACCGCGAATGATAAAGCCTTTGCCGTCATCGTAAATACCGTCTAAGGCACCACCAGCAATATCACGTTCTTCTAAGATGGTGATGTGAGAACCTTTCATTTGACCATCACGAATTAAAAAGGCAGCGGCCGCTAGCGATGCTAAACCTGATCCAATTAAATAAGCATGTTTGTTTTCAACGCCTTCAGGTTTCACTGGACGTGCAAAAGCTTCATAATTTCCGTTACTATAGTACATAAAAAAATCCTCCTCTAATATTTCGAATTTTGTGACAAATTTATTGTATTATTGTTATAATAAAAGAACCATAAACAATCTTAATGATATGTTTAAAAAATAGACATTAAACGCAAATTGTCTAAAAAATAGGAGTGAACAGATGTCAAATTTCACAAGAGATGCTTTAGCCAGAACCTTGAAAGAAATGATCAAAACCCGACCATTAGAGAAAATCACTGTGACTGATTTAGCGGAAAAGTGTCAGGTGAATCGCCAAACATTCTATTACCATTTTCGTGATATTTATGAATTAGTAGATTGGATTATTGAAGAGGATTTTCTTAATAAAATTGAGCAAGTCATCGAATACGACTCGTTATCTCAACGAGTGAAGCAAGTTAGTGATTATGTTGATGAGCATAAAGCTTTTTGTTTGAATGTTTATCGTTCAGTGGGAAAGGAAAAAGCAGAACGCTATTTGAATAGCCAAATCGAGAAATGGTTATTAAGTTTTTTATTTTTTTCTAGTTCAGAAGAGTATGAAGAATATAATGAAGTGCAGTTAAAGTTTTATGTATTCGGATTAACCGGTTTGTTTACGGATTGGTTAGAAGAGAAAGTTGATATCTCAACAGAAAATTTATGTGGACAACTTATTTATATAGTAAAAAGCGAATTAATCGAAAAATGATTAATTCGCTTTTATATTTATCTACGAAAAACGTTTTTGGTTGGTAAAGGATAGTCTTCTAAATCATAGCCATCAAAAGCTAGTGTTTCTTTGAAATTATTGATGGAAAGATCTAAACGACGTGACAAGTCAAAGACGCTATGAAGGACGTCATGGAAATACATGGCATTACCTTGTTCAAAGTAATCTTTGTAGTCGCTACTTGTTTTGTTTAAACCGGTCTGTTCTTCGAATCGTTCGTATTCATGTTGATAGTCATGATAATGATTGGCTGTATAGTCCGCAAAGGCATTGAATATCTCAATGGACAAGACTAAATCATGGTGCCAATCAGCGTAAGGCTTCTTAGCAAGTCCATCTTGAGTTTGAATCAATTTGAACTCATCATTACGGATGTTTTGGGTCATTAACATGTCTAAGTTCAAGTTCAGTCCAGTGTAAGAAACCTCGTCAAAGTTTTGTTCCTTTAATAAGGCTAACTCATGAGCGAGTGTTTCTGCTGTGTAGTCACGATTTTTTTCAACTTTAAAAATTTTCTTTTGTGGAAACATAGTTCTCACCTCATTTAATTGATACGTCTATTATAGCCATAAGTATGTGCTTTCATCAATTGTTTTCGTACTTATATGTTTTATTACGGGTAATATATAACGATTGAAAGACATCGTTAGTAATGAAAGTAGCTAGCGATTTGGGCACTATTTTTACCTGCCACATAACCAGTTACAAATGCGGCCGTAATATTATAGCCACCGGTGTAGCCGTTAATATCTAACAATTCTCCAACAAAGAATAAACCTTCAACAAGTTTACTTTCTAACGTTTTTGGGTCAATCTCTTTCAAATTAACTCCACCACCGGTTACAAATGATTTTTCGATTGGATACGTGCCGATAGCGGACATTCTGAAATCTTTAATTAACTCCGCAAAACGTTCTAATTCGCTGGCTTCAACTTGACGGAATGGTCTGGCACCATCAATTTGTGCCTTTTCCAATAAAAATTCTAAATAACGCTCAGGTAACAAGCCTTTCAGCGCATTTTTAATGGCTTTATCACGTTGTTGTTCTTTGACTGTTGTCAGTTCATGAACTAATTGTTTAAAAGATTTATTGGGTAGCGCGTCTAAACTAAGGGTAGCGTTGTTATGTTTTTCGAGTGCTTGATTGACAAACATGCTGCAACGCAAAGCCGCTGGACCTGATACGCCAAAATGTGTGAACAACATGTCCATCGTATGACTCACGCGGATTTTACCTTTTTCATTTAGGACCGATAACGTCACGTCTTGTAATGATAGACCTTGTAAGACTTTCTTTTGGACAAAGGTATCAGCTAATTTGATCGGTGATTCTGTCGCGAAAAGTGGGGTGACGGTGTGACCAGCTTTTTTGGCTAGACGATAGCCAATCCCAGTTGAACCTGTGTAAGGATACGTTTTGCCACCTGTTGCGATAATCACGCAGTGCGCGGTGAATTCGCGTCCGTCTTTTAAACGAATCCCAATAATACGATTATCTTCTTTTAAGAGTTTTTCCACTTCAGCGTCTAATTCAATTTGTACTTTTTGTTTGTTTAATTCGCTCGTTAAGGCCTCAACAATCGTTTTAGAACGATTCGTTACTGGAAACATGCGCCCATGATCTTCTTCTTTTAATTTGACCCCTTTATCTTCAAAAAAGCGAATAATATCGTGATTATCAAACTGTGAAAACGCGCTGTATAAGAACCTACCATTACCAGGAATGTGTTGAATCACATCGTCACTCGGACGGTTATTGGTCACATTACAACGACCCCCGCCAGTTAGTAATAATTTCTTTCCTAAGCGTTTGTTTTTTTCGACTAACATGACGCTTGCACCATGTGTAGCAGCCGATATTGCGGCCATCATCCCACTAGTACCAGCACCAATTACGATGACATCTTTATCTACGTTCATTTTTATACCTCCAATTCTTAAGTAGTGTACCATATTTTTTTTGAAAGTTCTTTGTTTATGAGTTGGTATTTTTAAGAGAATAACGTATACTTTTATTATTATTTATGAAAGAAGGATGAGAAAATGGGTGTAGCCAATCAATATATTGAAGCCATTCGTCAAAAAGTTCAAACATTAAATGAAGGTCAAACTGAATATATTCAGGCAGTCGAGGAGTTTTTACCAACGATTGCGGCTTATTTAGAGCAAAATCCACAAGTTGAAGCCCATAATTTGTTGGATGTCTTACTAGAACCTGAACGTATTATCCAATTCCGTGTGCCTTGGCAAGATGATCAAGGAAAATGGCAAGTCAATCGTGGTTACCGTGTCCAATATAATTCAGCGATTGGTCCATACAAAGGCGGATTAAGATTCCATCCAACTGTAAATTTAAGTATTATGAAATTTTTAGCTTTCGAGCAAATTTTTAAAAATAGCTTAACTGGCCTACCAATTGGTGGTGGTAAAGGCGGTAGTGACTTTGATCCTAAAGGTAAATCAGATGCCGAAATCATGCGTTTTTGTCAAAGTTTCATGACCGAATTACAAAAATATATTGGAGCAGATACCGACGTTCCTGCGGGGGATATCGGTGTAGGCCATCGTGAAATTGGCTACTTATACGGTCAATACAAACGTCTAAATCAATTTAGTGCTGGCGTATTAACCGGTAAACCCGTTGATATGTGGGGAAGTTTAGCGCGTACGGAAGCTACTGGTTATGGTTTAGTGTACTTTGTTAAACATTTATTAGCCGACCGTGGTGATTCATTTGAAGGGAAAAAAGTCGTGGTGTCTGGTAGCGGAAATGTGGCGATTTATGCGATTCAAAAAGCACAAGCCTTAGGAGCGACTGTTTTAGCATGTAGTGATTCAAGTGGTTATATTTATGATCCAGAAGGTTTAGACTTAGCGATTATCAAAGAATTAAAAGAAGTGAAACGTGTCCGTATTTCTGAGTATATTAACGATCGTCCAA
Organism: Vagococcus zengguangii; assembly: GCF_005145005.1. Classification (NCBI taxonomy): domain Bacteria; kingdom Bacillati; phylum Bacillota; class Bacilli; order Lactobacillales; family Enterococcaceae; genus Vagococcus; species Vagococcus zengguangii. The sequence goes on from NZ_CP039712.1 coordinate 371,326, forward strand.
ATGCTACTTTCTTTGAAGGACAATCTATTTGGTCAATTGATACAAAGTATGATATTGCCTTGCCATGTGCGACCCAAAATGAAATCAATGCTGAATTGGCGCAAACAATGATAACTAATGGTGTCTTTTTAGTCGCAGAAGGGGCGAACATGCCATCAGATTTAGCGGCCATTGAGATGTACCGAGAACACGGTATTTTATTTGGGCCAGCTAAAGCGGCTAATGCCGGTGGAGTCGCTGTTTCAGCACTTGAAATGAGCCAAAACTCACAACGTTTACCATGGACCTTTGAAGAAGTAGATACTAAATTAGATAATATCATGAAAAATATTTATGAAAACTGTCGCGATACCGCGGCTCAATATGGTGCAGAGGGAGATTTAGTAACTGGTGCTAATATTGCTGGGTTCTCTAAAGTAGCTGGTAACATGCTGGCGCAAGGGCTAGTCTAAAAAAGTCAACTGTTTAGGCAAATAAAACGACTCTAATCATTAGAGTCGTTTTTTGTAGATAAGGAGTAACAATGAAAAAAAATATTTTATTAGGTGTGTGCCTCTGTGTAGTTGGAGGACTGTTAGCTAGTTGTTCAATATCTTCTTCAACTATGGACGAAACAAGTCTCTCATCAACCAAAACAAATACAACAATTAGTTCGTTGCCAACAACCGACCGGGCCGGTGAAACCATCGTGATTCCGGAAAATTTAACAAAAATTGTATCGTTAGTGCCGTCAGTTACCCAAGTGTTGGAGGATTTAGGCAAAAGCCAAAAATTAATTGGTATCGACAATCAAAGTCAGTTAAAAAATACGAAACAAGAAGTGACACAATTCGATATGATGGCGATTGATCAAGAAACCTTGTTAGCGTTGGAGGCACAGGTTGTATTTGTGAGTGATATCAATCTATATGCCGATACAGAAATTTGGGACAAATTAAAAAAAGCTGGTGTAACAATTATTAATATTCCGACAAGTGACACGCTTGAGGCTATCGAAGAAGATGTTCAATTTATCGCTGATTGCGTCGGCCAACATGAACAAGGCGCGACCCTTGTCCAAAAGATGCAAGCTGATATTGAGCAACTAAAAACAATGGGTGAAAGCATTAAACAGAAAAAAACTGTTTCATTTGAAGTGGCAGCTTTACCAGGTATCTACTCATTCGGTAAAGATGTATTTTTAGATGATATGTTAGTGACTATTGGTGCCAAAAATGTTTATCACGATCAAACAGGATGGTTGGCAATTACCGAAGAATCAGCGATTGAACGCAATCCGGATGTGATTTTTACTAACGTAACGTATATCGACGATCCGGTTACTGAAATTTTAAGTCGTAAAGGTTGGTCAGAAGTAACAGCTGTTAAAGACAAAGCGATTTATCCCATTGATAATGCGGCAAGCTCGATACCGAATCATCATGTGGTTGAAGCAATGAAAGAGATGGCAAAAACTCTTTATCCAGAAGAATTTGCCAAATTGACTTTTAGCCATGACTAAAGGATTGAAATTAAGTGGGTTGGTTGTATTAGCCGTCGTTGTGATGGTGTTGGGTGTAGGAGTCGGTAGTGCATCGGCTAGTTTTTTAGAAGTGTTTCAAATCATGATCAATCGCTTATTAGGACATCCAAATGAAGGGATACTTGCCATGATTATTTTAGAAGTGCGCTTGCCACGCGTGTTGATGAGTTTTATTGTTGGGGCCATCATTGCCTTGTCAGGAACAGTTATGCAGTCGTTATTAAATAATCCTTTGGCCTCCACCTATACGCTAGGCATTTCGTCAGGTGCCTCATTTGGAGCGGCCTTGATGTTAACGATTGGCGTGCCTATTCTAGGATTATCGAGTTATTTCGTCCCAGTTAACGGTTTTGTTTTTGGCTGTTTAACGGTGTTATTAGTCTTGCTGTTTGCTAAAAAATCTAATCAGCAATTGGATAATCAAACAATCGTATTGGTCGGGATGATTGTTGGGTTATTCGTAAATGCATTATTAACGTTGCTATCGGTGTTTTCTGATGATTATTTAAAAGCCATTGTCTACTGGCAACTGGGGAGCTTTGCAAGTAGTCACTATGGTCAGGTACTGTTATTAATAGTCCTTTTAGTGTTCGGTTTATTAACGTTCATGCGCTTTGCAAGCGAATTAGATATTTTGACCCTCGGAGATGAGCAGGCACAAGCAACAGGTCTAGCCACTCAGCAATTAAAAGTTTTCTTCATTATCGTTTGTTGTTTACTAACAGGTTCAGCGATTTCATTTGTCGGGATTATTGGCTTTGTTGATTTGGTTGCTCCTCACTTAGTTCGAAAAGCGTTTGGTCATCATCATCGTTTGGTCATTCCATCGTCAGCTCTCGTTGGAGGAATTTTGATGGTGTTAGCGGATCTTTTATCTCGGACCTTAATTGCGCCTAAAGAAATTCCTGTAGGAGCTGTAACAGCTTTAATCGGGGCACCGTTCTTTACGTATTTATTCTTAAAGAAGGGGCGTGATTAAATGATTGATATCCAACAAGTTTCCGTTCAATACGGTCAGCATCAAGTCTTACACAATGTTTCTCTCCAACTAGCAGATAACGAGATGTTGTGTGTGTTGGGGCCAAATGGCAGCGGTAAGTCAACGCTTTTAAAAACGATTTTAAACGTTGTCCCGTTTAGTGGCGATGTATTGATCAATGGACAGTCGGTAAAAAAATATTCTCGAAAAACGTTAGCTAAAGAAGTGGCATTACTTAGTCAACATCAACACGTTCAAGCTGGTTATAGTGTTAAAGACATTGTGATGATGGGGTGCTTTGCTCGTCAAAAAACAGGCTTATTTACTAGCTATAAAAAAGAAGATGTTGCCTATGTTGAGAACATACTCGCTGATTTAGGTTTGTGGGAACTAAAAGACCAAGAAGTTCTCAAACTTTCTGGTGGGCAAAAACAATTAGTTTTCCTAGCTAAAACCATGGCGCAAGCTCCTAATTTACTATTATTAGATGAACCGAGCAATCATTTAGATATTAAATATCAATTGCAGATGATTGCTTTTCTTAAGAAATGGCAAGTTCAGCATCAATCACAAATTATCGGTGTCTTTCATGATGTTAATTTAGCTCTTAACTTATCAGATAATTTATTAATGATGAAACAAGGGGAGATTGTAGTTAAGGGTAACTTTTCTGAGATTGGCACGCAAAATAATTTTCAAACCCTGTATGATACTGAATTAGTCGAATATTACTTAGCAAGTTTAGAGAAATGGCAACAACTACTAAAATAACCCTAACCAATCACTTTCCTATAAACGAAAGTGATTGGTCGGGGTTATTTTTATGTGCGATTTCTTTCAAAGGCGACAAAGCGTGTGCCTTGAAAAGTGAGGTAGCCGTTATCGCCTTCTGCTAACTGACCGTAAACGTTCCCTTTAACTGTCAATTCTAAGCGCTCACCATTTTGAAATTCAAAGGTCGCGTAATAAGTCGTGGAACTACGTGAGCTTCCAACTGTATCGTTATTATTCGTGTTACTCATATGATGATTTACTTCTGTTCGTTTAGTGACGATAGTGGCTTTTTGAGTCTCTCGAGGCGCTTGATTGTTACGGTGCCATTGTCGAATATTTTTAAATACTTGGAATAAGATGAATAGCAGGGCCAAAGTGAAAAAGATACCGAAAATTAAAAAGATGGGATTCATCCCCATTTCAAAATATAATTCGCTCATTTACAAGTCTCCTTTTTTTGATGACTAATGTTGGATAATCATCGTCCTTATTATCGTTCGTTAAAACTACGTTAGCATATTTAACGTCTCTTTTCAAACGCTTTCTTATGAATGGTATAGAGGGGTTTCCGCTAGTTTATAAAGGTTCAGATAATTAATCGTAAATATTCCGATTAATTCATCTGTTTACTTGAAAAATATTGAAAAAAAACGTAAAGTAGAGGGGAAAGAAAAAAGTATCACAATCAGGAGGAAACATCATGACACATATTCAATTTGACTACTCTAAAGTAGTTGGCAAATTCATTGGTGAAAATGAATTAGGTTACATGCAAAGCCAAGTAACAGCTGCTCACAACGATTTACGTAATGGGACTGGCGCTGGTAGCGACTTTATCGGTTGGGTAGACCTACCAGAAAACTATGACAAAGAAGAATTTGCACGTATTCAACAAGCTGCTGAAAAAATCAAATCAGATTCAGAAGTATTAGTAGTAATTGGTATTGGTGGTTCTTATTTAGGCGCGAAAGCTGCTCTAGATTTCTTAAACAATACTTTCTACAACTTACAAAGCAACGAAGATCGTAAAGCACCACAAATTTTCTTTGCAGGTAACAGCATTAGTTCAACTTACTTAACAGACTTAATCGACATTATTGGTGAGCGTGATTTCTCTGTTAACGTGATTTCTAAATCAGGAACAACAACGGAGCCAGCGATTGCATTCCGTGTGTTCAAAGAATTATTAATTAACAAATATGGTAAAGAAGAAGCGAACAAACGTATCTACGCAACAACTGATAAAGCAAAAGGTGCGGTGAAAGTAGAAGCTGACGAAGAAGGTTGGGAAACATTTGTGATTCCTGATGACGTTGGTGGACGTTTCTCAGTATTAACAGCCGTAGGTTTATTACCAATTGCAGCAAGTGGTGCTGATATTACTGGTTTAATGGAAGGTGCTAACCAAGCACGTAAAGATTTCGCTAGTGATAAATTAGAAGAAAACGCTGCTTACCAATACGCAGCATTACGTAATATTTTATACCGTAAAGGTAAAGTCACTGAATTATTAATCAACTATGAGCCAAGTTTACAATACTTCTCAGAGTGGTGGAAACAATTATTCGGTGAATCAGAAGGTAAAAATCAAAAAGGTATCTACCCTTCAAGTGCTAACTTCTCAACTGACTTACACTCGCTAGGACAATACATCCAAGAAGGTCAACGCAATATTTTTGAGACAGTTATCAAATTAGACAAACCTCGTCGCAATATCAACATCCCAACAATGGATAAAGATTTAGACGGTCTAGGTTACTTAGAAGGTAAAGATGTTGACTTCGTTAACACTAAAGCTTTCCAAGGAACATTATTAGCACATACTGATGGCGATGTACCAAACTTCGTGGTAACTATCCCAGAACAAAATGCTTACACATTAGGTTACTTAATGTACTTCTTCGAAATCGCTTGTGGTATCTCAGGTTACTTAAACGGGGTTAACCCATTTGACCAACCAGGTGTTGAAGCTTACAAGAAAAATATGTTTGCATTATTAGGCAAACCTGGATTTGAAGAGTTAGCGCAAGAATTAAACGCGCGTCTATAATCAATAAATGAAAAGAATGAAGTCTTTTTAGGCTTCATTCTTTTTTAACTAAAGGAGTTCATATGAGAAATATTAAATTAACGATCGAATATGACGGTCGTCGCTACTTAGGTTGGCAACGTCTAGGCGATTCTGATAAAACCATTCAAGGGAAAATCGAGAGTACCTTGAAACAAATGACCGGTGAAACAATTGAAATTATTGGCTCAGGTCGAACAGACGCTGGGACACATGCTCGTGGTCAAGTCGCGAACTTCAAGACGACTTCAGACTTAACCCGTGAACAAATGTTGTCGTTTTTAAATCGTTATTTACCAAATGACATGGTCATTACTAAAGTCGAAGAGATGCCAGAACGTTTTCATGCCCGTTATAACGTCAAAGGAAAGCAATATTCATATTATGTTTGGAATAGCGAAGTACCAACAGCATTAGAACGCCACACTAGTTTTCATGTTAAGCAAGCACTCGATCTTGAAAAAATGCAGCTAGCTTGTCAAAAATTAACAGGTCAACATGATTTTATCGGTTTTTCTTCTCTGAAAAAAACTAAAAAATCAACGGTTCGCACGATTGAAGCTATCAACGTTAATCAGTATGGCAATTTGTTAGAATTTCAGTTTGTGGGGGATGGTTTCCTTTATAACATGGTTCGTATCATGATGGGCACGATTATCGAAATTGGTTTAGGAAAGTTACCAGTTGAAGTAATTGATGAAATTTTTGCAAAGAAAGTCCGTCAACAAGCCGGTGAAACTGTACCAGCCCACGCTTTATTTTTAGATGAAGTGTATTATTAAATAATTAAACATAAACCTTGCTGGATTCTTTTTAAGATAAGCAAGGTTATTTTATATCGTTGTAAACTTGCCTGATAGATGACGAGGAAACCTTGAGCCTCATTAATAATTTATTAAAAAGACGAATATGTCACGTTATGGCTATTAAGATACGTTATAATTGAATTATATATGGATGTATAGAGAAATCAGTATTTATATGTATAAAAGTTAAGAAAAATGAAGGTGTCTCTCAGGGGTGAAATATGTCAGAAAATAGTCATCAGTTAAAAAGAACATTAGGATTTACCGTTGCTTTAACCACTATCATTGGAATTGTTATCGGATCGGGAATATTTTTCAAACCTTATGCGATATTTCGAGCAACAGGTGGAGAACCGGGTTTAGGGATTTTAGCTTGGATCTTGGCGGGGCTACTGTCTTTAGCTGGCGCATTAACCGCGTCAGAAATTGCAGCCATGATTCCTAAAACAGGCGGAATGGTTACTTATTTACACGATATTTTTGGACCGAAAATTGGCTTCTTATCAGGATGGGTGGATTCATCGTTGTATCAAACAGGTTCCATCGCTGCTGTAGCAGTTGTTTTTGGCGTCCAAGCATCGAGTTTGCTCGGTCTTGATCCGAATGCCTACTGGCCTAAAGTCGTGATTTCCATTGTGACGATAGTTTTTTTAGGCTATTTATGTAATTTAGGTGCTGAGGCAAGTGGTCGCTTACAAATGGTCTTAACGCTATGTAAAATGATACCGATTACATTGATTGTGGTGGTGAGTTTTGTGAAAGGAACAGGACACGATGTGTTAACCCCACTCGTAGGACCAGAAATTGACCCAGGAAAAGCTTTTTCATTAGCGCTTTTAGCTGCCTTATTTGCCTTTGATGGTTGGATAAGTGTCGGTATGTTAGCGGGAGAAATGAAAAATCCCAGTAAAGATTTACCGCGAGCATTAATTCTTGGTTTAACCATCGTGTCATTAATTTATGTGGTCATTAATATCGCTTATTTATGGGTAATGCCAGCAAATCAATTGATGTTAACAGAAACGCCAGCTGCGGATGTTTCTAGAGTGTTATTTGGACGTTCAGGTGGACAACTTGTATCCATTGGCATTTTAATTTCTGTGTTTGGTAGTTTAAATGGTTTTATTATGACAGCTGCACGTTCCACGTATACGTTTGCTGAAACAAGAAAAATTCCTTTTAGTGAGGCATTGATGAAAGTCAATGATAACGGGTCACCAGTAAATGCGACGTGGTTTGTTGTTATCGTCTCAAGTATTTATTGCTTAACGGGCAAGTTTGATTTATTAACTGATTTATCTACCTTTATGGTATGGATTTTTTACTGCTTAACTTTTTATGGCGTGATTAAATGGCGTCGCGAACGACCAGATGCTATTCGACCTTACAAAGTGCCACTATATCCGGTGATACCAATAATTGCGATTATGGGAGGCGGCTATGTCGTTATTAGCACCTTGATTACGCAGTTTACTTATGCTATTTCAGGTATTATCATCATGCTGGCAGGTTTGCCAATTTATTATTATTACACCATGAAAGAAACGAAAGCAAGTGGCTACCCAGTGAAATCTGAAGATTAAGTAAAAACCTCGGGAACGTTTCTCGAGGTTTTATTGATGTTAAATAGGAGCTCTAATCAATGAACGACCATAGCTCTCAGCTGAAGATGATTAAGTTTTTTTATTAAAAAAGAAGTTAGTGAGGTGCCAAATATGACGAGTATAGTGATACGTTCGCCACGCCATGAAAATAAATAGTGCTAATAGGATGATGACTGGAAAAAGGGTACTTACCTTAAAATTATTAGCGTATGAAATTTTTAAGGTGCCAAAAAAAATAAGGCCGATAAGGCAAAAGAATATCAAATTTAGTAGATAGAGTAAACAAGAGGAGATATACTGCCTTTTTTTCCTTTTGTCGTATTCAGCTCTAAAAAATAGTTCATCTCCTAGAAATAACAAGAAATCGCCAATTAATTCGATAAGTATTGCCATTTGTTATTCTCCTTCGGTATAGTTATCATGTTTAGCAGCAAATGTACGCCCACGAAAATCAAGCATCATTAAGATGAATGTGATAATGGTGAAAACTGGTAAGACAACCCAATTAATTAATACAAGCCAACCACTCGTCGTGTTTGAGAAAGTGGCAAATGAAACAATAACTAACAGTGTTTCGATGACTTCAGCAATTTTACTTGCAGTCGTATAACGACTATGATAATTTTGATAGACATTTTTATGATAATTTCTATTTTTAAACATCTGATCTCCTTTTTATTCGTTCCTTTTTTGATAGGTTAACACGATTTCTTTGAGTATTCAACATTATCAATTTCTAAATTTTGTTAAACTAATGATTATTGGCTCGTCTTTTATTTGCCTTTTACTTTGACTATGGCTTATGCTATATAAGAAGAAAATAGGGGGTATTATGATGAATATTGCAGTATACTGTGCTTCAGCGATGGGGATTAACCCAATTTATGCTGAAAAATCCCGTGAGCTTGGCCAATGGATGGCAAGCGAAGGGTATGATTTAGTTTACGGCGGCTCAAAATTAGGGTTGATGGGTGTCTTAGCTAGAGAACTAATTGAAGCTAAGCGTCAAACAATCGGTGTCATGCCACATTTTTTGGCAGATAATGAGATTACGCAAGAGGGATTGACCGAATTGCTATATGTTGACACAATGCATGAGCGTAAACAAAAGATGATTGACTTGGCGGATGTCTTTATAGCGATGCCAGGTGGTCCGGGAACATTAGAGGAAATCAGTGAAGTCGTTTCGTGGAGTCGTATTGGCCAACATGATAAACCATGTATTTTTTATAATGTGAATGGTTATTACGATTTATTGGCGCAGTTTTTTGATCAGATGGTAACAGAAGGTTTTCTTTTTGCCAGTGATCGTGAAGCGCTCTTGTTCTCAGATTCGTTAATAGAGATTCAAGCATTTATAACAAATTATACCCCACCAACTAAACGGGTTTATGATAAATAAGGAGTCTCTATGAAAACATTAATTATTTTATCGCATCCAGATGTTAGTGGTTCAAGTACGCAACAATTTTTGATGGCGGCAACTCAGACATTAGAAAACGTCACACTGCATCATTTAGAAAAATACTATCCACAAGGAAATATCAATCGTGAGTATGAACAAACATTGATAGCTGACCATGACCGGATTATCTTCCAATTCCCATTGTACTGGTATAGTTCACCCGCCACGTTGAAAGAATGGCAAGATGTTGTACTAGATGAGAAAAAAATTGACGACTGGCAAGGTAAAGAATTCGGCATCGTTGTGATTGCGGGAGTGGCTAAAAAAGAATACCAAGCGGGTGGTCGTGAGATTTTTACCATGGATGAATTGATGCGTCCGTACCAAGCTGTTGCCAATAAATTTAAGTGGCAATATTTACCGATTTTTGGCATTTATCAGTTCGCCTATATGACGGAAAGCTGTAAGCAAAAATTATTGATTCGTTATCAACAATATATTATGTTAGGGAATTCGCAAAGTTTAGCAGATCGTATGGCTTGGTTTCAACATCAGCTAACTGAGGTTTCTAGAACTAAAGAAGCAAGTGTGCAACACAAAATTGACTTAATTAAAGAACAGCTACAAGCAAATCAAGAAGAACTAGAGATGTTGCGTTTTACCTTAGATGAATTGGAGTAGACCTGGTATGGAAGAAAAAAATTGGCTATTAACAGAGATTGATGATTTGTTGACACAAGTGACCTCTTATGAGGAAAAGGCGTTATATTTATCCTTAAAAAAATTAATTGCAGAGCAATACAATCGATTAGAACAACTAGAAGGCCAACTAGATGGAACACTTTGGAGCCCCAAAGAATGGGGCGGGAATTAATATTAGATTGATGGACTATAACTAATGCTTTCTCGATAATTGAGAAGCTAGTTATAGTTTTTTTAATCTTCGTTATGAAATGTTTTTTTAGTTTTTTCAAATAAAACTTGAAAAAACGTTTTACAATCTTTATAATGAAAGCGTAAACAAAAATATTATTTAAGGAGAAGGAAAATGGATAAAATTACACAATTTGTCGAAACTAAAATAGCACCACCATTAATTAAATTTTCACAGTTAAAATATGTACAGGTAATTCAGCGAACTGGTTTAGGGATTATGAGTCTTTTAGTTATCGGTTCATTATTTTTATTATTAGCATCATTTCCTAATGATACGTATTTAAATTTCTTAGGTGAGTTCAGATGGACATTAGCGGCAGCATCTGGGGTGGGTACGTCGTTTATTGCACTTTTTACTGTTATTACGACTTCATATGCTTTAGTTGAATGGTACAACCAAAATAAGAATGAGAAAATGGACATAGTTCAACCGATGATTTTAGCTGTTGCATCATTTTTATTAATCAATCCTGCTCAAACAGTCTCAACTATTGTTGAAGGTTCTAAAGAGCCTGGTAGTTTTTCAGGAGTGCCTTCAGCAGCATTAGGTGCTTTAGGGGTTTTCTCAGCTATTTTAGTGGGTATTGTAACAGTCGAAATGTATCGATTCTTTATTCGTAAAAAAATAGTAATGAAACTACCTGAAGGTGTACCAGCAATGGTATCAAATGCTTTTACAGCTTTAATTCCTTCATTCTTCGTTATTGTGTTTTGGTGGTTGATTAGTGCAGTATTACATATTAACATTAACGAATTGATTACATCAGTTTTCGAACCATTAGTAAAAGTTGGAGATAGCTCGATTGCAGTAATCATTGTCACTTTACTAAATCGAATCTTATGGTCAGTTGGTATTCATGGTAGTAATATTGTTTCGGGTGTTGCTGGTACATTCTGGACTCAAATGATGACAGCTAACCAAACAGCTATGCAAGCTGGAGAGCCGCTACCTTATACCTTTACAAGCGTCTTTATGGATAATTACATTTGGACTGGTTTATTCCCGTTAGCATTAATGCTAACACGTTCCAAAGTAGCACGTCTAAAAGGGATGGGGGCGTTAGCTCTACCTGCCGCTGTTTTTAATATCGGAGAACCATTGATTTTTGGTTTACCTATTATGATGAATCCGATTTTAATGATTCCATTTACTCTATCTTCATTAGTTTTAGCGATTACTTCTGTTATCGGTCGAGTATTAGGCTGGATTCCAGTTCCTGTTCTGAATGTTCCATGGATAACTCCCGCACCAATTAAGGCATTTTTAGCTGCTAATGGTAGTTGGGCAGCTTTAATCTTTGTTGTATTTGGTTGGGTTGTTTCATATTTTATATATTTACCATTTGTAAAAGCTTTAGAGAAACAAGAACTTGTTGTTGAAGAAACAATGGAGTAGAGGGGAAATCATGACATCAAAATTATTTGGAATTTCAGTTTATTTGCAAGATCTATCAGAGGAGTATATTAGAAGTGCTTCAGAAAATGGGGCTCGTTATATCTTTACTTCGTTACATATTCCCGAAGAGGATTTATCCCGGGCAACAGAACAGCTTGATGAGTTAATAACATATTGTCATCAATATAATATGTTATTAGTTCCCGATGTATCCCCCGTAACATTTGAAAAATTAAAAATTCCTGCGGGAGATTTCAAAGAATTAAAAGAGATGGGGATTAAAGCAATCAGGCTAGATTATGGTTTTGATGACATTGATCGTATAAAATCATTGCAAGAAGATTTTGAAATTATTTTAAATGCTAGCACATTGAATGAAACATTCATTACAGAAGCCTTGGCTTACGGCGTGGATTTACAAAGAATTATTGCTATTCATAATTTTTATCCTAAAAATGAAACAGGTCTATCACTACAATCAGTCAAACTTATGAATGAGATATTTTTAAAATATGAGATTCCAGTGATGGCTTTTGTGACAGGAGATGCATTGAAACGCTTTCCTTTGTTCGAAGGATTACCAACTGTTGAAAGTCACCGAACGAAACACCCTTACGTTGCAACAGTTGAATTAATTGAATGCACGAATTCTTCTGGTGTGATGATTGGTGATAGCCAAGCTTATGCCAGCACATTACGTTTTATTAGAGATTATCTTCAAAATAAAGTTATCACCTTACCTATTTATTTAGATAAACGTTATCATGACCTATTTAGTCAAACATTAACAAGTCGCCGTGATGTCTCTGAAAAGATTGTTCGTTTGACTACACCAAGATGCTCAGGGATTAGACCAGAAAATAATGGTGACCGTCAATTTGGCGATATTATTCTGTTAAATGATTTATCTAATCGTTACGGAGGAGAAATCCAACTTTGTAAAATGTCTTTACCATTTTATTCAGGCGGAAATAAAATTGGCTTTGTTCATCCTGATTTTAAAGAATTATTACATTTTATTGATGGATCCCATGTCATTAAATTTGTACCTTTGGAGGTGCTAGATTGATAGAGTTAAGTAAAAAAGTCGGTTCATTGTTTGTAATAGGATTTGAAGGAACCTCTGTTAGTCCGGAATTACGCCAATTAATGACTGATTATCATATCGGTAGTGTGATTTTATTTAGTCGAAATATTACATCGGCTGAACAATTAAAAAAATTAACTACTGAAATACAAGCGACTGCTCAAGAAGTTGGATATGAACATCCTGTATTAATTTGTCTAGATCAAGAGAACGGTGTGATTCGTAGGATAACAGAAGATATCACACTGTTTCCTGGACAAATGTCTCAAGCAGCTACTAATGATCCGAGTATAGCAAGAAAAATAGCAGAAGCAACGGCGATTGAATTGAAAAATCTAGGTATAAATTGGAATTTAGCGCCTGTTGCGGATATTAATAACAATCCTGAAAATCCAATTATCGGTGTGCGTTCTTTTGGTGACCAACCAGAAAAAGTTGCACAATATGTTGGAGAAGCACTAGCAGGCTACCAAGCGCAGCATATGATTAGTTCAGTTAAACATTTTCCAGGTCATGGTGATACAATGGTAGATTCACACTTGGCAGTGCCAGTGATTGAAAAAAGCTTGGACGAGTTAAAGCAAATGGAGTTAGTGCCTTTTGAACGAGCTATTACGTTGAATTGTGATACGATTATGATTTCTCATATAATATTCTCTTCATTAGATAGTCAACCCGCTAGTATCTCAAAGCTCTTAATTACTGATTTACTGCGCGATGAGTTAGGTTATAAAGGTGTGGTTGTTTCAGATTGTTTAGAGATGGACGCAATTAGTCAGACGGTAGGCGTTGTTGAAGGAAGTTATCAAGCGTTTAATGCGGGAGCAGATTTATTGATGATTTCGCATACATACGAAAAACAGATAGCTGCTATGGACCATCTAATTGCTAAAATCAAGCAAGGTGAAATTAGCGAGCAACGGCTAGAAAAATCACTAGAGCGTATGGAACAATTAATTTCTAAACACTCAATCGATTTTGATTTTGAGTTAAGTTCATTCGAAAAAAAAGAACATGAGGAATTAGCTGAAAAGGCTTATCAAATGGGATGTGTGAATATGGTACCATCATCTATTACATCTCCATTGATCACTGAAGATGATAAAATAGTGGTATTGTTCCCTGATGAGAAAAATTTATTGCGTGTGGAAGATATTCATAATGCGTATGATTTCGATAAAATTTTTAAGGAACTCACAAATGATACCACCTTTGTAACATACAATCACCAAGGTTTAATTGATTGTAAACATGAGGAATTATTAACAACTCTCGGTCAAAATGACAAAATAATGTTGTTCACAGTGAATGTTAACATGAATGACTGGTTGGTTAATTTTTCAAGTCAACTAATCTTACCAACTGTTCATTTCGTTATGAGAAATCCGTATGATCTTGATAAGTTATCTTTACCTAATCGCTTGGCAGGTGTAGTAATGTTTGAACCAACTCAAGCAGTGATAACTCAAGCGATGAACCATTTAGATGATTTGACCTATTTTACTGGCGAAATGCCTATTAGACTGCAAGATAATTAATTAGAAGTGATAAATGATAACGTAATGAGACTAGGTATCTATGAAGTCTTATAAATTCGTTACATTTATCACTTTTTTTGTACAAATAGCTTATAATGAAAGATAGAAAAACAGGAAACAGGAGTGGGTTGTAATGAGTGTTATAAAAAAAATAAACGTAATGATTGATGAAATGTCAAATTCTGAAAGGAAAGTTGCAGAATATATTTGTCAATTTCCAGAACAAGTAACAATGTTAACAACAACGGAATTAGCAAATTTAGCTGATACTAGTGCCGCTGCAGTGATTAGAATGTTAAAAAAAATTGGCCTTACTAGTTTTAGCGAGATGAAAATGGCTCTCTCTCTAGAGATCAGTAAGGGAGTAGAAGAGGGATACTCTGATATTACAGGTTCTGAATCATTAGAAGATATTAAGTACAAGCTGTTGGGAAATTCTTATCAAACTATGTTAGATACCGTTGAAAATATCGAGGGTAAAATGATTAGCCAAGCTATTGAGATAATTAAACAAGCCCCGGTTATCTATTTGTATGGCGTAGGCGCGTCCAAATTAGTCGCGATTAATTTACAACAAAAGTTTAGTCGAATCGGAAAAATTGTTATTTTTGAAGAAGATTTTCATTCGTTGCTCCCTATGATAATAAGTTCTTCGCCGGATAATTTGTTTATAGGTATTTCTAATTCAGGCGAGAATGATGAAGTGATTAAATTATTGAATCATGCTAAGAACAATCAGCTTAAACGAATAGGGGTTTCGAAATTTGGAAAACATCGTCTTAATGAGTTAGTTGATATCAATTTACAAATTATGAAACCAAATGAAGCGACCATAAGAAGTGGGGCGACAACTTCATTACATGCGTATTATATACTGATAGACATCTTGTTCTTTATGTATATGAACACGGATTTTGAAGGAAACTATCAATTAATAAAGCGTAGCTTTGAGGTGGGGAAAGGGAATTATTAACTTGATTTGCGTTGTTTGAAATTTATTTATAAAAAGTAGCTTAAAGAATCTTTTTGCTACTTTTTATTTTTTTGACAAAAAGTTTAGGGTTGCCTAAAACTTTTTTGTGGTATACAATTCAATTAAGAAGAGGAGGTGGTTTGATTGTTAGAAATCAAACACTTAACAGTGGCGTATCAAGGGAATATGATATTAAATCGTGTTTCAACTAATATTCCTTTAAATCAAATGATCGGTATTATCGGGCCAAACGGTTCAGGTAAATCAACATTCCTAAAAGGTCTTTTATCTTTGATAAAAACGGAAAGTGGTAGAGTGACGGTCAATGGTAAAGATATTTTGGCGCCAGATACTCATGTCGCTTATGTGCCACAAAAGGCAGAAGTTGATACAACGTTTCCGATAACCGTCTTTGAAACGGTTCTGATGGGGACCTATCCGACGTTAAAAAAATGGCAACGACTAGGTAAAGAACAAAAAGCTATTGCACAAGCGTGTATTGAACGACTGGGGTTAGAAGATTTCACCAAACGAGGATTGAATGAATTGTCTGGAGGCCAATTACAACGCGTTTTTATCGCTAGAGCTTTAGCACAACAGGCCGATTTATTATTATTAGATGAACCATTTGTAGGAATCGACATTGTTAGTGAGCAAGTCATCATGGAAGTTCTAAAAGAATTGGTTTCTCAAGATAAAACCATTTTGATGGTTCATCATGACTTGGCCAAAGTGCCTCAATATTTTGACTATGTCTTACTTATTAATCAAGGGATTGTCGCGCAAGGCCCGGTCGCTGATACCTTTACGAGTGAAACGTTGCAACAAGTTTATGGTACGTGGATGGGGGATATGATACCAACTAATGATGTTCCGACACTAAACGTCAAGCAAGCAGAAAGGAAGGTAGCAGGATGAGTGTTATTTTTAGTTTAGCAGATTTCTTTAATGTGCCAGTCAGTATGATGACGGCCTTGATTGCTTCGACGCTGATTGGTTTAACGAGTGGCATGTTGGGAAGTTTTATTGTCCTTAGAAGATTATCGTTGATGGGCGATGCGTTATCACATGCGGTCTTGCCAGGAGTGGCCATTTCCTATTTATTGGGACTTCCAATGATGATTGGTGCCACTTTCTTTGGTGTATTGGCAGCGGCTTTGATTGAGTTCATTACGAAGAAAAGCACGATTAAAACCGATAGTTCAATTGGCATTATCTTGAGCAGTTTTTTCGCTTTAGGAGTTATTTTGATTAGTAAAGCTCAGAGCGGCACAGACTTAAACCACATTTTGTTTGGGAATGTCTTAGCCGTAACCCCTCAAGAATTATTACAGTCACTTATTATTTTAGTTGTGGTACTAGCCTTAGTCATAGTGTTTTACCAAGGATTCTTTATTAGTTCATTTGATCCGGTAATTGCGCAAAGTTACGGGATTAACACTAACTTTTATCATTATTTACTGATGGTGTTGTTAACGATTTTTACGGTTTCTGCTTTATCGCAAGTTGGGATTGTGATGGTGATTGCGTTACTTGTGACTCCAGCAGCGACTATGTATTTATGGGTTAAAAATTTAAAACAGATGATGATTGGAGCCTCTCTTTTAGGCGTATTAATGGGCGTGTTGGGGGTCTTTGTTAGTTTCAACTATGACTTGCCAACTAGTTCAACAATCGTGTTAGTTGGGGCAGTTTTTTTCATCGTCTCATTTATTTTTTCTCCCAAAAATAACTTTATTAGAAGAAAGGAAACCATTGTCTCATGAAAAAACTTATAGGAATACTGAGTTTAGTTGCGCTGTTACTTATGGTGACGGCTTGTGGTAAAGAGTCAGATAGTGCAGATAAAAATAAATTAGAAGTTGTTGCCAGTTATTCGGTGATTGCGGATATGGTTCAAGAAGTAGGTGGGGATAAAGTCACAGTAACGAGTCTTGTAACGCGTGGTACGGATCCGCATAGCTATGAGCCAACGCCCCAGGATACGTTAGCAGTTGAAAAGGCCGATATTGTTTTATCTAATGGTTTGAATTTAGAAACAGGAAAAGGTTGGTATCAGAAATTAATCGAGAATAGTCGTAAAGAAGAGGTTAGCTTTGTTGTATCAGAAGGGGTGGCACCTAAATTTTTAACGACTAAGGGTGAAGAAGGGCAAGAAGATCCGCATGCTTGGTTGTCACTAAGCAATGGTCAACTGTATGTTGAAAATATTACCAAGTATTTAGGGCAAGTGGATCCTGACAATCAGGCTTATTATGAAGAAAATGCAAAAAATTATAACCAAACCCTACAAGAATTGTACGAAACAGGTAAGGAAAAGTTTGCGCAGATACCTGAAAAACAACGCGTATTAGTTACAAGTGAAGGGGCCTTTAAATATTTTGCGGAAGCCTTTAATTTGCAAGCAGAATTTATTTGGGAAATTAATACCGATACCCAAGGCACGCCGGAGCAAATTCAGCGCGTTGCTTCTATTATTAAAGAAAACAAGGTGCCGGCATTGTTTATTGAGACCAGTGTTTCACCCAAAACAATGGAAGCGGTCAGTCGTGAAACACAAACGCCTATCGTTTCAACCGTTTTTACCGATTCATTAGCTAAAGAAGGTGAAGAGGGCGATACGTATTATGACATGATGGCTTGGAATATTGAACACATTTCAACTGGTTTATTAGGTGATTAGCAAAAAATAAAGAATTATCGTTGACAACCATCTAGGAATTTGATATTATAGGTAGGTCGAGAAATCAAGCAGAAGCTCCCGCTTCTCGCCTTAGTGATTATTATTGCTGGGCTAGATAATTCTTTTGATAGGTAACTATCTATATGGAATAAATGGGGGTTCTTTGCGAAAAGAACTCTTTTTTTCTGCCATTTTCTCTAAAAAATATTATTAAGAGGTGAATGACCATAGCTAAAGATATGATGGTGAACGACGGCATTCGTGCACGTGAGTTACGATTAATTTCTCAAGATGGTGATCAATTAGGAGTTAAAACAAAAGCAGAGGCCTTAGCAATCGCTGAAGCAGCTAACTTAGATGTTGTGCTTGTGTCCCCTAATGCTAAACCACCAGTTGCTCGTATCATGGACTACGGAAAATTCCGTTTTGAGCAACAAAAGAAAGCCCGCGAAGCTCGCAAAAAACAAAAAGTAGTGAACGTTAAGGAAGTTAGATTAAGTCCAACGATTGAAGCTAATGACTTTAATACTAAACTACGTCAAGCACGTAAGTTTCTGGAAAGTGGAGATAAAGTTAAAGCATCTATCCGTTTTAGAGGTCGTGCCATTACGCATAAGCAGATTGGTCAGGACGTCTTAACACGCTTTGCAGAGGAAGCTAAAGATATTGCCGACATCGAAGTTAAACCTAAGATGGAAGGCCGTAGCATGTTTCTAATGCTGGCACCAAAAAACGAGAAGTAAGAATAGATTTTGAGGAGGAAATACCAATGCCAAAAATGAAAACTCACCGCGGATTAGCGAAACGTGTTAAACGTACAGGTGGTGGCGGATTGAAACGCTTCCGTGCATTTACAAGTCACCGTTTCCACGGAAAAACTAAAAAACAACGTCGTCAATTACGTCGTCCAAGTATGGTATCAAAAGGCGATTTCAAACGTATTCGTCAACAATTAACTTACTTGAAAAAATAGTAATCAGTAGAATAGTACAGAAAACAGAATTGAAAACCCGAGGAGGAATTTTACATGGCACGTGTTAAAGGTGGTTACACAACCCGTCAACGTCGTAAAAAAGTGCTTAAGTTAGCTAAAGGCTACTATGGCTCAAAACATACATTATACAAAACAGCAAAAGAACAAGTGATGAAATCTTACAGCTACGCTTACAGAGATCGTCGTCAGAAAAAACGTGATTTCCGTAAATTATGGATCGCACGTATCAACGCTGCTGCTCGCATGAACGGCTTAAGCTACAGCAAAATGATGCACGGTTTAAAATTAGCTGAGGTTGACATCAACCGTAAAATGTTAGCTGAATTAGCTGTTAACGATGCTGCTGCATTCACTGCATTAGCTGATACTGCTAAAGACGCTTTAGCTAAATAATTAAAAGATAGTTGATTTATCAACGTTTTAGGCTCTTCTCTTAATGAGAGGAGCCTTTTTGAATACCCTTTTGAATACCCCTTGACTCATTTTTCATAAAATTAGCAAACGTATGGGCAGTTTCCGCCTTTTCTCCTTGTTTTAGATGATAATGAATCATAGAATTATTAAGTAAATTAATAGAAATCGTTTTCTATAAGGTGTATTTAGTTTATAATAAAGGGTATAGAATCTAAATTGGAGTGTGTATAATGACAAATTATCAAGATGTATATCAACAATGGTTAGCTTACGATGAATTAGAGAACACATTAAAAATAGAATTAGCTGAAATGAATAATGATGAAGCAACGATTAAAGAAGCGTTCTATGCGCCTTTAGAATTTGGAACAGCAGGTATGCGTGGTATTTTAGGGGCAGGTATTAACCGCATGAACATCTATACAGTACGTCAAGCGACAGCTGGTTTAGCACAGTTAATTAAAGATAAAGGCGAGCGTGCGATGGCGCGTGGTGTCGTGATTGCTTATGATTCACGTCATCAATCACCAGAATTTGCACTTGAATCAGCTCGTGTTTTAGCAAAAGCTGGCATTAAAGCGTATGTTTTTGAAGGGTTACGTCCAACGCCAGAATTATCATTTGGTGTCCGTGAATTAAACGCTGTGGCAGGTATTATGATCACAGCAAGTCACAATCCTAAAGAATACAATGGTTATAAAGTTTATGGTGAAGATGGCGGCCAAATGCCACCACATGATGCCAATACAGTGATTAACTATATTCGTAAAATCGACAATCCATTAACCGTTGCAGTAGCTGCAGAAGATGATCAATTAATCGAAATGATTGGTTCAGAAATCGATCAGCGTTATTTAGCTGAAATGACAGCTGTTACGATTGATCACGAATTAATCGCCCGTATGTCTGAAGATTTACAAATCGTCTACACGCCATTACATGGTACAGGAAAAATGTTAGTGGAACGTGGTTTAGCACAAGCTGGTTTTGAAAATGTGACAATTGTACCAGAACAGGCTAATCCAGATCCTGATTTTTCAACAGTTATATCGCCAAATCCAGAAGAATATTCAGCGTTTGAAAAAGCGATTGAATTAGCTGAACGCGTCGGTGCAGATGTTTTAATGGCAACGGACCCTGATGCTGACCGTGTGGGGGCTGCTGTCCGTTTAGCTAACGGAGAGTATCAAATTTTGAGTGGTAACCAATTAGGCGTGCTAATGTTAGATTATATCTTAAATGCGCTGAAGGAAGAAGGCACCTTACCAATTAACGGTGTCGCGTTAAAATCAATCGTGTCAACTGAAATGGCGCGTGCTGTTGCGCAAAGCTATGATGTTGAAATGGTAGATGTCTTAACAGGTTTCAAATTTATCGCTGAAAAAATTCAACAATATGAAGATGATAAGAGTAAAACATTCTTATTCGGTTTTGAAGAAAGCTATGGTTATTTAGTAAAAGACTTTGCTCGTGATAAAGATGCGGTTCAAGCAGTTGTTTTATTAGCCGAAGTAGCAGCGTACTATAAAGAAAAGGGCCAAACATTACATGATGGCTTAATGGACTTATATACTAAATATGGCACATATCTAGAAGAAACGATTTCTGTTACGATGCCTGGTGTTGAAGGTGTTGAGAAAATTAAAAACTTAATGAGATCTGTTCGTGAATTGGGAATGGAAGGTTTTGGCGGGATTGGTGTAACAGTGACAGAAGACTTCTTAACTGGTACACGTACACACTTAGATGGAAAAGTTGAAACAATGGACTATCCAAGTTCAGATGTCTTGAAATACTTCCTAGTTGACGGTAGTTGGGTAGCCATTCGTCCGTCAGGTACCGAGCCAAAAATTAAATTCTATATTGCAGCAAAAGCGGGTAATCACGAAGAAGCATCAAATAAGATAGCTAAAATTAAAGAGACGATTCAAGAATTACAAAAATAGTCGTTTCATATGATGTTAGACAGTTTTTAGACGTTTATCTAGACAAAGGAAGTGATGATGATGTCTAAACAAGTACCACCACATTCTTTAGCAGAATGGATTCCGAATGTTAGTCAACTCTATAAAGTATTAGGAGATAACACACGATTAAGGATATTAACGTTGTTGCTTAAGCGAGAACTAAACGTTTCGGAAATTTGTGCGCAATTGGGGTTAGAACAATCAACGGTTTCTCATCAACTACGCGTATTAAGAGAAAATCATATTGTCACTAATCGACGTGAAGGAAAAATTGTTTACTATTCACTTGAAGATCAACATGTGAGAGATATTTTAGTTGAAACCTTCACCCATGTGGCTCATACAGCTCAAGAATAATTAGCCCAATTATTACTATCTACTGAACGATTTGTTTGGTAGGTAGTTTTTTGTTGTGGTTTTTGGGGGGAACAAAGAGAAAATCTTTATCCAAACGCTACTTCATGCTATACTAGGAAGGATGAAAATTTTATCAAACCGATGAAAATTAAAGGAAAAGGTGCCGTCTCATGTAAAATAACAAGCTTTGCAAGGACAGTTAGATAAAATATTACGTGTATAAAGATAAAGGAGCAAGCAATTAATGACAGAACAATTAAAACAAGCCGTTGACACGCGTCGTACGTTTGCGATTATTTCCCATCCGGATGCGGGTAAAACAACGATTACAGAACAATTACTTTTATTTGGTGGCGCGATTCGTAACGCTGGAACAGTTAAAGGGAAAAAAACAGGAAACTTCGCAAAATCTGACTGGATGGAAATTGAGAAACAACGTGGTATCTCAGTAACAAGTTCGGTTATGCAATTTGATTTTGATGGTAAACGCGTCAACATCTTGGACACACCAGGGCATGAGGATTTCTCAGAAGATACTTACCGTACGTTAATGGCGGTAGATGCGGCCGTGATGGTAGTTGATACGGCTAAAGGTATCGAAGCACAAACGAAAAAACTTTTCCAAGTTTGTCGTATGCGTGGCATTCCAATTTTTACCTTCATGAACAAATTAGACCGTGATGGACGTGAACCGTTAGACTTATTAGAAGAACTAGAAGAAGTCTTAGAAATTGATTCGTATCCAATGAACTGGCCAATTGGGATGGGGAAAGGCTTAGAAGGGATTTACGATTTATTCCATAATCGTATTGAGTTATATCACCCAGAAAAATATGATGGTGAACGTTTCATTCCACTAAATGAAGACGGTGAAATTGAAGGTGAGCATGCATTAGCGCAAGACAGCATTTATTCACAAGTGTTAGAAGAAGTTGAACTAGTAAGAGAAGCTGGTAATGAATTTGATGAAGAAGCCATTGCAGCTGGCGAATTAACGCCAGTATTCTTTGGATCAGCCCTAACCAACTTTGGGGTAGAAACTTTCTTAGAAACTTTCTTACAATTTGCACCAAAACCTTCTGAGCATAAGACTCAAGCAGGTGAAGAAGTAAGCCCCTATGAGGAAGAGTTTTCAGGCTTTGTTTTCAAAATCCAAGCAAACATGAATCCGGCTCACCGTGATCGTATCGCATTTGTCCGTATTTGTTCGGGTGAATTTGAGCGTGGTATGGATGTCTTCTTAGAGCGTACAGGTAAGAAAATCAAATTAGCGAATGTAACGCAATTTATGGCGGATACGCGTGAGAATGTTGAAAATGCTGTAGCTGGAGATATTATTGGTCTTTACGATACAGGGAACTATCAAATTGGTGATACTATTTTCACAGGTAAACTGAAAGTTGCTTATGAAGAATTACCACAATTTACGCCAGAGATGTTTATGAAAGTAACAGCGAAAAATGTCTTGAAACAAAAGTCATTCCACAAAGGGATGGAACAGTTGGTTCAAGAAGGTGCAATTCAAATGTATAAAACGTACCATACTGGCGATTATATTATTGGTGCCGTTGGTCAACTACAGTTTGAAGTATTCCAACATCGTATGTTGAATGAATACAATACAGAAGTGATTATGACACCGATGGGCAAAAAAACGGCTCGTTGGATTGATCCAGAAATTTTAGATGAAAAAATGAGCTCAAGTCGTAACATTTTAGTACGTGACCGCTTTGATCAACCTTTATTCTTATTCGAAAATGAATTTGCGATGCGTTGGTTTAATGATAAGTACCCGGATGTTGAATTAAAAGCTTTATTATAAGAAATGAGGAATGGTATGGCGATTTAGCCATACCATTTTTTATATGTTTTTTCGTAAAAAGGTGGATTTTTGGTGTGAAGTGCTATTATAATGAGCTTAGGGAAACAACTATTTGTTGAGGGAGTTGCTTGTTCAACTATCGAACATTAACGGTCTTGTTAGGAAGATAATAATGATTATGTGAATGAACAGTAAAGGAGTGGAGGAACTATTAAAGAAAGTCAAAAAAGAATAATAGGAAGTTTAAGCTTAGTTGTAGTCGTACTCATGGCAATATCGGTTTATTTTTTTAAGGAACATCGAGATCCGATGCAAAATGCCAAAGCGATGATAAGTAAAGCAGAAAAAAATAATAAGGGTACCAAGCAAAAAGCAAGTAAACATAATTCAAGTGAAAATAATAAAGAATCGTTAACAACTGATACAACACAATCAACCGTTGAAACAATTGATCAACTGAAAGAGACAGTGCACCCATGGAATGAACCGTCAGAGCCAGCTTATCCCAATATTCAACATCCAGAAGCTATAAGTATTGAGGTATCAATCGCAGATCAACGGGTCTATATAAAAGAACAAGATAAGACAATATATACAATGATTTGTTCAACTGGTGACAGTAAAGCAGGAACACCAACACCGACAGGAGAATTTGTGATTGAACCAGAGCGAGGGGATAAATTTTATTGGGCAGATGACGATGACTGGGCCTATAATTGGGTTTCTTTTTCAGGACATGGTATCTATTTGTTTCATAGTGTCTTAATGTGGAATGAACATGAAGTGGAAGAAAAAGAAGCTGTTCGACTAGGACAAGAAGCTTCTCATGGTTGTATAAGACTGCCACTTCCGGATTCAAAATGGTTTTATGATAATATCACAACAGGAACTCCGGTGACGATTAGTTAAAGATTTTTGTGAGTGAGATGAGGTAGAAAACTATAAAACAAACCGATTTTCAAAAATACTGACAAAAAGTAAGCATATCTTTCGACTTATTTTTTGTAAGGTGTTAAGATGAATTTAAGTTGTTACTCAGTAACAATTGTTAGGGAATCATAACCATAAAAAAACAAAATTCAAGGAGTGTATTTATATGTCAAAAAAAATTGGTATTTTAGTAGGTAGTTTAAGAGAAGGTTCATACAATCGTATCGTTGCTAACAAATTTGTAGAGTTATTACCAGAAGGATACGAAGCAAAATTTATCGAATTTGGTGATGTTGAATACTTCAATGAAGATATTGATACACCTGAAAAAACACCTGCATCATGGACACGTTTACGTGAAGAGATTCAATCAGTAGATGGTGTATTCTTCTTTACACCAGAATATAACCGTTCAGTACCTGCTGCATTAAAAAATGCGTTAGATGTCGGTTCTCGTCCTTATGGCCAAAATAGCTGGGCGAAAAAACCTGCATTAGTTGTGAGTGTTTCAATGGGAGCAATCGCTGGTTTCGGTGCAAACCATCATTTACGTCAAACCTTAGCATTCTTAGATATGCCAACACTACAACAACCAGAAGCTTACATCGGTTCAGTTCATGAATTAATTGATGAGAATGGTGAATTCAATGAAGGAACAACTGGATTCTTCCAAACAATTATTGATTCATACTTAGATTTCTTCAACAAATTAGTTTAATAATTAAATAAAATATTACGTATGAGATAAAGTGGGTCTTTGGACTCACTTTTTTGTTTTTTTATAAGTCAAGTGTTCTTGATTATTAAAAATACTAATAGTTTGTCTAATTTTTATTAATTTGTAAACGGTTACAACGGATGTTAAGTTTAAGTTGTTATTAGCGCAAGTAACGTATCAGAAAAAGTATAAAAAACAATATGGTTAAGGGAGAAGGGTTATGGAGCAATATAAGACAGTTAAAAGGTTTAAAAATCCGTTAATAAGCGGGGGAGTCTCGGTTATTTTATTACTGATAATTGCCTCAGTAGGCTGGGTTGTTTGGTCAACGATTTGGAAGGCGATTATTTTAGCGATTGGTGGAGAGACGATAACAATGCTTTCTGCCGAAACACAAGGACATTTCATGAAAGAAGCGGTGGAAGGTACGTTCTTTTGGTTTATCATTTCACCATGGGTTTGGTTTACGTTAAATTTAGGCAACTATGGAAAGAATAAAAAAACGTTAAAACAACCTCAAGCAGGTATTCGCTATTTACTATTAGCAATATTAGTTGGAATGTTAGGATTTGTGCTTTTTGTTGGGATGATGGGGATTTGGTGGGAACCTTTTAATTGGCAAGTATTACTACGACCTGCTAGCGAGGAACAAGCTTTATTAGCTATTAAAGGTTGGGGAGCGTTGAACTTTTTCACATTATCGGTGATCTTAGCGCAAATTCCTTTAGTGAGCTTATTTGAGAAATATCCTTTTAGAAAACACACGCAAGATTCTTGGGCTAGCGCTTTTGGAACGTTATTTTTAGGCTTATTTTTGGCATTATTTAATTGGATTATTTTTATTTTACCCAGCTTTATTCCGTTACAAACAGGTGGTCAAGCGATTACGGGTGTTCCGTTTGATGGCTGGTCAACTGCGATTGCGTGGTGTCAGTTATTTATTTTCTTCTTTTTGTTACCTGCAGAAGGAATGGGCGGTTATCCGCAAAAATTCTTTACAACTAGACAACCATGGGCTGGCTTAATTGGACTAGTTATTGCGATTAGTGCAGCTTTAGTGGCGTTGCCGTTACTAAGAACCGTTTTAACGCCGTTAGCTGAATCAGTAGGGATTGTGCCAGATATTGCGGTGGCATCATTTGCGTTA
The DNA here is from genome assembly GCF_005145005.1 of Vagococcus zengguangii. Lineage (NCBI taxonomy): Bacteria > Bacillati > Bacillota > Bacilli > Lactobacillales > Enterococcaceae > Vagococcus > Vagococcus zengguangii. The sequence goes on from NZ_CP039712.1 coordinate 397,446, forward strand.
ACTATCATTAATGTGTTATTAACGTGGCATCATCACTTTGATGATTATCCAAGCCAAACGTTGATATCCTCAACATTTGCAAGAAATCTCGTGCAACTACTAATTGTTTTAGTCATTGGTACAGTGCTTGGGATTTTGTGGATTAAAACCTTACATATTTGGCCGTTTGGAGGCAATGATTTAGGATTGGGTCATCCGATGTTAGGTATTTTAGGCGGACAATTCGTTTATATGATGCCAATGTTATATATGAATACGTTCTTTGACAAATGGCCAATGGCGAAAAGTGAAAGAGTCGCGGAGTAATTTAATTAGGTGTATAATACAAAACAGGGACGTTTCCATCAGGTGGAGCGTCTTTTTTCGGTTGACCGTTCGCTTAATAATCGCTACACTTAAATTACGTACATTAAAGGAGGATATTACATGCTATTAGAAGAAACGATTTTGAAAGAAGCACAAGCTTTATTTAATGAAATGGTTACAAATCGTCATCATTTACACAAACATCCAGAAACTGGGATGGATTTGGAACAGACCGTTGCCTTTGTATCGGAGAAATTGTCTGAAATGGGCTATGATAATATCAAACACGTAGGGCAAGCTGGTTTAACTGTAACAGTAGGGACAGGTGAAGGTAAGGTCATGTTACTACGCGGTGATATGGATGCTTTACCAATTCAGGAAGAATCAGGTGTCGACTATGCCTCACAAGTTCCTGGTAAAATGCATGCATGTGGTCATGACATGCACACAACTATGATGTTAGCAGCAGCGAAAATTCTTAAGAAGTACGAACAAGAAATTCCAGGAACAGTTAAGTTAATGTTCCAACCGGGTGAAGAAATCATGAAAGGTTCAAAAGATATGATCGATCATGGTGTCTTAGAAAATCCAAGACCTGATGCAGCCGTAATGCTTCATGTTTTCCCAGGCAATCCAGTTGACGTTGGGACAGTTGGGGTGATGAATCCTGGTAAAGCGATGGCATCAGTTGACTGGTTCACGATTACAATTAAAGGACGTGGCGGACATGGTTCAATGCCGTATTTGGCAATTGATCCGTTAGTTCCGATGGCGGCGATTCAAAATGCGCTTCATACGTTTCAATCACGCGAATTACCACCCAACGCGGTAGTTTCAGTGACAATTGGTGATATTAAAGGCTGCGAAACAGCCAATGTCATTCCTGATGAAATCTCTATGAGTGGGACCATTCGTGCTTACGATGAAGAACAACGTGCGCTGATTAAATCACGTATGGTAGAGTTATCAGAACATATTGCACAAGCGTATCGTTGTGAAGCCGAAGTAACATTTCCTGCAGGAGCTCCTTATTTTGAATCTAATCCTGAATTAGTACAACATATTGCTGATGTATTACCGCACTATTTAGGAAAAGAGAAAGTGTTACCTGTTATGATGCCAACGATTCCAACAATGGGGTCAGAAGATTTTGCGTATATCTCACATGAAGTACCTAGCACGTCCTTAATGTTAATGACGCGTGACTCTAGAGTTCATCCTGCGTATAACTTGCATCATCCTAAACTAGTGATGGATGATGAAGCTATGCCTTATGGTGCGGCAGCTTATGTCGCAGTAGCATTAAGTTGGTTAGAAGCTAATTAATGATGGTTGCCATTTGACACGATATTTTTTTGGTGATATAGTGAAGTGGATTAATGATACCAATTGAATATTTTTGTGGAATAGTAAAGGACAATGCTTGATTCAGAGAGAAAATCGTTAGCTGAGAGATTTTTATCAATGCTCCCTTGAACCTGCCCGTATGAATAGGTTTCGCTACCTTTATCAGCGACTAAAGACGTAAAGTGAAGCATACTTTAAAGCAAGGTGGTACCGCCAATATTGGTCCTTGCATTAAAGTATGTTTTTTTGTATAAAAAATTAAAAGTGAGGAATGCTAAATGGGAAAACAAGAATTTGTAAAAGAAATTACCAGTCGTGATGTTGATTTTGCACAATGGTACACGGATGTTGTCGTGAAAGGTGAATTAGCTGCCTATTCAGGTGTGAAAGGAAGCATGATTTTACGCCCGACTGCTACAGCAATTTGGGAAAATATCCGTAATGAATTTAATAAACACTTAGAGCGTTTAGACCACGAAAACGTGATGATGCCGTTATTAATTCCAGAAAGTTTATTATTAAAAGAAGCAGAACATGTTGAAGGTTTTGCACCAGAAGTTGCTTGGGTAACGGAAGGTGGTAACAATAAATTAGCTGAAAGACTAGCGATTCGTCCAACATCGGAAGTATTATTTGCAGAACACTTCCGTGATATTATCAAGTCTTACCGTGATTTACCTGTTTTGTATAATCAATGGGCAAATGTTATTCGTTGGGAAAAAACAACTCGTCCATTTTTAAGAACGACAGAATTCCATTGGCAAGAAGGACATACTTGTCATGAAACATTTGAAGATGCAGATATTGAAGCACGTCAAATGTTAACTGTTTACCGTGATTTGGTAGGAGATTTATTGGCAATACCAGTCGTATCAGGTATTAAAACACAAAGTGAAAAATTTGCAGGAGCATATGAAACTTACACAAATGAAACGTTGATGTATGATGGAAAAGCTCTACAATTAGCGACTTCTCACCATTTAGGCGATAATTTTGCCAAAGCAGCAGAAATTAAATTCTTAGACCGTGAAGGAAAAGAGCAATATGTTCAACAAACTTCATGGGGAATTACGACGCGCTCAATTGGTGCGATGATTATGGTTCATAGTGATGATCGTGGGTTAGTATTACCTCCACGTGTTGCGCCAACACAAATTATGATTGTTCCAATCATGCAACATAAAGAAGGCGTATTAGAAGCAGCAAATGAATTAAAAGCACAATTAAAAGCTGACTTTAAAGTGAAGTTGGATGATTCAGATAAAAAACCAGGTTGGAAATTCAATGAAACTGAAATGAAGGGTATTCCAGTACGTATTGAATTAGGACCTCGTGATATCGAAAATAAAGTCGTGACAGTTTGTCGTCGTGATACATTAGAAAAATCAACTTTACCATTAGACGAAAACTTGAACGAAAACTTAATGGCATTATTAGATGAAATTCATGAAAATCTTTATGAAACAGCTAAGAAACGTCAAAAAGAAAAAACACGTCATGCTTCAACGAAAGAAGAATTTATCGAAATGATTAAAGAGGGTGGCTTTGTCATTGCACCTTATTCAGGTTCTGAACAAGTTGAAGATGAAATCAAAGAACTAACAGGTGCAACGCCTCGTTGTATCGCATTTGAGAATATTGATTTAGATTTAACAGGTGTTAAAGATATTTGGAATGGCGAAGATGCTAAGTTAATGGTTCATTGGGCACGTGCGTATTAAAAATTCATAATTTTTTCACATCCTTGTTTTATTATTAAGACAAGGATGTTTTTTTCATACAAAATTCTCGAATCTATCATGGAGTATGCGAGTTTATCCTATATAATATACTTAAAATATGATGAAGGAGATTAAATATAATGCCGAAAAAAACGTTCCAATCAATTAAACAATTTGAATTGATGCAGTGTATCTTATTAGTTTTTCTAGGCTTAATATTCTTAGTACCGTTAATCCAGAAAGAAGAAACAGCTTATGTTATCATATCGCTATATTTTTTTTGGGTTGGTCTAACCTCAATGATACGTGGTAAAAAGTATCAAAAAGATGAAAATATTTTTCAAGTGACGGTTACAGGAGGGTTTATCTATATAATTTTAGCACTAATTATTGGAGTGTTAACCCAAATCGGGCCAACGTTGATTTCAATTGTTTTAGGATTATTTATCATTATCTATGCTTTTACGAGAGGTTTTTTTTATCAAGAAATAGCCAATATGCATGGAATAAGTCTATATAATTTAGTTTATGCTGGTTTGGGATTAATAGTGCTGTTTATACCAGATGAGCGTTTTGAATTAGTAAAACTATTATTTGGGGTGATAGTAATCTTAATGGGTATTATGAACTATTTTGTTATAGTAAAACAATTAACAAAAAACAGCCGAGAAGCAATATAAGCTTTAGGCTGTTTTTTATTATAGTTAAGTTAGAAGAGTTAGACATTTAGTCTCTAACTTTTTATTTTAGCGTTAATTTAGCCACCACTTCGGCACGTGCTGTTTGTGGGAACATATCGACTGATTGTAGATACTCGACGTTATACTTCTTAGTTAAGGTAACTAAATCACGAGCCAGTGTCGAAGGATTACAAGACACATATACTAGTTTTTTACTAGGATATTTTAGTAAGGTATTGACTAATTTCTTGTCCAATCCAGTTCTTGGTGGATCGACGATAATACCATCAGGGCGGAAGCCGTTCTCTAACCACTTCGGAATTAAGTCTTCAGCTGTACCTGCTTCATAATGCGTGTTAGTGACGCCTAAACGCTTGGCATTTTCTTTCGCGTCTTCAATGGCACTTGGAATGGTATCCATCCCACGAACTTCACCGACAAGATTCGCGACACTTAACCCAATTGTTCCAACGCCACAATAGGCATCGATAATCTTATCGCCAGGTTGCGCGTCTAAGGCTTTGCGTGCTTCTTCGTATAGTACAGCTGTTTGCTCAGGGTTCAATTGGAAGAAGGCACGTGGGGATAGATTAAAATGAACGTCTTCTAGTTGTTCGGCAATGCTTTCTTTGCCCCATAAGTGAATCGTTTGGTCACCCATAATAACGGAACTCTTAGTGGGCTGGACATTTTGCATAATAGAAACCAGCTGTGGGAATTCGTGTCTTAATTCGTTAATCATTTGATTTTTTTGTGGCAACTTGGGACTGTGGGTAATAAAGACCAGTTGGGTTTCACCTGTTTTCAGACCGGTTCGAATCATTAAGGTTTTGACAATACCGCTATTGCGACGTTCATCGTAGATTGGTACGTTATATTTTTCTAAAATACGTACGGCACCATTTAAAATGTTCATCGTAATCGGCTGTTGCACCACGCAGTCATCAATGCCGACTAAACGGTGTGAGTTGGGTTGATAAAGACCCGCCATCACGCCATGTTCATCTTTGCGAATTTGGAATTGTAACTTGTTACGATAATGCCATGGATTGTCCATGCCGATTGCTGGACGCATTTTGTAGTGTTGGTAGCCAGTTGGTTTGTGTTTTTCTAAAGATTGTTTTACGACGTCGTTTTTAAAGACGAGTTGCGCTTCGTAAGCTAAATGTTGTAGTTGGCAACCGCCACATGCTTCGTAAACAGCACAACGGGGTTGCACGCGTTCGCTTGAAGCTTTATTAACTTTATTCAAGGTAGCTTCAGCAAATTTTGGTGCGACATTTGAAATAGTTGCGGTTACTGTTTCATCTGGTAAGGCACCTGGTATGAAGACAATCGTTTTTTTGAAATAACCAATACCTTCACCGTTAATGCCTAAACGTTTAATTGGTAAGGTAATCTTTTGGCCGATTTTTAAATTATGTTGAGTTTTCATGTTCATCGTTCCTTTTTAGGTAGTCACTTGATTTTAGCATAGTTTGAAGATTAACGATAGGAACAAGTGGTTCACTAAATAATCGTTTAGTGTTGACAGGTTATGTGTGTCGGTGTATTATAACGGTAACACACCTAGACAGGAGGCGTCGCCGGTGGAATTTAATAATTCAGAGCCGATTTATTTACAAATAACCCGCTATATTATGTTTCAAATTATGTCGGGTGAATTAGTTTCTGGGCAAAAACTACCGTCAGTGCGCGAGTTGGCAGTTGCGTTACAAACTAATCCCAATACAATTCAGCGCGCGTTTGCTGAATTGGAAGCAAAAGATGTTGTTTATACCAAAAAAGGCTTAGGCCGTTTTGTTACGGAGGATGAGACAGTGATTACTTATTTGCGCAAACAAATGATTCAAGGTGAGGTTAGTGCCTTTATTCAGAAATTATTAGGACTGGGATTCACCAAAGAAGAAATTATCGCGTTAATTGAAGACTATCAAGGGGAGTAGGGAGCAGGATGATGACAAATATTGTAGAACTAAATAACGTGACGTACCGTTATGGGCGTAAAGTCTTTTTCAAAAATCTATCGTTAAATTTAGAACGTGGGAAAATTATTGCTTTATTGGGTGAAAATGGGGCGGGTAAGACGACCTTAATGCGTTTGTTGGCAGGTTTAAGTAAAAATTTTACTGGTGAGGTTAGCATTAACGGTGAGCAGGCATCTGAGAAAATAAAAGCATCGATTAGTTTTTTAGAAAGTGGGTTAGGCTTTGATAAAAGTGAAAAGTTAACACGGATTATTCAATTTTACGTCAATTTATATTCAGACTTTGATTTAGAGAAACAAACGGAATTGATGAAGTTCATGGAATTAGAGGCTAGCGAAAAAATTGGCAATTTATCGAAAGGACAACTTGAGAAGTTCATGTTGACGATTGCTTTATCACGACAAGTACCATTATATATTTTGGATGAGCCATTAAGTGGCGTTGATATTATGGCGCGGGAGAAAATTATTCAAGCCTTAGTTTCGTGGGTTGATGAAGACGCAACGGTCTTAGTTTCAACCCATCATATTGGTGAGATGGAGCGCTTAGTCGATGAGGTAGTGTTATTGAAAGAACAAGAAGTGATTGCGCAAATGAGTGCTGATGATATTCGCGAAGATTATCAATTGTCACTTGAGGATTATTATCGCAAAATGTACCGCTAATATGAAAGAAGAGTGAGTAAGATGTTGGCATTAATAAAAAGGTTATATATAGAGCGTGTAGGCTATATCAAAAAAATATTTCTGCTTAATTTGTTGGCTATTAACGGAATAATCATATCCTTATATATGATAAATAGTGGCAAATTAAGTGGACGTGAAATGATGGAAATCGTCTTTGGTTTTGGAATATCTTCTGTTATAGGCACGTCCTTACTATTAATCATTCGACAAAACTTTGTTTGGTACAAAGCTCGTTATCGTTTAATTCCACTAAAAGATTGGCAGTTGTTTATGGTTAATCTCATTGCAACGTTTTTATTAGTATGTTCGAATGTGGGATTGTTCTATTTGTTACTCGGTTTTGAAAATGTGGGTCTTTCTTTGATTGGTAAGAAGGTCTATTCAGTTAGGTGGCTTATAGAGAATATCCCAACATCAGGATGGTTTTATTTAGGATTTCTTTATATTATCTTATTTATTGTTTTATGTGTTTTTTTACTATTTCTACTTTCTTATATCATTTCGAAAACTTACATACCACCAAGAGCTCAAGGAGTGAGTATTGGGATTCTATTTGTTGTCTTATATAAACTTTATAACTGGATAGTTAGTAGTCAAACGTTGTCATTTGAACTTTCCAATCGTTCACTGTCGGTAGCTACTAATGTTTTGATCTTGGCGTGTATGTGTGGTTTTGCCATTATTTTATTAAGTCGAGTTGAGGTGCGTGAATAATCAATGAGTTTATGAGGGAAGATTAGACTATCTTGTTTTGTTTGTAGTAGATGGACTATTTGTCAATGATAAAGTGTCTAGGAGCGAGAAAACTAGTGGCTTTGAGTTATTACTTAGTTTTTAACTTATTAAAGGACGTTAGATATAGCCGATAAAGCAAAAACTTTATTGAAAAAACAAACAATTATTAGTCAAATGAGTGCAAATGATATTCGTGAAGATTATCAATTACCATTGGAGGAATACTACCGCAAGATGTATCGTTAAAATGGTGAATTTAATAAAATTTAGGAGTGATGATCTGTGATAAGTTTAATAAAAGAGATGTGGTGTGATCGAAAAAAATCGTGGCTTCTTGAGCTAGGCATTGCGCTAATTGCGAATATTGCTTTGTTATCGTTTTATTTGATTAGTAATAAAATGACTAATAATGATTTAATGATGATAACGTTAGTCTATGGCATAGTGTTTCTGTTTTTCTTGTTGATTCAACAAGTAGTTTATAGCACCAAAGTGTGGTTTTCAACTAGATATCGTTTAAGCTCTTTTAGAGAAAATAAGTTGTATCTTGCTAATTTAATTTGTTCGATTGGCATGATGATAGCAAGCGTCTTTTCAATTATTATAATCAATGTGATTAACTATTTTATTCTTCAACCTAAAGACTTTTTTATCTACGAAGGAGAGCCGTACAGTTTATTGGATTCGCTATTTGTTCAAGCGGGTTTTGTCATATTTGTGACTACTTTTCTAATATATGCTAGTTTTATTGTGTTGGTAGCTAATTGGATTTCATCTTATTTCCCAAAAAATTTCCAAAAGTTAGCAATTGTCCTATTTATTTTTTTCAGTTTTCAGTTTTTTAATTTAGTTTTTGGGTTACTCGGCTTATTTTCAAGTGGAATGTTAACATCTATCACATCATTTGTTAATGGACCGGGTAGTTTAGCGATTGTGTTAATTATTGGAGATGTATTAATGGGTTTGGTATCATTATATTTATTAAAAAATAAAATAGAAGTGAAAAATAAACAATGAAATTTTTAGAGGGCTGAAATGAGAATATCAGGCCTCTTTTTGTATGATAACTTGAATGTTGTTAAAAACCAACGTATAATGCGAGTAATAAATTCAACTGGAGGTTGAGATGATGATTCGAGAGGCTATGAAGTGTGATGGGCTAGCGCTTAATGAAATCAATGAGTTTGCTTTAGGTTATCCATGTGAATTAGAATTAACCAATCGTTTATTGTCAAAAGTGCTGATGCATCCTGACCATGTGTTACTAGTGTTTGAATTAGATCAACAAGTAGTGGGTTATGTTCATGCAGAACGATATTTAACGTTATATGAAGAGGAACTCTATAATTTGTTGGGAGTGGCAGTTCACCCGGATTATCAAGGACAAGGCATTGGAGGCGCACTATTAAGAGCTATTGAAAACTGTGCTAAAGACCAAGGTGTGGCTGGCGTTCGTTTGAATTCAGGGAGTCAACGTGTAAAGGCCCATCGCTTTTATGAAAATATGGGATATGATGGCAATAAATTACAAAAACGTTTTGTTAAATGGTTTGAGGATTAATTGATAAGGAGTAAAGGATGTCATTTATTAAGCGAGTGAGGATGAAAACCTCTGACAAATTTGAAGTGGAATACTATCATGAATTACCCGTTATTAAGTGGTTTAAACAAAATGAAGGGCTGGTTTTATCAGATAAGTTGACCATTATTTCTGGTGAGAATGGGCAAGGGAAGTCAACGTTTATTGAGGCGTTAGCAGTAGCGATGGGGATGAATGCCGAAGGAGGGAGTCAACAGTTTAATTTTGCGACGAAAGCAACCCATAGTCAGTTGTCAGAACAACTAGTTGTTCACAAGACGGGGCGTTTGCCACGTTTGAAGTATTTTTTACGGGCGGAGAGTTATTACAATTTAGCGAGTGAAATTGAAAAGCTAGCTGTTGGTGGCTATGGTGATAAAAGTTTACATCAGCAGTCGCATGGTGAAGGGGTGATGGCCTTAATTGAACACCGTTTTGAAGCGCAGGGGTTGTATTTCTTTGACGAGCCAGAAGCCGGCCTTTCACCAGCTAGACAGATGACCTTGTTGCGGGTCTTTGATGAGTTGTTGAAAGAAGGCAGTCAGTTAGTCGTTGCGACGCATTCACCGATTTTGCTTGCTCATCCAGAGGCGTTGATTTATCAGTTCGGGGAAGAGGGGATTAGTGAAGTGGGTTATCGCGAGACGTCTTGCTTTGACGATATGCGCGTTTTTATCGAAAATCCCGAACGAATGGTACATTATTTGCTAGAAGATTAGTCGTTTTATGAAAAAAATATGAGTATTTTAAAAATTTCACTTGTTTTTTTCGTTTTTTCATTCATAATAGAGATACAATCCAATTTGATACAACTTATATATGGTCATAATACGGTTGACCGTTTCTACCTAACCCCGTAAAGGTTAGACTATAAGTGGAAAATTCGTCGACGTTTAGGAGACCTTTTTTTGCTTATACGCAAGAAGAGGTCTCTTTTCTTTTATAGTTGTCATCAGTTGGGCAAAGGAAAGGAAGTTATACATGGAAGCATTAGTTAACAAAATTAAACAAGATGGACGCGTATTAAATCAAGGAGTGTTAAAGGTCGATAGTTTCTTAACGCACCAAGTAGATCCGTTATTGATGGCACAAATTGGCGAAAGTTTTGGTGAGTTCTTTAAAGAAGCAGGGATTACTAAAATTGTAACGGTGGAAACGTCAGGGATTGCACCTTCTATTTTTGCGGCTAAAGAATTAGATGTACCGTTAATTGTTGCCCGTAAATCAAAGAGTGTGACGATGGATGAGGAGTTATTAACAGCTCCTGTGTATTCATTTACTAAACAAGAAACGAATCAAGTTTCTATTTCTAAAAAATTTATTACTGATGAGGATCACATTTTAATTATTGATGACTTCTTAGCAAATGGACAAGCGGCCAAAGGCTTAATTGAATTGTGCGAACAAGCTGGAGCTACTGTTGCGGCGGTTGGGATCGTAATTGAAAAATCATTCCAAGAAGGTCGTCAATTGTTAGAAGAGATGGGCGTGCAAGTAGTATCTTTAGCGCGTGTTGCTTCGTTAGAAGATAATTCAGTCACATTTTTAGAAGGAGACGCTTAAATGGAAAATTCAGTAAACATCAAAACGAAAGCAAATCAAGGTTCTCAATCATCGGCTCAAACAGATGTTTCAAATGGTCAAGCAGCTGTTTTAGGTTTACAGCATTTATTAGCCATGTACGCAGGAGCGGTTGCCGTTCCGTTATTAATTGGACAGGCACTTAATTTTACGCCTGAGCAAATGACGTACTTAATTTCAATTGATATTTTCATGTGTGGGGTAGCCACTATTTTACAATTAGTCGTGACGAAATTCTTCGGTATCGGCTTACCAGTCGTATTAGGTTGCGCGATTCAAGCAGTTTCACCATTAATTATGATTGGTAGCAATAAAGGCATTGGTGCAATTTATGGGTCAATTATTGCAGCGGGTGTGTTTATCGTTTTGATTGCGGGAGTCTTCTCGAAAGTCAAAAAATTATTCCCGTCACTTGTTACAGGGACAGTTATTACCACCATTGGTTTAACATTGATTCCTGTTGCAATTGAAAAAATGGGTGGTGGTTCAGCAGCTGCACCAACCTTTGGGAGTTCACAAAACTTGATTTTGGCGTTCTTTACGATTGTCTTAATTTTAGTGACACAAATGTTTTGTAAAGGATTTGTTCGTTCGATTTCAGTTTTAATTGGCTTAGTCGGCGGGACGTTATTAGCGGCAGCGATGGGCTTAGTGTCAACAGAGATTGTATCGGACTCTCAGTGGGTACATGTGCCAACCCCATTTTACTTTGGGGCACCTATTTTCGATGTGTCGTCAATTTTATTAATGATTATTATCTCAATTGTGAGCATGGTGGAATCAACAGGTGTGTATTTCGCGTTAGGTGATATTACTGGTAAGAAAATTGGTCAAGATGAGTTGAAACGTGGTTACCGTGCAGAAGGATTAGCCGTTATTTTAGGTGGTATTTTCAATACGTTCCCGTATACTGGTTTTTCTCAAAATGTTGGGCTAGTACAACTTTCAGGGATTAAAACACGTAAGCCAGTTGTGTTCTCAGCGATTTTCTTGATTATTTTAGGTCTGTTGCCTAAGATGGGGGCTATTGCCCAAATGATTCCAGAACCAGTACTTGGTGGTGGAATGTTAGTCATGTTCGGGATGGTTGCTGTTCAAGGTATTAAGATGTTAACGAGGGTTGACTTCAATAACGACAAGAACTTATTAATCGTAGCGGTGTCAATCGGATTAGGTTTAGGTTTTGCGATTAAACCCGAATTATTCCAATTTATGCCAGAAACAGTTAAAATGTTCGCAAGTAATGGAATTGTCGTTAGTAGCTTAGTAGCAATTGTCTTAAATTTAGCGTTAAATGGTTTGAAAGAAGAAAAATAATTAATTAATAAGAAATGGAAGGTATGGCGTATGTGTCATACCTTTTTTTATACGTTTTTTTGTTAATTTTTTCAGAGTGTTGTGAAAAAAATGACCGTAAAATAATCGTTTTATTATTTATACTATTATTTGTAAGAACGAGTAGAGGAGTGATGAAAATGATGAAGTGGTACACATATTCAATTAATCAAGTAATGGAAAAATTAGCAGTCGATGCGAATGGTTTGAATGAGGCGCATCGTCAAGAACGTTTAACAACATATGGTCAAAATAATTTAACTGAAACCTTACAACTTCCTTTGTGGAAAAAAATTGGCAAGCATTTTGTTGATTTGTTAATGATTATTTTAATTGTAGCAGGAATTCTAAAAGGAATGACTGGTGATTATGTCGAGATGGGCATTATTTTTGCGGTTGTAATTATCAATGGTTTAATCGGTTATCTACAAGAACGTAAAGCTGAAGAGTCATTGAATGGCTTAAAGCAAATGATGGGACAAGAAACGACTATTTTAGTCAAAGGGTTGAAGCAAACGATTGATAATCAACAATTGGTTCCAGGTGATGTGGTCTTTTTACAGTCTGGTGATATAGTCCCAGCTGATTTGATGTTGATGGAGGTACATGATTTAGCAATTGAAGAATCAGTCTTAACGGGTGAGTCATTGCCCGTTGAAAAAGAAGTCAGTATCTTAGCTGATAATACGCCACTAGGTGACCGTCTGAATATGGCTTTTTCGGGAACTTTAGTCCAGTCAGGAACCGGTTTGGGTATTGTGGTTGAAACGGGTGACCGTACAGAAATTGGTCAAATTAATCAAGCATTACAGACTGTTGAAAAGCAAGAAACACCGTTGATTAAAAAAATGAATCAATTGAATCATCAAATTTTTAAAGGCTTGATATTTTTAGTTGTTTTCTTATTATTTTTTACAACGCTACGCTTTGGAATGGATGTTAAGACGCTAACCTCAGCTGTTATTGCGTTAATTGTGGCAGTTGTACCGGAAGGCTTACCAGCTGTTTTGACTATGATTTTATCGATGGGTGTTAATGAAATGGCTAAAGAACAGGCGATTGTAAAGAGTATGCCAGCTGTGGAAACACTAGGTGCGATGACGGTTATCTGTTCTGATAAAACAGGAACATTAACAAAAAATCAAATGTCAGTAGTAGAGGTCATTACAGCAAAAGGCGCGATGACAATCGATGAGTTAGCAAGTAGTGATGAAGCCATTTTGACTATCATGGCTAATTGTCAGGAGTTACGCTTAGACGCGACACAAAGTATTGACGCATTATCTGGCAACCCTACTGAGTTAGCTTTACTAACATATGCAGAGCAAGTAGACACATCGTTTTTACCAATTGAGCAAAAAATTCCATTTAGCTCGGACTATAAGTACATGGCGACGACGCATATGGTTGCTGGTAATAAGGAAATCATGTACATCAAGGGAGCGCCGGAAGTTTTGTTAGCGAAAGCTCAGTTAACGGCTATTCAACGTGATTATTGGTTAGCTCAAGCAGCTACATTAGCACAAAAAGGTCAGCGCGTATTAGGCTTGGCGAAGAAAAACATGGTATTAGGTACTGAGTTAACTCATGATGAAGTGGTAGATATTGAATTAATTGGGTTAGCTGGTATTATTGATCCACCGAAAGCTTCGGCAATCCAAGCGGTGAAAGAAGCAAGAGAAGCTGGGATTTCAGTTAAGATGATTACTGGAGATCATCGTGACACGGCACAAGCAATTGGACGAGAAATTGGTCTGGCACACACCTCGCAAGCACTTGAAGGCAAGGATATTGAAGCGATGGATGATGCAGCGTTACGCGAAATAGTTTCTAAGATTGATGTTTATGCCCGAACAACACCTGAGCATAAGTTGCGTATCGTTAAAGCTTTACAGGCAAATGGAGAAATTGTTGGAATGACCGGTGATGGAGTCAATGATGCACCAGCCTTAAAGAAAGCCGATATTGGGATTGCGATGGGAATTAAGGGGAGTGAAGTGAGTAAGCAAGCCGCTGACATGGTATTGGCGGATGATAACTTTGCGACAATTACGAAAGCTGTAAAAGAAGGTCGTCGTATTTTTGATAATTTAAAGAAGACGATTAATTTCTTCTTGCCAACGGCTTTAGCACAAGGGTTGATTGTTATTGTGGCACTATTAACGAATCATCCGTTACCATTAACACCTGTTCAGATTTTATGGGTGAACATGGTAACAACGATCACATTATCTTATGCGTTAGGTTTTGAGCCAGCGCATGAAGAGGTTATGAAGCGTCAACCACGCAATCCAGCTGAGTCAATTCTATCGAAGTATGCCTTGTTTAGAATTATCTATGTGTCATTGTTAATTACAATACCTTCCTACTTAATAGCAATGAATATCCAAGATATTGCGGTTCAACAGACCGTCTTATTACAGAGTATTGTGTTGTCACAAGCAGTGTACATGATTAACTGTCGTGAGTTACTAGATTTTTCATTAACAAGAAAAGTGTTAACTAATAAAGCATTATGGATTTCACTAGGAGCTCTAGCTATTGTTCAAGGAACAGTATTGTTTGTTCCATTTGCTCAACAACTAGTTGGAACAGCGCGTCTAAGTGGAGCGCAACATCTATTAGTTATTGCTATTGCTGCAATGGTCTTCATTCTCGTTGAAGTAGAAAAGTCAGTCACTAAGAAAATGATGGACAAAAAAGAAGAAGTAGTCGCTTAATGCGCTACTTCTTTTCCTTTTTCTAAAATACTAGGTTGAACAGTTTCTTTTATTGTTTGGAGCTCAGAGGGAGTTGGGATTAGCGATAAATAAATGACTTGTGTATGGTTGATGGGATGATTGGCAATAATGATATCATCACTGTCTAAATTTAAAGACGCTAATTCTGAGAGATTGGTTTCAATCAAGTTAATATGTGCATCGAATAGGTTGCTTAATTCGCGGTAGACGAAAATTTTCCAAGAAGGCTCGGATTGAAAAATAAAATAAGCATTTTTCTTTTTAAGTTTTATGGTTGATAGAGCTTCATTAATTAATAATATGAGATTATCAACGATATGCTCACTTAAATTCCATTCTGAATACGGGGCTTCCCGAGAAAAGGTCTCTCTTAATAAGTCTTTTAGTGTTTCAGAATGATTGAGTTCCATATTTAAGAGTTCAGGGTATTCACTTAAAAATTGTTGAAACAGTTCAGCTGATTCATAATACTTTAAGAACAAAAGCGCTATATTACGAGATAAATCTGTGTCGTTTAAAGCTGGAATTTGTAATGAATGGCTAATCTTTTTAGTAAGCGCAACGCTATGGTCAAAAATTTCGCCATAATTTTTTTTCAAAATATTCTTAACAGTGGGGTTAAAGGAATTGTAGTAATTCCAACTTTCTAAATAACAAAAGAAGGCAAAGAAGCTTTCAGTTGTATCAAGTGTTACACCTTCAGATTGATAGAGTTGGTGTAAATTGATTTGATAAGTATTACGTAATTCATCATGTTCGTTAGGAATGGTAATGACTATCGGACAATTAGCTTTAATGCGAATTGTATTGATAAAAAACCAACACAGTCCAAATGTTTCTTCGTTTTTGATACCCAACCCCTGACGCTCTAAACGTGCCAAAAATCGTTGATAGTTACTCGCATGGATAACGTAATCATCAAAGAAGAAATTGTTTGTTGTGAAAGGCAAAAGTAAGCGGTGGAAAAATAATCTAATAGATAATTCGCTGCTTGTTATTTGGATAATTCGTGAACTTATATGGAGTTTTAATTTAAATTCTTTAAGCGCTCGGTTTAATCTTTGAACATGCCTTTTCAGGGTCTCTTTGGAAATACCTACTTTTTGAAGAAACATTTGAACGTTGACTTCATTTGAATAGAGAAGTTCCTTCATTAATTGAGTGCCAATGGACATTTCAAAAAAATGCTCCCAAACATCATTTAAGGGCATGGAGTAGTCTGTTATAACTTTAAAGCCTGTTCGTTGTCCGGAGTCAATTGCCCAACCGTTTGGAAGCATGAATCGTAAAGATTGTATATCACTGAAAACCGTTCGTTCAGATGCGTTAATCATTTTAGCTAATTCTTTTCCAGACAATTCTTCATGTTGAACGAGTAATTCAAATAGATTTATTTGACGTAATAAGTCTTTTTCAATAACTAATTTTTTTGCCACTACGTACATTAAGAAGCACCTCTTTTATACGTTTATTTTAATGGTAGTATAACAAATTGATTAGTTGATGTATGTATTTTTGTATAAATTGTTGTAAAAAAACTAAAGACAAGCGAGCTTTTTCACTCGCTTGTCTTTAGTTTTTTATTTGCTTATTAATAAATTGGACCACTTGTTCAAATGCTACTTGCGCCTCTGGTTTAGTAAAGTCAAATTGATATTCATGACCTAGCTCTTTATTTTCTTCAAAAAATAGTGATTGATTCTCTATACCTAAGGCTTCTAAACGATCAATCAATGTTTTAGCATGATCAGGGAAAGATAGTTTGTTGCCGTCAGTAATAAAACTAGGTGGGAAATCCTCTGTTAAGTGAGCAGAGATTGACGCCTCATCGATTTGTGGTTCATTTTGCCAATCTTTTTTACCAATTAAGGCCCAGGCGACTGTTCGGTATAAAAACTTAGCTAATACTGATTTGCCATCTGTCTTTTTTAGTTGATTAATTTCATACGGACCACAAAATAGTAAGGCGCCTTTTAGCTGTGAATTATCGATTAGTTTGGGTACCCCTAGTTGTTTGCCGTAAACTAAATTTGTTTGGGTTAGGAGATATTGCGCTGCAATTTGCCCACCAGCAGAATCACCACCCACAAAAATTTTCTCAAGGTCTAGCATGGGAAACTCTTGTGCATTTTCAATAAAATAGCGTGCCATTTGACTAGTTTGGAGTAGCTGACTAGGATAGGGGGCACTTGGAGCTAATTCATAGTTCATAGAAATAATTGCGACTTGAGCACTATCCGCCAAATTAGCAGCATATTCAGCCACACTGTCTTTACTACTAGCAACATAAGCCCCACCATGTATCCAAAAAACAACGGGATATTTTCCGGGCGTTTTTGGGTAATAAATATCAGCGATATTGTTGTCATAGTCCGATGTATATTCGATATCTTTTAGTATATTTATTCTTGTTTGAACGTCTTTCAAGCGTTTTTCATCTGTTACTTCAGGCGTCAGTGAAAAAATATATTGAATGGCGTTGACGGATAATCCAAGGGAATTAACTGCGATAAAGGGTACTAGAATTATTAAGGGGATTAAGCCCCACTTTAGAAGCTTTAACATGATAGGTATCTCCTGTTACATTAGTTTTTTTTATTATAACGTAAATGATTAGAATCATCCGTTTGTTTGATTATTGACTGTCTCGAGTGATAAGATGATTAGCATATCTTCCAATCATTTCGATAATATAGGTCACCGGTAGTTGGGACGTGATATTTGTGTTTTTGTACATTTCAGTATTCGTATAGTAGGGGATATTAACCGTCGATAACTTTGAGATTGTTGAGTTACCACTATTTGTAATCGAGACAATGGTCGTGTTGGTCAAGCTTAATTGATTGATATATTCGATAATGTCACGATTTTCCCCAGAAACTGAGATAATCAGCAGACAAACTTTTTTATTTAATTGAGCTGAGATATTTTCAATTGGTAAATTCATGGGGTCAGTAATGGGTAAAGCCAAATTGAACAATGAGCTAAACAACATCGAAGCATAGCTAGCCATGACACCAGATGTGCCGATACCAATACATAGAATAAGATCGGAATCAGCTAAGATATTGGCTGCTTCTTCAATAGGTTGTTGAAAATCAAGCGAATTAGTTCGCTTTAAAAACTCAATATAAGGTAATTCGTCAGCTAACTGAATCGCCTCACTACGCTCTTGCTGTTCAGCGACGTACATTTGTAATTTTAATTTAAAATCAGCAAATCCTTGGCAACCAAATTTTTTACAAAATCGTAAAATGGTGGTGGTACTAACATGCGTCGCACTAGCTAAATCACGAATGCGCATGTAAATGACTTTATCAATATTTTGGGTGATGTAATGATAAATATCGATTTCTAATTGATTCAACTCAACTTGATGAGATAAAAATAACATCTTGTTACCTCCCTATTAAATATAACAACTTGTTTTATTATAAATGAGAGGAAAGAAGAGGTCAAATAAAGGCACAATTCGCCTGTTTAGTGTTGTAACAAGATGTTTTTTGTTTGTAACAAATTACAACTAATGTGACTTGTTAGTAAAAGGTTGCAAACGGTTTACTTTTGGTACATAACTTCATATAGTAGAGATAGCAGAACAACTAGGAGGTAAGCACATGGCAAAAAAATTAAAAATTGTCACAATTGGTGGAGGATCAAGTTATACACCGGAATTAGTGGAAGGGTTTATTAATCGTTATGAACAATTACCGTTAAGTGAATTATGGTTAGTCGATGTTGAAGCCGGAAAAGAAAAATTAGAAATCGTTGGTGAGATGGCCAAACGTATGGTTAAAGCGGCTGGCTTACCAATTGAGGTACATTTAACATTAGACCGTCGTGAAGCCTTAAAGGACGCGGACTTTGTTACCACTCAAATGCGTGTTGGGTTACTTGATGCACGTATTTTGGATGAACGTATTCCATTAAGTCATGGTCTAATCGGTCAAGAAACCAATGGAGCAGGCGGAATTTTTAAAGCGTTAAGAACGGTTCCGGTTATTTTAGAAATTGTGGAAGATATGAAAGAATTATGCCCGGATGCGTGGTTAGTTAACTTCACAAATCCAGCAGGTATGGTGACTGAAGCAGTGTTACGTTACGGTAACTGGGATAAAGTGATTGGCTTATGTAATATTCCAGTTAATGCCGTTTACCAAGAGACGGAATTATTGGGCGAACAACTAGGCGATGTTTTCTTCCAATTCGCAGGGATTAATCATTTACACTGGCATACGGCGGTGGATAAAAACGGCGTGGACCGTACCCAAGAGTTAATTAAAAAAATGTACGGTAACGATGAAAACCAATCAATTGTTGCCAATATTAAAGATAACAGCTTGATTTATGAACAAGTGGAAAACTTAGAAATGATCCCATGTCCATATCATAACTACTACTACTACACCGATAAAATGTTAGCCGAAGAATTAGAAGACTTCAAAGCAAATGGTACCCGTGCCGAAAAAGTGAAACAAATTGAGCATGAATTGTTTGAACTTTACAAAGATCCTAATTTAGATTACAAACCACAACAATTAGCTGAACGTGGAGGTGCACGCTATTCAGAAGCTGCGTGCGAAGTAATCAATTCTATTTACAATGACACACGTAAAGTGATGACCGTTAGCACACGTAATAACGGCACAATTAAAGACTTACCAGATGAGTCAGCCGTAGAAGTAACGTGTATGATGACCGGAAATGGTCCTGTGCCATTTAACTTTGGGCACTTCAGTCCAAAACAACGCGGCTTACTTCAAGTGATGAAGTCAATGGAAGAGTTAACACTTGAAGCAGCGGTAACGGGTGACCGTGGTACGCTACTACAAGCGTTCACGATGAATCCTTTAATTACAAGTGGTGATGTGGCAAAACAAGTCATGGATGAAATGTTAGAAGCACACAAACAATATTTACCAGCTTTTTTCAAATAAAATAAAAAGTAGCGCGGCTCGTTTAGCCGCGCTACTTTGCATTTTACTGTGAATTAAATATCGCTTGGGTGATAGGTTAAACCTAAATCACTGACTTCTGAAACATTGTAAGCCATCACGAAGGCTTGTGGATCGATTTGACTAATCGCTTGTTTCAAGACAGGATACTCTTTGTCTGATGTAACAATTAATTTCATCGTGTCGCGTTTGTTTTCTTCACCGGATTGGACGGTAAACATCACTAATGTCTGAACAGTGATGGCGTCCATTTTTTCACGGAATTCAGTTGGATCCATGCTAGTAACGATAATAATCGCTTTTTTGCGGTTAATCCCGGTTTCTAAATAGGTCATCACAACTGACGTAATCGCAATCGAAATAAGGGCGAAGAAGAACGATTCAATCCCGAAAATATATAAGCTTAGACAAACGACAATGGCATCTGATACTAATAGGCCAATTGATGGGCTAATATGGAAGAATTTTTCAAGAATTAGTGGTGGAATGGTTGTTCCGCCAATTGAGGCTTGAATGTTATACAAAATGGATACACCAATAGCCCAACCGATACTTCCAATAATAATTGATAAAAATCGATCACTAACGACCATATATTCCGGCAACATTCCTAAGAATACTGGGAAAGCAATCGCTCCAATTAAGGTATTAAAAAAGTATTCTTTTCCTAAAAAGAGTGCTGCAAGTACTAATACCACAATGTTGAAAATTAATACTGTAATGGAGCGGTCAATATTTAACGCATATTCTATGATAACCCCCAAACCACTTGCGCCACCTGCTGCTACATGATGCGGGCTCATAAATAAGTTAACACTGGCTGCTAAAATTAGCGCACTGATTAAAATCAAACCTACTCTTTTAATTTGTTTTACCATCTACTCATCCTTTATATGTTTATTTTTTGACACTTAAAGGTAAATTATACATTAACTTAAGAGTACTTGTTATTTATTTTTATTAATTGCTAAGAAAATTTAATAAATGGATGAGTGATTTTATTTTTCATGAGCTAAAACAGCGTTCTTAATTTGATGAACCAATGATTCCGTTTCATTTTGGCGTGTGATGAGATAAAGCGGTCGTTGTGCTACAACATGATTGATAGGGATTGTACTATCAGTTGGGATAAAAAGTTTTGAAAGAACCGTTTGTCCAATCCCTTCTTTTAGTAAGGCGAGCATCATCTCGTTACTATTGACGTGGATAAATTCGGGTTGTAAGTTATTTTTTTTTAAGTAATCATTTTGATAACGGTAAGTGCCTGAACTAGGTTCACGCAGTAGCCAATAAGGTGAGTGCACTTGACCACAATGGACTAATTGATCTTCATAAAAAAATTCGCGCTTAATCGCTGAATCAAGCAAGTCATCTTCAATAAAGCCAATATCCGCTTGATAGTGTTTAATCATTTTTTGAGCGGATTGTGAGTTTGTTTCAACTAAATGGAAATTAACTTGTGGAAATTTCTCGAGCAAACGAGTTAATAGTTTTGGAAAAACTTTCAGGGCATGGGTATTTGAAAGGGCTATGGTAATGTCTTGCTTAGTTAAAGGCATGTCCTTTGCTTCTAGTTCGAGTTGGTGCCAGGTCTGTTTTAAGACTTGGAGTTTTGGGTATAAATAATCGGCTTGTTCAGTTGGTATTAATTGATGATTACCTCCTCGCGTGAAGAGGGTGACATCGAAGTGCTGTTCTAATTTTTTGATATGGACCGAGACAGCCGGTTGAGAAATGAATAGTTGTTCAGCAGCTTTCGTAAAACTTCTTGTTTCGTATACAGCTAGGAACGTATCAATTAATGCAAACATGGGTAGACGCCTCCTATTATTAATAAATGTAATAATGATTATCGTAATTATTTTCTTTAATAATAACTCTCCTACTTTTATACTTCAAGTATACAGAAAAGGAAGTGAGCGGCATGAAAGAGTTATTAAAAATTATTCCGATACCAATGGGCGGCTTGATGTTGGGAATGGCCTCTTTAAGTTCGTTGTTAATGTCTGGGCCATTGAAAATATTAGCAGAATTATTACTTGTCTTTGCAACGTTAGGTTGTGCATTACTATGGTTAAAAATATTTTGGCTATTACCTGATGTGAGAGCAAGTTTAAAAAATCCAGTGATTGCGTCAGTTTTCCCCACGATTATTATGGCATCGATGATTCTAGTTTCACTCTGGGGAAAAGTCTTGTTAGTAACTACTCAGCCACTAATGAAAAATTTATGGCTAATACTTATAGTAGGGCACTATGTGTGGTTGCTGGCTTTTTTTTATCAACAAGTTATTAAGAAACAAGTTAAGATAAATGCGATTATGCCAAGTTGGTTTATTGTTTTTGTGGGAATCGGAGTAGCAGCCAGTACAGGCATGGTTTTTTATCCACTAGTTGCCAAAATAAGTTTAATCAGCGCTTTAATGGGTTATGTCCTATTGTTACCAGTGATGATAGTAAGAATTTTTAAAATAAAAACATTTGAACCAGAGCAATGGCCACTAGTTACGATTTTAGCGGCACCAGGTTCGTTATGTTTAGTAGGCTTACTGACGGTTTATGGCGCTCAATATACGAAGTTAGCGTTAGCGCTATTAGTTATTTCTCAAGGTTTATATGTTGTCGCATTATGCTTGCTACGTCTAAAATTTCAACCGACTTTTTATCCAAGTTACGCGGCGTATACATTTCCTTTAGTCATTTCGGCGATAGCTTTAACCAAATATACAGACTGTTTTCTACAAGGTAGTCGTTATTATTCGTTGATGAGAGTGTGTAGTTTGCTTGAACAAAGTCTAGCAATCGTGGCAGTTATTTTTGTGGCAGCTTGTTATGTTAATTATCTAAAAAAACAGTTACGAATAAATAAAAAAACGAAGGTGTCCTATCATTAGGCACCTTCGTTTTTGGTTTGAATAAGTTGACCATTTTCAAAATGTAACAAACGATCACAAGCTAGGGACATAAATTCTTGGTCGTGACTGATCACTAGGACGAAGACACCACGGTCACGGAGCCAGGTCAGTGTTTCACTAAATTCTTTCATGTGACGATAATCAAGTCCACTCGTTGGTTCGTCAAAAATAATCAGTTGTTTACCAGAAAGAAGTGCGCTAGCAATTGCGACACGCTGTTTTTCCCCACCTGACAAGGTTTGAGGGTGACGTGTTAACAAGTGAACCAAATTTAATTTTTCCACAACTTGGTCAAATAAATTCCCGTCAACTGGTGTCAGCGTAAGTTCTTTTTCCACAGTTTCAAAGAATAATTGTAAATTGACATCTTGCATAACTAAGAAACTTTGATTAATTAAGGCTTTTTTTGACAATTTTTTACCATTTAGGGAAATTTTCCCAGACTTAGGTTTTAATAGACCTGTTAATAACTTTGAAAATGTAGATTTTCCAGCCCCGTTATGCCCAACAATCCCGATGATTTCTTGGTTACTAAATTCTAAGAAGGGAATAGAAAGTGATCGTTCGCTCTTAGCGTGATAACGATAGCTAATGCTTTCTAACTGGATAACTTGGGCTTTTTTAGTCTCATTTGTTAGAGCTATATCATCTGTATTGTTTGAAGTAAAGGGATGAATGGCACGTAAGCCAAGCATATGTAGCTCATGATTGCTTAATTGTTGAAAGTTTTGAGCTGAGAATTCTTTTGTTATTTTTCCATGTTCCATCAAAATAAAACGATCCGCTAAGGGGAGCAAATAATCCAAGCGATGTTCCGCAATGATGATGGTGACACCAGCAGCTTTCATTTGTTGAAGCGCTACTAGTAGTTTTTGTTGCGTTTGGCTATCAAGATTACTTGAGGGCTCATCTAGTAAAAACAGTGAATGTGGCATCATACTACTAGAAGTAAAGGCAATTAATTGCTTTTCCCCACCGGATAAGTTTAACATCTGACGGTCAATAAACGGCTCTAATCCTAATTCAGCTGTTTTATCAGCTAGACGTTGTAACATGTCCACTCGTTCCATTCCATAATTCTCCATTGGAAAAGCCAGTTCTGAATATACATCGCTCGTAAAAAATTGTGTTTTTGGATTTTGAAAAACAACCCCAAGCTGTTCGACATAAGCATAAAAATCAGTTGGTGGAACAGTTTGTTTGCCAACTGTTAGTTTACCTGTTAGTTGCCCGTCATATAATTCTGGAATTAAGCCGGCCAATAGGTTGATTAGCGTAGATTTACCACTACCACTCGGACCGGTTATGATGACACATTCGCCCGGTGTAATAGCCAAATTCAGGTCATCTAATATCTTTGTGTTATTCATTGTAACGGAGAGATTGTGAGCGTTAATCATAAAGTAAATCCTCCAATCCCTAATAAAATAATGACTAGGCACAGCAGGTAGTCATACCAGGCGAATTTAATGGGATAAATACTTGATTGCGGCGCTGGATTTCCTAGACCTCGCGTTAAAGAAGCAGCCGATAAATCGAGTGAAATATTCTCAGTCGACATTAGTAACGGGACGACTAAATGTTCAATTGTACGAAACGGATGGCGAATCAAGTCCCAATAAGAATGAACAATCCCTCTAAATTTCATCGCGTTGTGTAGATGTTTGAAATCTTGCATAAAGGTTGGAAAAAATCGGAATAATACCGCTAGCGGGACAATAATTGAAAAAGGGAAGTGCCATTTTTTTAAAGTGGCAATCCACTGACTGGTTTTGGTCTTGTTAGCGGCAAACCCAGCGGCCATAATCGTCGGGAAGAAACGTCTTAAGACGATAAATCCAAACGAAATAAAGGTGATAAAGGGTTGGTTAATATAGTTCAACAACCAGTCACTAAACCATAGGATAAATAAACAACTCAGGTAGTAAAAAAGCCCTCGTTTCCAGCTACCTTCTAAACAGAATAATAGAAAGAGTAGGGTCATAAAGGCTAGTTCGATTGTTAAGTCAAAGCGAAACATCAAAAGTAAGCTAGCAAATAAAACAGTCACTAGCTTACTGCGGGGATCAAATTTAACGGATAATGTTCTCATTTTTTTGTCCTTTTGTTTTGGCAAAATGTTTTTGGTAAATTTTGTTAGCAAACCATAAACCAATCACGCTACATACAATAATAGATAAAATAATTAAGATAAACGTTGTCGTGTTAACAGGTTTCAAAATTTCAACAATGTAACTCGCATCTTTTCCTTTGTTTGCTAAGGCTTCTTTGTAAGCATCCTGCATGAACCACATTGGCAAAATAGGGCCCGTTAAGCTGAAGTTGAAAATAGTATAGCCTAAAAGAGTACGTGCTTTTTCAGGTAAAGTTGTTTTGTGTTGAATGATATCAGCTAAGAAACCACAAACAATACTTGGAATAAATGACAAGGCAAAATAACCAGAAAACATGAAGAAAGCGGCATTGACTAACCCTAAAATCGTAATGGCACCAAATTTAGGAATACGGTGAGTCATTAACAAATAAACAATTCCTGCTACAAGTGCTGTGCCACTAGGGATGAAGATGTAACTAAAAATACCAAATCCCATGTGTAAAGCAAAAACGGCTAGAGCCATTAATAAATAATAAATAGCGGCATAAATACCAACTGAGATTAAATCTTGAACTTTAAAGTGTTTCATAAATAAGTGTTCTCCTTTAACAAAATAAATAGTGCACAATCTGTAGTTTAACATAAATCATAAAAAGATAGGCAGTAAAAACGATTGAAATACGAAAAAAATATGAACAAAAAAAGTTTTTTTAGTGAACTCAGATGGATAAATCAACTTTTTTTTCAAATATGTCGTTTATAGTTATTAGAAAACCTTGATATCACGGTGCTTTATTAAAAAGTAATGTGCAAAAAGGTTTGATTTGCACAAAATTGCCATTAACGTTTAATTTTGATAGAATAACATATCGTTTAAGGGGGAAATCAATGGATAAAAAATTAGAAAAGAAAATGTCTACTAAACATATAACGATGCTCGCATTAGGAGGGGCAATTGGTGCTGGTTTATTTAAAGGGAGTGGTGAAGCAATTGGAATTGCTGGTCCTGCAGTATTAATTAGTTATTTATTAGGTGGCTTATTATTATTTGTTGTGATGTATGGCTTAGGCCAAATGGTTGTGCACAATAAAAACGGTGAAGGTGGCTTATCGGGTATCCTGAAACCATATTTAGGTGAGCGAACAGGCGACTTCATCGACTGGACGTATTGGATTGTTTGGATGGTAAATATTATCGCTGAAGCAGTCGCTGCTTCAAGTTTCTTGCAATTATGGTTTCCAAGCATTCCAACCTGGGTATTTGTCTTAATCATTGCTTTATTGACGACCATGATTAATTTGTATTCAGTTAGAGTATTTGCAGAGACAGAGTACTGGTTAGCAGTCGCTAAAATTTCGGTTATTATTGTCTTAATTGCTCTAGCTATTATCTTAGTGGTGGGTCAAGTATTCGATGTTGGCGTTCAATCAGCCTTTAGTAATTTGACGAATAATGGTGGCTTTATGCCAACTGGCTTCAAAGGAATCTTAAGCTCAATGCTGGTCGTGATTTATTCATATGCCGGTTCAGAGATGTTAGCTATTACAGTCAGTGAAACCGAAAATCCTAAAAAAGCTATTCCACAAGCTATTCGTGGGGTAATGGGACGTATCGTTTCATTTTATATTTTACCGTTATTATTCTTATTAGTTATTTACCCATGGGAAACATTGGCCACAAGTCCAGAAAGCCCGTTTGTCTTAGTCTTTGAAAAAATGCGTGTACCGTTTGCAGGTGATTTTGTTAACTTTGTTATTATTTTGGCATTGTTTTCATCAATCAATTCAGGTGTCTATGCCACGTCACGAACGTTATATTTCCGATTGAAAGATCAAACAGGATTTGGTGGAAAACTAGCACAATTAAACAAACAAAATGTGCCACAGCGTGCAGTGTTATTTTGTTCTAGTATCTTATATGCTGGTGTTATCTTATCAATGATTGTTGGCGATAACTTATTCAATTATTTAGTAAGTTCGATTTCATATTCAATGATCATTGTTTGGTTAATTATTACTGCAGCAAGTTTTAAATTATTTAGCGAATTAAAAGCAACCGCTAAACAATGGATGTCGGGGATTGTCATTTTAGTATTGTTTGGTTTATTAATTTCAGTTATTTTGACTAATCCAATCGCTATTACGATTTTCACTACAGCTTTATATATTCTTATTTTAGTTCGTTATCAATTGAATCGAAAATAAGAAGAAGATCGCATTTTTTTATGCGGTCTTTTTTGTTATTTTTTAATGAGCTTTAAAGTTGTTTAAAAAGCATGAATCACTTATACTTACTTTAAGTTAGTTACCTCTTAAAAAGAAAGTAGGAAAATAAGATGATTAAAGGTAAAGTTTATCCAGTTGAAGGTGCAAGAATCCCTGTTCAAAATCCGTATATTTTAGCGGCGCATCATTTAGATGCCTATCCAGCAGGTAATGGTGAAATGGCACCTATTGAGTTCCCTATTGATTGGGAAAAAGGCAATGATTTTAGTTCAACAAGAGGTTGGAAAATGTATCATGGTGAATATGTACCAGGATTTCCAGCTCATCCACACCGAGGTTTTCAAACGATTACTTATGCGAAAACAGGTTATATAGATCATTTTGATTCACATGGGAATTATGGTCGTTATGGTAATGGGGATGTTCAGTGGATGGTTGCAGGTAAAGGCATGCAACATGCTGAGATGTTTCCGTTAGTAAATACAGATCAACCGAATCCGTTTGAAATTGTCCAAATTTGGCTTAATTTACCGGCGAAAATGAAAATGGTTGAAGGTTCTTACGAGATGCACTGGCGAGAAGAGTTGCCAACTGTAGTATTGGATAAAGAAAAGCCAAGTGAGAATTATTTAAAAGTATTAGCTGGATCATATTTGGATGCGAGTGCACCCAAACCAAGCGAGGTGTCATACGGACATGATGAAAATCATTACGTTAATATTTGGGAAGGACAATTGGAACAGGGCAAAACCTTAACTATTCCACAATTTCCAGAAGAAGTACCGGTTCAATTATTCATCCGTTCAGGTGAAGTAAGCGTTGATGGTAATAAAATTACTGCCCCATCTTTATTGGTTTATACATCGGATAGTGATGTCGATTTTACAGTAACAGAGGCGCTTGACTTCATGGTGTTTACTGGCAAAACGATTGACGAAGAAGTATTTGCTTATGGTCCATTTGTTATGACAACACGTGAAGAAGTCGTTGAAGCGTATAATGATTTTGAGCGTACAGAATTTGGTGGTTGGCTGTGGGAAAGTGGTGCGCCGATTATTCCCGCCGATGAAGGAAGATTTTCAGTTAATAACCATGGACAAGAAAGAAGGACACCTCCTACACAATAAAGGGTAGTAATTTAATAAAAATAAAAAAAGTTTGTGATTTTTATTACACAAACTTTTTTTATTTGCTTTTATATAGGAAGAGTTAAATTAAACTTCTACGCTTGTGAAGAAAATCGTCAATTATAGTCTATTTTTTCTGCTGAATGAGCAAGCATCATCGATGAATCGTTTTTTTTATTTTGTTATAGTCAAGCTCGTTGGGGGAATTCAAAAAATATTTGAGGGAATTCAACTAATAAATATAAGGAGGTAAACAAAATGAAAGTAGTAGTAGTCGGCTGTACCCATGCTGGAACAGCAGCAGTCAAAAATATTTTAGCAAATAATCCAGAAGCAGATGTTACCGTTTTCGAACGTAATGACAATGTTTCGTTTTTATCATGCGGTATCGCATTATATGTTGGGGGTGTTGTGAAGAACGCTCAAGATTTATTTTATTCAAGTCCAGAAGAATTAGCTTCTTTAGGTGCCAAACTTCACATGGAGCATGAAGTAACAGCAATTGATGTGGAGCAAAAAGTTGTCACATCAAAAGATTTAACTACTGGAGAGGTATCGGAAACAGCATATGATAAATTAGTCATGACAACAGGCTCATGGCCAATCACACCGCCAATTCCAGGACGTGAATTGGACAATGTCTTACTATGTAAAAACTACAATCAGGCTAAAGAAATCATCGCCAAAGCTGATAACGCACAAAAAGTCGTCGTTGTTGGTGGGGGTTATATTGGGATTGAGCTTGTGGAGGCTTTTGTAGAATCGGATAAAGAAGTGACGTTAGTTGATGGTTTAGATCGTATTTTAAACAAATATTTAGATGCGGGTCATACAAATATTTTGGAAGAGTTCTTACGTGAAAAAGGTGTAAAGGTCGCGTTGAATGAAACAGTTTCAGAATTTGTAGCAGGCGAGAAAGGGCAATTAACAGCCGTAAAAACCAATGAGGGTGCTTATGAGGCGGATTTGGCGATTTTATGTGTAGGTTTCCGCCCACAAACAGAATTATTAAAAGATAAAGTGGAGATGTTACCAAACGGTGCGATTATCGTTGATGAATTTATGAAAACGAGCCAGCCAGATATTTTTGCAGCTGGAGATAGTGCTGTTGTGAATTACAATCCAACGAATAAGTCAAATTATATTCCGCTGGCAACTAATGCTGTTCGACAAGGAATGATTGTTGGCGCTAATATTAGTGGTGATCATTTAGCCTATCGTGGTACGCAAGGAACGTCGGGCTTGTACTTATTTGGTTGGACAATCGGTTCAACCGGAATGACTTTAGGTAATGCGTTACAAGCAGGGATAAATGCAGAAGCGGTTTGGTTTGAAGATAACTATCGTCCGGAATTCATGCCAACCACCGAAAAAGTTTACATGCAATTAGTGTATGACAAAGACACGTATGTGATTTTGGGTGGGCAATTAATGTCTAAATATGATATTACGCAATCAGCCAATACCTTATCAGTTGTTGTTCAAAATAAAATGACGGTAGAAGATTTGGCGTTACAAGATTTCTTCTTCCAACCACATTTTGATCGTCCGTGGAATTACTTAAATTTGTTGGCACAAGCAGCATTAAAGCAACTGTCAGAAGCATAATTTAGTCGTTAACCAATATTAAAGTGCCTGTTCTAAACGATGAACAGGCACTTTTTATGTCATTAATTATTTTTTTAAGTAGGTGGTTATTTTATGAAATATTATTTTCAAAACAATCTATTTATATTGAAATATTATTCCTTTTGTCTTATAATAAATGAAAAGAACGTTTTTATTAAGGAGACTAGGATGAATTTAGATAATTTAACAACTGAAAAAAGAAATTCACGAACCACTCATTTAGATGAAATGTCGACACAAGAGATTTTAATGATTATGAATGAAGAGGATGCTAAAGTACCATTAGCGATTAAAGAAAGCTTAGCTCAAATTGAACAAGTCGTACACAAAATTATTGAGTCTTTTAAACAAGGTGGGCGTCTAATTTATATTGGTGCAGGCACGAGTGGTCGACTAGGTATTTTGGATGCTGTAGAATGTGTGCCGACCTTTGGAACGAAGCCGGAACAAGTCCAAGGTTTAATTGCAGGTGGCTTAGATGCTATGATGGTTGCGGTTGAAGGAGCTGAAGATTCTGAATCTTTAGCACAAACTGATTTAGCAGCGATAGGATTGAATGAAACGGATATCGTAATTGGTATTGCAGCAAGTGGCCGTACTCCCTATGTCATCGGTGGTTTGGAATATGCCAAAGAAGTCGGCGCGACTCGAGCGACTGTAGCATGTAATAAAAATGCCAAAATCAGCCAATATGCGGAGTTCCCAATTGAAGTTGAAGTCGGCGCTGAAATCTTAACAGGTTCCACTCGTTTAAAATCTGGTACAGCTCAAAAATTAGTATTAAATATGTTATCAACTGCTTCTATGATAGGAATTGGAAAAGTCTATAAAAATCTGATGGTGGATGTCCAACCTACCAACGAGAAATTAGTTGAACGTGCTAAACGAATTATTATGGAAGCAACGGAATGTTCTTATGAAGTAGCGAGTCAAAAGTATCTTGAAGCTAATCAAGAGGTGAAATTAGCTATTGTGATGATTTTAACGGATAGTACGAAAGAAGTGGCGGCTGAAAAATTAATCGCGGGTCAAGGTTTTGTTAGAAAAGCGATCAACTAATTATTTTTGTTGTTAAAAAAAGTTTTTTTGTATTAATTTTTTTCGAATTTTAAGAGAAGTACGGTATAATGTTTAGGACTAAAACATTATACCGTTTTTTAGAATATAAATAGAACAAGGAGGGATTTTGTGAGTTTAGATGGTAAACATATCCATAATCGTGTACTAAGTGTCCAATCAACCTTATCAAAAGCAGAACGTAAAATTGCTGATTATATTTTGAATGAGCCACAAGCAGCGATTACGATGACTGCTAGTCAGCTAGCCAAAGCGTCTGATACATCACCAGCATCTGTTATTCGCTTTTGCCGTTCGATTGGGATTAGTAGTTTTACTGAATTAAAAGTAAAATTATCGGCTGAGCTAGATGCACCAAGCGTTTCATCCTATTCAGATATTACACCCAACGAATCACCTGATACCATTAAAAATAAATTATTGAACAATGCCATTCATACTTTGACCGAAACGGTCCAATTAATGGATGAGTCTGTGAATGCGACAGTTGATGCGCTTTATCAAACGGATATGTTATTTGTGTATGGGATTGGGGCATCTGGTATTGTAGCAGAAAATATTGCTCAAAAATTTAATCGTGTCGGCAAGACAGCAATGGCCTTTCAAGATCATCACTTACTATTAACGACAATGTCTTCGTTAGGTAAAAACGGCTTATTAATGGTCGTTTCTAATTCTGGTGAAACATCAGAGATTCTACACATTGTCAAAATCGCTAAACAAATAGGCTGTCAAACAGTAGGTGTCACACAATTTGGTAAAAGCCCACTAAATCAGCTAGTTGATTGGTCGTTACACACCTATAATGCTAACGAAGGAAACTTCAGAAGTGCCGCAACAAGTTCATTATTGAATCAATTTATGGTTATTGATATTTTGTTCTATAATTATGTGACGAAGTATTATCAGGAATTTGAAGAGAAAATTGTCAATTCACGTGAGATGATTCAATTATTTGAAGATTTAATTAAATAAGAATAAAGGAGTGGTTGTTGCCAAACGACCACTTTTTGCGTTAAGATTTAACTGAGAGGAGGGTTAAGTATGAAAATGACCAAGGAAGATATTCATCAAGCAACGAGAAATTTGCTTTTAATTGGAGGGTATGATTACTTAACCTTCGCTAAACTATCACAAGAGTTGGGAGTAACGCGTCCAGCTCTATATAAACATTATCCTACTAAAGATGAGTTGATTTTGGCGATGATGTCAGCTGAAATGACGTCATTTCTGGAGGATATGCCTGCTCTAATTGCTTCGAAGCCTACAGATATTTTGACAGTATTACTCAATAAGTTTTTAGAATTTGCGGATATTCACCGATTGTTAGAAAGCTTATACCGAATTGACTATGAAACGCGTCAAAAATTCCCTGATAGGATGTTAGCATTAAAACAGGCACATGAGATGTTTAAAGACTATTTAGATCAATTAATTGATCAAGCTAAAGCACAAAATGTCTTTAATAATGAGCTACCTAATGAATGGATTGTTAAGTTTTTAATGAACGCTATCCATATGATTGAAGACCGTCAAAACATTGAAGAAATTGATATTGTAAAAAAACTACTATTACATGGTCTAGCAAAACACGAAGATGAATAATATTAAGAAGTACAGTCTAAATGGGCTGTACTTTTTGTTTTTATAAGATGACTTGGCTGAAAAACTGTTGGCGAAAAAGTATATAACAGAAAAAACAAAATAATAGACAATGTTATCTTGCTTCTTTATAATAAAAGTTACGTTATAGTAACTTTTATTTTTATGAGGAGGAAAACAATGTATTTAGCATGGAACGAAATTAAACGCAACAAAGGCAAATATACCATGATTACCTTAATCGTCTTGTTGATCACGTGGTTAGTGTTCTTATTAACAGGGCTTGGTAATGGATTAAATGCTTTAAACGCGGCAGCAATTCAAAATATAAACGGGGATCATTTAGTATTTGCTAAAGATTCAGATAACAAATTCACCAAATCAACATTTTCTGGTGAAGACTTAACAGAGATTAAAGCAGTTAAGGGTATTGAAGATGCAACGTTAATGGGTTCACACATGTCTTCAGCTACTAATGAAACAAACGGTAGCGACAAAAAAGTCGATATAACGGTTGTAGGGATTACTAACAACTCATTTATCGAACCTAAGGTCACTGAAGGGGTAGCACTTAATAAAGCAAACCATAACGACGTGATTGTTGCGGATGCCATTAAAAACGAAGGCTACAAATTAGGCGATGAAATCAAAATTTCAGGTTCTGACGAGATTTTCACCATTGTCGGCTTTGTAGAAAAAAATACGTTCAACCATTTACCAACTGTTTGGTTACCGTTAGCAACATGGCAAGAAATGCGTTATGCAGCGCCAGGTTCTGATGATGGTCAAAAAAATCCAGTTAATACGGTTGTCTTACAAACAAATGACGACTTTAAACCTGAAAATTTAGAAAAAGAAGTAAAAGGTGTGCAAGTCGCTACAAGAAAACAAGCTGTAGCCTCAATGCCTGGTTATAAAGAAGAAAACGGGACCATCATGTTAATGTTAGCTTTCTTAGTTGCTATTTCTGCAGTGATTATCGGGGTATTCTTCTATGTGTTAACAATGCAAAAAATCCCACAATTTGGTGTCATGAAAGCTATCGGCGCAAGCAATGGCTTCATTTCAAAAATTGTGGTAGGGCAAGTAACCATCATTACCTTAATTGGTATTATCTTAGGTGCTTTAGCAACTTATGGTATCGCAGTGATTTTACCAGCCGGTATGCCATTTGCTTTAGATAACAAAATGGTCTTATTATATGGTTTACTATTGTTTGCTATCAGCTTAATTAGTACGCTATTTTCTGTTAGACAAATTGTCAAAGTCGATCCTTTAATCGCATTGGGGAGAGTGGAATAATGTCAAAATCATTAGAATTAATCAATGTAAGTAAAATTTATCAAGAAGATAATCAAGAACAAGTTATCGCGTTAGATAACGTGTCAATCGAAGTGGAGCCAGGTGAGTTAGTCGCATTAGTTGGTCCTTCAGGTTCAGGTAAAAGTACCTTCTTGTCAATTGCAGGTGCGTTATTACAACCAACAACGGGTGATGTTAAAATCGATGGTCAAAGTTTAACCAGCTTAAATGCTAAACAATTATCAACTTTACGTTTAGATAAAATTGGTTTCATCTTACAATCTTCAAACTTAGTACCTTACTTAACAGTCTTAGACCAATTATTAGTGGTTAGCCGTATGAAAGGCAAAAAAGCCAAAGAAACGGAAGACTTAGCCAAAGAATTATTAAGTGAGCTAGGTTTAGAAAAGCAATTACATAAATTACCACATGAATTATCAGGTGGTCAAAAACAACGTGTTGCCATTGGGCGAGCGTTAATGAATGACCCAGAATTAATTTTAGCCGACGAACCAACGGCAAGCTTAGATTCTAAAAAAGCTTATGAAGTTGTTGAGTTATTAAGAAAAGAAACGAAAAATCGTAATAAAGCCGCGATTATGGTAACCCATGATGAGCGTATGCTAGCGTTTTGTGACCGTGTTTATTACATGAACGACGGTCAGTTATCAACAAAACCTTCACACTAAGCTGTTTAAATCGCCTCTTTTTGCTATAATATACATAGTAAAAGGGGGCGATTTTTTTGAAACAAACTCAAATTAATTGGTTAAAAGAGCATTTTTCTGAAACAAGTGAATACCTAGGGGATGGCTATTATCGTTTTCGTAAGAGTGATGAAGCAAGCTACGAGCTAGCATTCCTAGTGCCATGCGCTTGTGGGTCTAATAATGTCCATCCACAAATTACGTTAGAAAATCACGGGAGTGAATATATTGCGACTAAGCTCATTGATATGGAAGTGACACCACCGATTGTTTTAACACGAAATGGTGAAACCAGTGAGGAAATCGATCAAGCTTTAGCTGACTTGTTGAAAAAATTTGAAGACGTAAAAAAATAAACCGTTGGGACTATAAATGTCCAACGGTTTTTTCTATTCTTTTAGTTATTAAAGGCTTCTTCATATAAGCCAGGTAAGGCTTCAAAATAGGTATCGTAAACTAAGTTAGCGCGGTCCACTAAATTTTCATCGGTTAGCGTCGTATCTGCTTGGTCAAAACGTAACCAACGATAATCACCAGTTTCTTGATCTTTTAAATAAATCATATGCATCATACTTGGTACGGCAATTTTATCTAATTTATAGCCGCTGTTGATAATAAAAACAGTCAACCAATCGGGTAATTGTCCATCATCCTGAACTTCAAACCACATTGTTTGATGGAAATCTTCACCAAAACTACGATTGATTCGGCCATCAGTCGCTTCTAATAATTCAGCAGCAACAGTCGGTTCTAATCGATGACAGTTAGTGCAGCCATGTTTACTAATGACTAATGTCACCACACGTGGTAATTCTGCGGGTAATTCCGGATTATCTTTAAAATTTACATCTAAGGCGTCACTTAATTTTTCTGGATCATAAGAGATATTCCCATAATTAGCGTGTGTGGTTGCATATTCTTCAACTGATTGAATTACGTGTTGGATATTATCAGTTTTATTTAATTGTTGGTAAGTTGCGGCAACTTTTACTTCAGATGTACTGGTGTCTGTTGCTGTAACACTTGATTCAGTAGTTGTTTCAACAGCGGTAGCACAACCGGTTAATAAAACGGTAATTGTTGCTAAGCTTAGGTACCCTATCCATTTCTTTTTCATTATTTGTTCTCACTTTCTAACTGTTAGTGTCCCGTTATTTAAATAACTTCTATTTTAGAATACCAAATTTGTCAATGGTGTCAATAAATCAGTTTCCTAAAGGTTAGGTTGTGATTTTATAACAGCTTGTTCGAACGGAAGAAGAATGGTAAAGGTTGTTCCGACGTGTTCGGCTGATTCTAAAGAAATCGTTCCATATGACATATCAATTATGCGTTTTACTAACGCTAGACCTAGACCATTTCCGAAAGTGTGACGAGTCCTATCACCTTGATAAAATTTATCAAAGGCTTTTTGTCTGACACTATCACTCATGCCAATGCCAGTGTCCCGAATCACGACTTTTATTTGCTCGTTTTCGGTGGTTAATTGCACGTAAATC
The DNA here is from genome assembly GCF_005145005.1 of Vagococcus zengguangii. NCBI lineage: Bacteria > Bacillati > Bacillota > Bacilli > Lactobacillales > Enterococcaceae > Vagococcus > Vagococcus zengguangii. The sequence continues at coordinate 433,278 of NZ_CP039712.1, forward strand.
GAGTCATTTTCTTCAGAAAATTTAATGGCGTTACTAATTAGGTTATTCCAAACTTGAAAAAGAAGAGATTTATTTCCGTAGTAATCGAGGCGGTCCAATTCAAGTTGCAAATCAATTTGTTTTGCGGACCATTCTGGTTCAAGAAAAACAATGACTTGTCGCAGTTGTTCATCCAAACGGAAAAATTCTTTGTCCAGTGGCATCGTGTTGTTTTCAATTTTTGATAATTGTAAAATGTTGCCGGTAAGTGTGGATAATTGATGGACGCTTTGAATAATCATTTGTGTATAATCTTGGCGTTCATAATCTTCAATATGTTCATCTTGCAAAAGTGTTGCATAGCCTTCGATCGCTGTTAAGGGTGTCTTGAACTCATGTGAGACATTGACGATAAAGTCATCGCGCAATGTTTCGATGCTACTTAATTCTTTGGTCATTTTGTTGAAATTCGTGTACAGTTCACGAATTTCCTTTGTATGTTGGTGCTCGTTTAATGCTACATCGAAATCACCTTGAGTGACCTTAGCTAAAGCCGCATTAAAATCTGTTAGCGGTTTTAGAATTTTACGGGCACTACCCGCAGATAAGACAGTCCCTATTAGCACACTGATCGTTAAGATTAACGCGATGGGTAAGTAAGGATGCTGTTTATCAGGGTTGAAAACCTCAATCTGATATAAGAAAATAGCAATCGCGCCCACAATAACAGAGGTCATAATTAATAGTAGAAAAGTGATGAGCGTATAGTGTAACCAAAGAAATGATCGTGTATTTTTTTTCATTAGTGCTTCACCGCCTTATAACCAAGTCCGCGAACCGTTAGAATGTCAAAATCTGTAACATCTTTTAGACGCTCACGAATTCGATTAACATGAACATCAATCGTACGCTCATCGCTGTGACTTTCTAGTCCCCAAAATTCATCCATCAACTGTTGACGAGTGAAAATTTTATTTGGATAAGAAATTAATTTATATAGTATTTGAAATTCTTTTTGGGGTAAAATAATGGCTTCTCCATTAAAATGAACGGTTAAAGAATCATATTCTAGAACAGTGTGTTCTAACTCTATTTTTTTCTCTACTGCAATTTTAGCGCGTTTAAGTAGTGCGCGTACGCGTAAGACGAGTTCGTTGACGTTGATTGGTTTGACCATATAGTCGTCAGCGCCGATGTCAAATCCTTTTTCTAACATTTGATAGGAATCTTTAGCAGTAATCATCAGTACCGGCGTTTCATATTTTGCATCACGTAAGCTTTCAACTAACTCATAACCATCAATTTTTGGCATCATGATATCTGATATGATGAGATCAATGTGCTGGTTTTCAAGAATAGATAACGCTTCCTCACCGTTAAATGCTGAATAGACGTTATATTGATGACGTGTTAGAACTGTGCTAAAGAGCTTATTAAGTTGGGTGTCATCTTCCACAATTAAGATTGAATTCATAATGGTGCGCTCCTTTTATGTATATTTTAATAAAATTAAGATAACAAATCGCAATATTGTTAATAAAGTTTATATTCAGTTAATATTATAGGCGTATAGTATAGGATATGCAAAAGCTATGAAAAAGAAGAGGAGGCCTCGCATGTTTAAAGTATTAAGAAAATTTAAACCGGCTGAATATTTAATCGCCTTGATTTCGACAGCCTTTATTGTCGCACAAGTATGGTTAGATTTGAAGCTACCTGACTACATGTCAGAAATTACGATGGTGATGCAAACACCAGGAAGTAAATTATCAGATTTAAAAGAACCAGGAATGTATATGGTGCTATGTGCCCTTGCAAGTTTAGTGGCAGCTATTATCGTTGGTTACTTTGCTTCTAAGTTAGCTACTAACTTAGCGCATCGTTTACGTCAAGAAGTCTTCGAAAAAGTTAATGCTTTTTCAATGGAAGAGATGCAACATTTTTCAATTGCAAGTTTAATCACACGTACGACCAATGATACCAGCCAAGTGCAAATGATTATCGCAATGGGGATGCAAGTGATGATCAAAGCGCCAATTATGGCGGTTTGGGCAATTAGCAAAATCGCTGGTAAAAACAGTGAGTGGTCAATTGCGACAGCGGTAGCCGTAGTGGTGTTATTAATGTTAGTGGGTAGCATTGTCGTCTTTGCTTTACCAAAATTCAAAATTATTCAAACATTAACAGATAACTTAAACCGTGTCATGCGTGAAGGGCTAACGGGTGTCCGAGTTGTCCGTGCGTATAACGCGGAAAAATATCAAGAAGATAAATTTGAAGTAGCTAATGAAGACGTAACGAAAACGAACCTGTTCGTTGGTCGTATGATGGCCTTAATGATGCCAGGGATGAGCTTAATCATGAGTGGTTTATCATTATCGATTTACTGGATTGGGGCGTACTTAATTGATGCTGCTAAAGCAATGCCAGAAAGAATGCAGTTGTTCTCAGATATGATTGTATATTCATCTTATGCAATGCAAGTCGTGATGTCATTTATGATGTTAGTGATGATTTTCATCATGTTACCACGTGCCATGGTATCGGCTAACCGTATCAATGAAGTACTAGATACAGAGACTAAAATTATAGATGGTACCTTAACACAACAACCATGGGAAATGGGCGAAGTGGAATTTAGAAACGTTGATTTCCAATACCCAGATGCGGAAGAAAAAGTGTTAGAAAACATCTCATTTACTGCTTCACCAGGTGAAACAGTTGCCTTTATTGGTTCAACTGGTTCAGGTAAGAGTACCTTAATTAATTTATTAGCTCGTTTCTATGATGTAACAGCAGGTGGAATTTTAATTAATGGTAAAAACATTAAAGAATATAAATTAGAAGATTTATACAATAAAATTGGATATGTTTCTCAAAAAGCAACGATTTTCTCAGGTACCATTGAATCTAATGTCGCGTTTGGTGATAGTAAGTCAACTGAACCACATAGTGTTGAGGAAGCTTTACGCACAGCGAAAGGATTAGAGTTCGTTGAAAACATGGAAGGCGGCATCGAAGCCAAAGTGGAACAAGGGGGTTCAAACCTTTCAGGTGGTCAAAAACAACGTTTAGCGATTGCTAGAGCGATTCATAAAAACCCGGAAATCTTTATTTTTGATGATTCATTCTCAGCCTTAGATTACAAAACAGATAAAGAATTACGTGCGGAACTTGATTCACAACGTCGTGGGGCAACAACATTTATCGTGGCACAACGTATTGGAACCATCCGTAATGCCAACAAAATTATCGTATTAGATGAGGGCAAAATTGTTGGAATGGGTACTCATGATGAATTAATGGAAAACTGTTCAGTGTACCAAGAAATTGCTTACTCACAATTATCGAAGGAGGAATTGACTAATGGCTAGACCCATGCATGGTGGCGGAAGACCCGCTGAAAAAATAGACGCTAGTTTCTCCGATACGTGGGGAAAATTAATAAATTATTGTAAACAGTATATGCCAGCTATTTCGGTCGCGTTAATTGCGGCAATTGGCGGGGCAATCTTAACATTAATTGGTCCTAATAAATTAAGTGAATTGACAGACATTATTACTGAAGGCATGATGACCGAGGTTGATATGCCAGGTATTAAAAAAATTGCCATGACACTTTTAATGATTTACGTAGCAAGTGTGGTCCTATCTTATCTACAAGGTTTCATTATGACGACTATTACGCAACGTGTTTCTAAAAAAATGCGTGGTGATATTGCGACTAAAATCAATCGTTTGCCATTAAAATATTTAGATCAAACAAGTTATGGAGATACTTTATCCCGTGTAACAAATGATGTGGATACTATTTCCCAAACATTGAACCAAGGGATTGGTTCATTAGTGGCAGCTATCGCTCAGTTTTTAGGTGCGATAGTGATGATGTATTATACCGATTGGAGAATGGCAACAGTAGGGATTCTTTCTTCATTACTAGGCTTCGTCTTCATGATTACCATTATTTCTAAATCACAAGGTTATTTTGCCAAACAACAAAATTTACTAGGTGAATTAAATGGTCAAATTGAAGAAAGCTACAACGGTCATACTAATATCAAAGCCTACAATGCTCAACCAGAATTTATCCAAAACTTCACTCAAGTTAATGACAAGTTACGTAACTCTGCTCAAATGGCACAGTTCTTATCAGGTTTAATGATGCCATTAATGAATTTCATTGGAAATATTGGCTATGTAGCAGTCTGTGTAACAGGGGCTAGCTTAGTAATCGATGGTAAAATTACTATTGGGGTTATTGTAGCGTTTATGTTATATATTCGCTTGTTTACTCAACCTTTATCAAATATCGCACAATCAATGACAAGTTTACAATCAACGGGTGCTGCTAGTTACCGTGTCTTCGGCTTATTAGAAGAAGCGGAGATGACAGATGAGTCTGACTTGATGCAACACATTGATAACGTCAAAGGTGATGTGACGTTTGAACATGTTTCATTTGGTTATGACGAAGATAAAATGATTATCAAAGATTTCTCAGCTAATGTTAAATCGGGTCAAAAAATTGCGATAGTAGGGCCAACAGGAGCTGGTAAATCAACACTGGTTAATTTATTGATGAAATTCTATGAAGTCAATGAGGGTGAAATCACCATTGACGGTTATCCATTATCAACATTATCACGTAAAGCCATTCATGATGCATTTTGTATGGTACTACAAGATACATGGATGTTTGAAGGAACGATTCGTGAGAATTTGATTTACTCAGAAGAAGGCGCGACGGAAGAACGCATGCGTGAAGTATGTAAAGCGGTCGGTGTAGAGCACTTCATCAAAACGTTATCGAAAGGTTATGACACAGTCTTAGATGACAATACGTCATTATCAGCGGGTCAAAAACAATTAGTAACGATAGCGCGTGCGATGTTGAAAGATTCACCAATGTTGATTTTGGATGAAGCAACAAGTTCCGTTGATACACGTACAGAAATCTTAATTCAACAAGCCATGGATAAATTAATGGAAGGCCGTACATCGTTTGTTATTGCCCATCGTTTATCAACGATTAAAGATGCCGATTTGATTTTAGTCATGAAAGATGGTCAAATCATCGAACAAGGTAATCATGATGAATTGATTGAACAAAAAGGCTTCTATGAAGAGTTGTATAACAGCCAATTTACCGAAACAGAAATGGCGTAAGTTTTATTCTTGCATATTATTAGGGAATAAGTTACACTAGTAATATCTTAAATGAACACGTCCTTTAGGGGAGTAACCAGCATATTCGTGCGATGTTATCAACAGTAAGTAAGTTTTTAAACAAAACTTTCTGGTAGCATATTAAATGGTGAGACCTAAAACAAGCAGAAGCTTGTTTTAGGTCTCACTTTTTTTGCGTGTAAATGGGACATTCTTGAGGACGATAGAAAGGGAAGACAGAATGGAAAAAAAGTATTATCAACAATCACTTGAGGAAGTAATTCAAAATACTCAAGCTAGTATATCAGGCTTAACGAAAGAAGAGGTACAAAAACGCCAAGAATTAAGTGGGTTTAATGAGTTAGCAGGTAAGAAAAAAAAGAGTAGTTTAGCGCTTTTTATCGATACCTTTAAAGACGCGATGGTTATTGTATTATTAGTGGTGACACTAGTTCAAGTTATCATGGGGGCGCATATTGAAGCGATAGTTATTTTTTCTGTTTTAATGCTAAACTCAATTGTTAGTGTTATCCAAGCAAAAAAAGCAGAAGGTTCTCTTGATGCTTTAAAAAATTTATCAGCACCTGAAGCTAAAGTATTAAGAGATGGGCAAGAAGTGACGATCCCTGCTAAAGACATTGTTGTGGGTGATATTGTTTTATTAGATGCGGGAGACTATGTACCAGCAGATGGGCGTTTAATAGAAGCAGCCTCTTTGAAAGTTGATGAGGGTATGTTGACGGGTGAATCAGTTCCTGCAGAAAAGGAAGTGACTGTTATAAATCAGACTGCTCCGATTGGAGATCGTATCAATAGCGTGTACAGCGGAACGATTGTCACTTATGGTCGTGGTCAGTTTGTCGTAACGGGTATTGCTAATCAAACGGAAATTGGTCAAGTAGCAGATATGTTAGAGTCGACTGATGAACACAAAACACCTTTGCAACGTGGTTTAGATAAATTCAGCCATAAGTTAAGCTTTGCAATTTTAGGGTTGTCTTTAGTTATTTTAGCTGTGCAAGTGGCACGTATTTTCTTAGGTAGTGGTTCAGGTAACTTAGTACAAGATATCGTGAATGCCTTCATGTTTGCCGTTGCAGTCGCTGTTGCGGCTATTCCAGAAGCTCTGCAATCCATTGTGACAATTGTATTATCAATTGGAACCAAAAAAATGGCCAAGAAAAATGCCATTATTCGTCAATTGCCAGCAGTTGAAACGTTAGGCTCAGCAAGTGTGATTTGTACAGATAAAACAGGCACACTAACGCAAAATAAAATGACAGTAGTCGATTACTATTTAGCTAATGGTGAACAGAATGGCTTGGAAGGGTCGTTTGAAACATCATCAGTAGATGAAGCTAAATTAATGCAAATTAGTTTATTAGTTAATGATGCCAAAGTAACGGCTGATGGTAAAAAATTAGGTGATCCAACTGAAATTGCTTTAATTGATTATGGTTTGAAACAGCAAGCAGATATTGGAAAGTTGTTAACAACATTTCCTCGATTGGCTGAATTACCGTTCGACTCAGAGCGTAAACTAATGTCTACTTCGCATGAAATTAACGGAGAAAGACAATTATTAACAAAAGGTGCCCCTGATGTTTTATTGAACCGCTCAACCCAAGCATTAGTCAATGGTGAAGTGGTCCCAATGACTAAAGAGCGTTTAACTGCCATTAAGAAGCAAAATGAAGCATTCGCTGAGCGTGCGTTACGTGTATTGGCTTTTGGCTATAAAGTATTAGAAAATCAAAATGAACTTGATTTAGAAGATGAGTCGGACTTTGTGTTTGTAGGGTTACTAGCAATGATAGATCCGCCGCGTGAAGAAGTTTATGGTGCGATTCAAGAAGCTAAAGAAGCTGGAATTAAAACGGTAATGATTACTGGTGACCACAAAACAACGGCAGTTGCCATTGCCAAAGACATCGGTATATTTGCTAAAGGTGACATGGCGTTAACAGGGACAGAACTAGATTTGTTGAATGATAAAGAGTTAGCTAATTATTTAGAAAAAATTAGTGTCTATGCACGTGTTTCTCCAGAAAACAAAATTAGAATTGTTCGTGCTTGGCAAGAAAAAGGTCATGTCTCAGCGATGACGGGTGACGGTGTAAACGATGCACCTGCACTTAAACAAGCGGATATTGGTATTGCCATGGGAACAGGAACAGATGTTGCAAAAGATGCAGCCGCAATGGTTTTAACAGATGATAACTTTGCTTCAATTATTAGTGCAGTTTCAGTTGGACGTAATGTCTTTGACAATATTAAAAAAGCTATTGCTTATCTATTTGCCGGAAATCTAGGGGCCATTTTAGCAATTATTTTTGCTTTAATTGTTGGATGGGATAGTCCGTTTACGGCGTTACAGTTATTGTTTATTAACTTAGTGAATGATTCCTTGCCAGCAATTGCCTTAGGGATGGAAAAAGCGGAGCCAACGATTATGAAGCGTGCCCCTCGTAATCCAAACGAAGGGATCTTCTCAGGCGATACCTTTGTCTCGGTTGCTTACCGAGGTGCTTTAATTGGTGTTATGGTTGTGATTGCCCAGTATATTGGGATGCAAACATCAGCTCAGCTAGGTGTTGCTATGGCCTTTTCAACATTAATTTGGGCTCGTACGTTGCAAACTTTTGCTGCACGTAGTAATACTGAAACTACAATTCAAGCTGGTTTCTTTAAAAACAAAGTAGTTGTATGGGCAGTAGTCATTTGTAGCTTATTGTACTTTGTGACATTATTACCGGTGATGCGTCCGATTTTTGCAATTCCTGGTAATTTTGGCTTTATGCAAGTTGGAATTAGTTTAGGTTTAGCTCTAGCAGCTGTTTTATTAATGGAAACAACTAAGTATGTATTAAATAAAAAAGAACATAACGTTTCTGTTAACTCTGCTGTGATGGAAAAATAATTTTGTATATAAAAAAAGGAACTTTCCCCTCAATCAATAAGAGGGGAGAGTTCCTTTTAGTTTGTTCCTAATTAATTAAAACATCTTAAATACTAATACCGCAATTATTGCGCCGATAATTGGTCCAATGATTGGAACTAAAGCATAGCCCCAGTCAGAGTCTCCTTTGTTTTTGATTGGTAAAAATGCATGAGCAATTCTTGGGCCTAGGTCACGGGCCGGGTTAATCGCATAACCAGTTGGTCCTCCTAATGAAAGACCAACGGCTAAGATAACAGCACCAACGGCAAAGACATTGTTACCAAATTGTAAGTCGTTGTTGCCAAACGCTAATAAAGCTAATACTAACACGAAGGTTCCAATCGCTTCGGTAATCATATTCGCTGGTAAATTGCGAATAGCAGGACCAGTTGCAAATGTACCTAAAATAGCGCCTTGATCTTCCGTTTCATCCCAATGTGGTAAATATGCTAACCAAACTAAAATGGCACCAACAATCGCCCCTAAGACTTGCGCAATAATAAATGGTATCACTAATCCCCACGAAATATTACCATTCATTGCCATGGCGATTGTCACTGCTGGATTTAAATGAGCAGGCCCCATGAAACCTGAAATAAAGACTGCGATGGTTACGGCCATTGCCCAACCAAATGCAATGACGATCCAACCGGCATTTTGCGCTTTACTTTTGTTTAAATTACAGGCCGCACAAACGCCGCCCCCTAATAAAATTAAAATTGCAGTTCCAATAAATTCACCCATAATTTGTGTCATATCTGCTGACATATTTCTTCGCCTCTTTCTTTAAATGAGTACAGGTTCAAAGAGACTAACCACTAATTGACGTACTCTTTGAACCTGCTGTTGCTTGTAAAAAAATTTTTTATGCTTCGTTAGGTTTAAAAGCACGCGTCGCTGTTACCGCGTTTTGCCAACCATTATATAACTTGTTGCGACGTTCTGTGGTCATTTCTGGTTCAAAACGTCCACCTTCGCTATAACTTTCTTTGATTTCATCGATATCTTTCCAGTAACCAACGGCTAGACCGGCTAAGAAAGCAGCACCCAAGGCAGTTGTTTCTAAGTTAGACGCACGTTGAATTGGTTTGTCTAGAATGTCAGATTGGAATTGCATTAAGTAGCCATTATTAGCGGCACCGCCATCCACTTTCAAGACAGGGATTTCGATACCTGTATCATCTTCCATCGTGTCGATAATATCTTTTACTTGATAAGCAATCGATTGTAAGGTTGCTTTCACTAAATCATTTTGAGTAGTACCACGTGTTAGACCAAACATCGCCCCCCGAGCATCTTGATCCCAATAAGGTGCGCCTAATCCTACGAAAGCGGGCACAACATAGACTTCATCATCATTAGTTGAAGCCAAAGCCATAGCTTCAGATTCTTTTGAATCGGTCATCATTTTAAGACCGTCACGTAACCATTGAATCGATGAGCCAGCTACAAAAATACTACCTTCAAGCGCATAATAAACTTTGCCATTAATACCATAACCGATAGTTGTTAATAAATTATTTTTTGATAATTGTGGTTTTTCGCCAGTATTCATGACGATAAACGAGCCGGTACCGTAAGTGTTTTTAACCATACCAGGTTCAAAAGCCATTTGACCGAATAGGGCAGCTTGTTGGTCTCCAGCCATTCCCGCAATGGGTGCATTGTTTCCGTAAAAATGATAATCTTCCGTATAGCCGTAAATTTCAGAGTTTGAACAAACTTTAGGCAACATTGAATTAGGAATATTTAATAAATCAAGAATTTCTTGATCCCATTGTAATTCGTGGATGTTAAACATCATCGTACGACTTGCGTTTGAGTAGTCTGTTACATGCGTTTTACCACCTGATAATTTCCAAGTTAGCCAAGTATCGATTGTTCCGAATAGTAATTCGCCTTTATCCGCTTGTTCTTGTGCGCCTTCGACGTTATCCAAAATCCAACGAACTTTAGTAGCTGAAAAATAAGAATCGATAATCAAACCAGTTTTTTTATGGAAAAATTCACTTTTGCCGTCAGCTTTCAACTGGTCGGCGATGCCTGCTGATTGACGAGACTGCCAAACGATGGCGTTGTAAATTGGTTTGCCGGTTTTTTTCTCCCAAACAACCGTTGTTTCACGTTGGTTCGTAATACCTATACCTGCAATTTGATCTGGTTTAATGCCACTTTCGATAAATACACCAGCGATAACGGATTGAACAGAGTTCCAAATTTCATTCGGATTGTGTTCTACCCAACCTTCAACTGGGAAATACTGAGTGAATTCTTTTTGTGAACTGGCAATTTGCTCCCCGGCGCGATTATAAATGATCGCTCTTGAACTTGTGGTACCTTGATCGATGGCCATGATAAACATATTTTCGTGCATGTAACTTCCTCCTTCAAATTTAGGTAAGCGTTTTCTTTTGTGAAACTATCTTAATTCTAAAGATAAATCATTAGTTTTTCAAGCTAAAAATAAGAGAACATTTATTTTTATTAGAAAAGTGAATTTTTAGGTGAATAATGTTTTATAATAGATTGTAAAGGAGGGAGAACATGAAAGAGCCATCGATTTATGAAAGACTGTCTGATAACCCCATTATCGCAGCAATTAAAGAAGAAAGTGAATTGGACTTGCTACTTGATTCAGAGGTTGAAGTTATTTTTATTTTACAATCGACTATCTTTAATATTGCCCATATTTCTGAAAAAATTAAGGAGAGTGGCAAGGTAGGTTTTATACATTTTGGTTTTGTTAAAGGGTTGAGTGAAGATGAAATGGGTTTGAGATATTTGAGAGAACATACACAGTTTCAAGGAATTATTTTAACAAAAGTGAATCAAATAAAAGCAGCTAAATCTTTAGGATTTTTAACTGTTCATCGTATTTTCATGTTAGATTCGATTTCACTAGAATCCCTTAAACATTTGAAACAAGATACTTCCCCTGATTTTGTAGAAATTTTACCCAACAGTAGTGGGAAAGTTATCAAATTAGTACAAGGTGTTATTAAGCGGCCATTAATTGTAAGCGGTTTGATACTAGATAAAGAAGACATTATTAATGCCTTAAGTTTTGGAGCCATCGCGATTTCTTCAACTAATCGTCAAGTCTGGGGAATGTAATAAAGCGCTTGCATAGTTGCTTCAATCGTTTTATAATTAAGTCAATCAAATAAGATGCAAGAGAGAGCGTGCACTGAAAAAAGTCTCATTAACGTGAGGCCTGTTCAGTGCACGCTTTTTGCAATAGGAGGATAGCGATGTATGATATAACCATTATCGGAGCGGGGATTACGGGTGCTTCGATTGCGTATGAATTAAGTAAATACGACGTAAAAGTATGCGTGCTAGAAGCTGAAAATGATGTTGCGATGAAGACTACCAAAGCTAATAGTGCGATTCTACACGCTGGGTATGACCCGAAATCAGGTTCATTAAACGCTAAACTAAATGTTAAAGGAGCAGCGTTAGCAAAAGAGTTGTGTCGAAAGTTAGATGTCCCAAGAAAACAAATCGGGTCACTTGTGGTAGCTTTTTCAGAAGAAGATTTGGCGACTATTCAAGACTTATATGAACGTGGTGTTGCTAATGGTGTACCAGCTATTCAATTATTATCCAAAGAAGAAACATTAGCAAAAGAACCAAATTTAAATGAAGAAATTTATGGTGCACTCTATGCACCATCTGCGGCAGTTGTTAATCCATGGGAGTTTACGATTGCTTTAGCCGAAGTGGCAATTAAAAACGGGGTGATGTTCCATTTTAATCAAAAAGTCAATGATATCGTTTCTGATAAATCAGGTTTTAGTATCCAAACTCAGAACCAAACCTTCCAGACAAAATGGGTTATTAACGCAGCTGGCGTGACGGCAGGAGATATTCATGAAATGGTTGCACCGCCAACGTTTAAAATAATTCCCTGTCGTGGAGAGTACTACTTATTAGACTTACAAGAGCAAGGGACAGTCAATCATATTGTGTTTCAATGTCCAACTAAGGTCGGTAAAGGGATATTGGTTGCACCAACTACTCATGGCAATATTATAGTCGGACCAAATGCCGAAGATATTGCTAGTGAGCTAGTCAACACGGGGGAAGATGTGGCAAATACGCGTCACGGTTTAGCCGAAGTGGCAGAGGGCGCACGCAAAAGTGTTCCCAATATTAATCTTGCCAATTCAATTCGGAATTTTTCAGGTGTGCGTGCTAATACAGACAGAGAAGATTTTATTATCGAAAAAGTCATTGACCAGTTTTACGATGTGGCGGGCATTAAATCGCCAGGTTTAACAGCAGCTCCAGCAATTGCGTTGCATTTATTGAGATTGATGGTTGATGATGGCCTATTGTTACCAAAAAAAGACGACTACGTGGATTCTCGTTCGCGTATTCATTTTAATGAAGCGACAATTGAAGAAAAGCAAACCTTGATAAAAGAGAACCCTGATTACGGCCGAATTATTTGTCGCTGTGAAAATATAACAGAAGGTGATATACGTCACGCTTTACATCAAACGCTACCCGCTGTATCAGTTGAAGGTGTTAAGCGTCGGACTATCGCAGGTATGGGGCGTTGCCAAGGTGGTTTTTGTGGGCCACGGGTGGTTGAAATTATCGCAGATGAGTTGAATATTTCACCATTAGAAGTTGACTTAGATCGCTTTAATAGTCATATTTTAACGGCACCATCTAAGGAGGAAAAGCAATATGTATGATTTAATAGTCGTCGGAGGTGGACCAGCCGGTTTAGCAGCCGCTTTAAGTGCTTACGAAAATGGCTGTGACAATATATTAATTATTGAGCGTGATTTAGAGTTGGGTGGTATATTAAATCAATGTATTCACAACGGTTTTGGCTTACATTATTTCAAAGAAGAGTTGACAGGTCCTGAGTATGCAGCGCGTTTTATTGAAAAGGTCAATCAAACATCGATTCAAACCCTACTGGATACTATTGTGTTAAAAATAACCGAAGATAAATCAGTCCATGTGATGAATAAAACAGATGGTTATCAAATTTTACAAGCTAAAGCGATTGTATTGGCGATGGGCTGTCGTGAACGTACAAGAGGGGCGATTCAATTACCAGGTGCTCGTCCAGCTGGGATTATGACAGCCGGTGCTGCCCAACGTTACGTCAATATGGAAGGGTACATGGTGGGAAAAAAAGTCGTGATTCTAGGTTCAGGTGATATTGGGTTGATTATGGCTCGTCGGATGACACTTGAAGGGGCTAAAGTCTTGGCGTGTATTGAAGTTATGCCATATTCAGGCGGATTAAATCGTAATATTGTTCAATGTTTAAATGACTTTGAAATTCCACTATATCTATCACACAGTATTATTGATATTAAAGGTAAGGAACGACTAGAGTCGATTACCATGGCAGCGCTTGATGAGCAACGTCAAGTGATCTCAGGAACCGAACAAGAAATTGCTTGTGATACGTTGCTCTTATCGGTGGGATTAATTCCTGAAAATGAATTATCTCGTCAAGTCGGTATTGAAATCGATAGCAAAACCAAAGGGCCATTAGTATTTGAAAATCGCGAAACGTCGATACCTGGTATCTTTGCCTGTGGGAATGTCTTACATGTTCATGATTTAGTTGATCATGTGAGTGCTGAAAGCCAATTAGCCGGTGAAGCTGCTGCGCACTATATTAGAGGAATAAATGAAGAACCCCAGCAGCAAACCATTTCAGTTACGAATGGTGAGGGAATTTCATATGTCTTACCCCAAAAACTTCGTCCAGAGCAATTGGATAAAAAAGTTGAAATATATTTTAGAGTGAATCGTATCATAGAAAATGGTGAGATTATTGTGTCATATCAAGGGCAAGAATTAACCACATTTAAGAAAAAAGATTTAGCACCAGGCGAGATGGAAACCATCAAACTTAGGAAAAAACATTTAGGCAACACGCCAATTGATGAACTAACGTTAACAGTGAAGGAGGTAGTAAACTAATGGCGGATATCATTTGTATCGTCTGTCCTAAAGGTTGTCACCTACAAGTCGATGAAGAAAACGGTTATAAAGTGACAGGAAATAATTGTAAAAAAGGGGTTGTCTATGGTCAACAAGAATTAATTAATCCTGTGCGCACGATTACTTCAACATGTAAAATAACGCATGCCATGTTACCACGTGTGCCAGTCAAAACAACGGAAGCTATACCAAAAGGGAAAATGATGGATGTGATGCATCAAATTAATCATATCGAACTTGAAGCACCGGTTCATATTGGTGATGTAATTATCGAAAATGTTTCAGATACTGGCATTAATGTGGTTGCATGTCGTGATATGGAAGCCGTACAATAGAGATAACTAGAAATAGTAACAAAAAAAGAGTTCACACAAGGAAAAATTAGGAGGAAATTAATATGACATTAGTAAAAATCGCTTACGCATCAAATACTGGGAATACGGAAGGCATCTCAGAACATTTAGAAGAAGCCTTTGAAGCATTAGAAATGGAAGTTGTTAGAGAAATCGCTGATGATATCGATGAAGATTTCTTTGAGGATGCAGATATTGCCGTGGTTGCTACATTCACTGATGGTGACGGTGAATTACCAACTGATTTTGAAGAATTTTATGAAGATATCGAAGAGGTTGATTTAAGTGGGAAAGTCTTTGGCGTTGTTGGTAGTGGAGATAGCGAACTGTATGCAGATTACTTCTGTGAGGCAGCAAATATGTTTGAACAAATGTTAGTCAAGACAGGTGCTAAAAAAGGTGCTGAAACGTTAAAAATAGAAAACGATGCCGATGATGATGATATCGAAGCAATTAAAGCTTTTGCTAAACAATTAGTTGAAGCTACTAATTAAAAGATAAAAAGTTAAAAGCCCATGACGTTAGCGTGAAAGCGAAGCGTCATGGGCTATTTTGTTAGTTAAGAAATTTTTCCAAAGCGTGGGCAATGCCGTCCTCATCGTTAGATTGGGTAATATATTGTGCAACGGCTTTTACTTCTTCTTTGGCGTTACCCATAGCCACACCAATACCAGCATATTCTAGCATGGTTAAATCATTTAATCCATCACCAAAAGCTATCACTTCGTGTCGTTTAATGTCTAATGGTTCTAAAACAGCAGCTAGAGCGGCAGCTTTATCAATGTTTTTAGCAGTAAATTCAAAATAAAATGGTGCGGAAAAAGTACCAGTAACTTGCTCTAAAAACGGTGCATAGATGTCTTGGTGATGTTGTGCTAAGTAGTCCGGATCACCAGCAATTAACAGTTTATTCACGGGGAAGTTTACAAAGTCGGCTAAGCTAGATTTCTCAGCTAATAAGAAATTACCACCGCGTGCTTCATATTGAATGATATTAAACAGTTCTCCATCTTCCATTGTAATGGTGTGATTGAAGACATCATGAACATACATTGTCGTGTCGTCATTAATCATCGGAATAACATCAAATGTTTCTAAATGCTTAAGAATTTCTTTGGCTATTGTAATCTCAATCGCGCGATCAAAAACCACTTCTTCGTTGGTCATATCAATCACCCGTGAACCATTATAAGAAGCTAGAAAGCCGTGGTGCTTGGCTAACTCTAATTCTTTTGCAATGTGACGCATACCATTGGTTGGTCGACCAGAAGCCACAATCACTTTGATTCCTTGGGATTGAGCGTCTAATAAGGTTTGTTTAGTTTTGGCTGAAATCTGACGGTCGCTTGTAAATAACGTCCCGTCAATATCGAGGACAATCGCTTTAATAGTGGTCATATATGTGAACTCCTTTTAGATTAATAACTTGCCATAATTTCGATTAAATTGTTTTCTGGATCGGCAATCACCGCTTCATAATAGCCATCACCGGTTGTTCGCGGACCGTTTAATAGCGAATAACCAGCCGCGACTAACTGTTGCACCTTTTGATCCACTGCTTGTTGATCACCGACTTCGAGTGCCAAGTGAGCGTACCCTAATGCTTCAGAAGCAGGCGATGTGATATCTTCACGGTTCATAATTTCTAAACGGCCACCTGTTTCAAAAGATAAGAAATAAGAGCGGAAACCCGTCGTTTGATTATGATATAGTTCGCCAACTTGGGCATTAAAGAACGTTTCGTAAAAGTGCTTCATTTTTTCTAAATCAGCGACCCATAGGCCAATGTGTTCTATTTTCATAAGTAAAAACTCCTTTTAAATGTGATGAATGGTAATGCTTTCATTATAACATATCTTGAGTTGGACACATGTTTTGTTAAGAGATAATAAAAAACCAGTACCGTTATAACGAACGGTACTGGTTTAAATTTAAAATTATTGTGCTGTTCCGTTTTCTTTGGCTAATTCGTTACGATCGTAAATTTTAACGAATGGGTAGTAACAAATTACAGAAACGATAATTAAGACAATGTTTAGGACGGCTGCACGCCAGTCACCACCAGTTGCTAAGAAAGCACCGATTGGTCCAGGTAAAGTCCAAGGAGCTGTGACTGTTACGGGGTTAACTAAACCAGCTTTTGTAACAAACCAAGCGATGGTCGCACAAATCATTGGTGTTATCATGAATGGAATCATTAAGACGGGGTTTAATACAATCGGCACACCAAAGATAACCGGTTCGTTGATGTTGAAAATTGATGGCATAATAACGGCTTTACCAAGTTTAGAACCATATTTTGATTTCGCAACGAAGGCTAATAAAATAGCTAAACCGATGGTACAACCAGAACCACCAATCCAGATGAACCATTGGAAGAAAGGCTCAGCCGCAATATTTGGTAATGTTTCACCCGCTGCTTGAGCAGCTGTATTACCATCCAATAATTGTAACCATAAAGGACGAGCGACTGATCCGATAATTGATACACCATGAATCCCAAATACCCAGAAGAAAGTAATTAAGAAAATTAATAGTAACACACTTGGTAAGCTATCCGCAGCACTAACTAATGGTGTAACGACTTTCGCAATTGCTGTATGCCAGTCGAAACCTAAGAAGTAAGTGATAGTAGCCATACCTAAAATAACAACTAAAGTCGGTGTTAATGATTCAAATGAACGTGCAACTGAAGGCGGTACTTGTTCAGGCATCGTAATTTTGAATTTAGATTTGTCCATGATGCGATAAATTTCAACGGCGATGATTGAAGTAATAATCGCTACGAACATACCGCCACCACCTAAGTTAGCCATCGGTAAAACAAAACCAACAGCACCAGCAGCATCAGCAGCTTCAGCTGGAATGTTAACTGGAACAAAGGTTAATAAGAAAGCAATTGTCGCTAGGATACCACCAGAGATAACATCTAAGCCATATGTTTTAGATAAGCTAGCCCCAATTCCAAAGGTTGCATATAGTGACATGATATACATCGTCATACGATAAGGTAATAAAATAGTTGCTGCATTTTCTTGTAAGAATTGTGTGATTCCCCATGATTCAGGAAGTGGTGGGAAAGCGACAATTAAGAAAAATGATCCGATAATAATTAAGGGTAAAGTAGCGATAATCCCGTCACGAATCGCTCTTAAGTGACGTTGATTCGCTAATTTTGCCATCGGCCCAGCTAGATTCGTTTCGATAAAAGCTGTAAATTTGTCTAACATTTTTTTCTCTCCTATTTAATATATTTTTTTAAAAAATAACCCCGACAAATAACCATAGATAAGAAGCAATTTCTAAGACAAGTGTCATCGCCACTAACGAGATGACAAATTGTTTGTTGAATCCGCGGTTAGTTTCAATGAAATATTGTCCGTAAGTAACTGCTAGTGCGACCAAAAGTGGCAAGAATAACATCACAGCTAATTTTAAATTTAATCCAATTAAATAGAAAAGGTACGGAAGTAAGATACCTCCGACAATGATAGCTAAGAATAGCAGTAATGAACTCTTCCATGAAAAGCGTGGAATGTAGTGACTTGGTGTTTCCGGTTTCATTTTTTGGCCTCCTATAGAATTTAGTGAAATCATTTTCATAACTAGAGTATAGTATCTTGGGAATAAAATTTCAAGTATTTTTTTACGCGTTTGAAAAATAATTTCTGAAATGGTATGATGGAGTCAAAATAAAACGGAAAAGGAGTAAGTTATGAATAGAATTTATTGGGGTGGTGCGACTGCCTCTAGTCAATATGAAGGCGCTTATGAAGAGGGAAAAGGGTTAGACACACAAGATTGTCGTCCTTATTTACCGAGAACTTCCAATGCAACAACGACCACTCGTTTATTAACGCAAGCCGTTATTGATGAAGCAAAGGCGTCTACTGACCAGTTTTATCCTTTTAGAAAAGGAAGTTTAGGGGTTGAGCATTGTCAGGAAGATATCGAACTATTAGCAGAGTTAGGTTTAGATATCTATCGTTTTTCAATCAGTTGGGCACGTTTATTTCCAACCGGTGAAGAATCAACTCCTAATCAAGCTGGCGTCGACTATTATGATCAAGTCTTTAAGTTATTAAAAGAAAAAAACATCAAAGTATTTTTAACAATGAATCACTACGCAGTGCCGTTAGCGATTGTTGAAAATTATCGTGGATGGACGAACAAAAAAACGATTGCGTTATATGTTAAATTTGCTGAGTTTGTCTTTAAGCGTTGGGGCGATTATGTTGATTTCTGGTTGCCGTTTAATGAAATCAATGCAGGGTATTTTAGTCCTTATAATGGGGTAGGCTTAGTTAAGCTTGAAGAAGCAGGTTATAAATTTCAAGATGTCTTCCAAAGTCTTCATCATCAATTCGTAGCGAGTGCGCGTGTGATAAAATTAGGACGTGAGCTAGGATTACGCGGTGAATTTGGCGCAATGGTGTCATGTTTTTGCTATTATCCTAATACAACTAAACCTGAAGATAATTTGAAAATGGTTCAAGATGAACAAGTCAATCAATGGTTTTGCATGGATGTGTTATCAAATGGCGTTTATCCTTATTATATGCAACCATTCTTCAAGCAACATGACGTTGTCCTAGAAACAACGGAAGAAGAATTAGCTTTATTAAAAGAGCATACGTGTGATTTTGTGTCCTTCTCGTATTACTCTTCAGCTATTAGCTCAGTGACAGAAGAGGGGCAACAAACAGCTGGTAATCTGGTGGTGACCACAAAGAACCCCCATCTAAAAGCTAGCGAGTGGGGATGGCAAATCGATCCGATTGGTTTAAGAACAACCTTACACAAAGTCTACGATCGTTATCAAAAGCCGGTTATGATTGCCGAAAATGGCTTTGGTGCACATGATGAATTAACCACTACTGGTGAAATTCACGACGATTACCGAATTGCTTACTTTAAAGAGCATTTTGATGAAATTTTAGCGGCTCAATCTGAAGGCGTAGATATTCGAGCTTACTTTGCTTGGGGAATCATTGATATTGTTTCAGCAGGAAGTTGTGAGATGGGTAAACGTTACGGCGTTATTTATGTCGATGCTGATAATCAAGGTCATGGCACGTATAATCGTTACAAGAAAGATAGTTTCTATTGGTATCAAAACTTTATTAAAGAACAACATCAGTCTGAATAAGACAGGGAGTGAAACGATGAAGTACATAATGGGCGTTGACTGTGGTGGTACGAAAACCGAAGCGATTGCTTATGATAAAAAGGGCCACGTCCTAAAACAAACGGTGACAGGGTTTGGCAATTTAGTAATTGCTTACGAACAAGCGTTGGGACATATTAAAGAAGCAGTCACCACTTTGTTTCAAGAACTAGGACAAGAAAATTGTCAGCATATTGTGTTAGGGATTGCGGGTATTGATGCGGGTGGCTTAAAAGAACGTGTACAAGCTGATTTACAAGGTTGGCCATGTCCAGTGACTTTAATGAATGATGGACAATTAGCGCAATATGCGATTTTAAAAGGAGCTAACGGTGCGATTATTATTGCTGGAACAGGTTCGGTCATGATTGGTCGAGTTGAAAATCAGTGGTATCGTGTTGGTGGTTGGGGTCATTTATTTGGTGATGACGGTAGTGCTTACGGCATTGCCCGAGCTGCAATACAGCAGTGCTTAGCTGAATATGATCAGGGACAAGAGCCTAGTGCTTTGAGTCAAGCCGTCTTAAATTTTTTCAAAGTGGGGGATGTGTTGGCGTTAACCCGTCAAGTCTATGCAATGAACAAAGGGCAAATTGCTGAAGTTGCGGTCGTAGTGGCTGATTTGGCTGCAACTAATCAAGATGCTCAACGACTGCTAGTTGAAGCGGGCCAAGCATTAGCACAACAAGTCAGTCAATTAGCTAGCAAAATGTCAGACAATCAGGGCCCTTTTAATATTGGCTTAAATGGCTCAGTTATCGAAAAAAATCCGCTAGTTTACCAAGCATTTAATGACTATTTAGCGGAGCACTTTAATCAAGACTATCAATTAATTAAAAAAACTGCCTCATGTGCTAGTGGGGCATACTATTATCAAAAAAGGATGGAAGCAAAATGAGAAAATTAGGTGTATCAATTTATCCGAATCACAGCAGTGTTGAAGAAATTAAAGCATATTTAGATTTAGCGGCTAGCTATCAATTTAAACGTGTGTTTACGTGTTTATTATCAGTTGACGCCGAGAAGAAAGATAAAATTGTAGAAGAATTTACTGAAACTATCAACTATGCAACCAGTTTGGGGATGGAAGTCATTGCCGATGTGAGTCCGAAAGTTTTTAATGAATTAGGAATTAGCTACAATGATTTGTCCTTCTTTAAAGAAATTGGCGCTGATGGTATTCGTTTAGATATGGGCTTCACTGGTAATGAAGAATCGATTATGACGTTTAACCCACAAGACTTATTAATTGAGTTAAATATTAGTTCGGGGACTAGATATTTAGAAAATATTATTAGTTATCAAGCTAATACGTCTAATTTATTAGGTTGTCATAATTTTTATCCACATCGCTACACGGGTCTAAGCTATAAACATTTTATTGAGACAACAAAAGTTTATAAAGAACATGGTAT
Organism: Vagococcus zengguangii; assembly: GCF_005145005.1. Lineage (NCBI taxonomy): Bacteria > Bacillati > Bacillota > Bacilli > Lactobacillales > Enterococcaceae > Vagococcus > Vagococcus zengguangii. The sequence goes on from NZ_CP039712.1 coordinate 454,281, forward strand.
TCGTACGGCGGCGTTTGTTAATTCACCAAGTGCTTCGATTGGACCTTGGCCAGTTGAGGAAGGGTTATGTACGCTAGAGATGCACCGTGAGTGGCCGATTACCACTCAGGCGAAGCATTTATGGGCAACTGAATTAATTGATGATGTGATTATTGCCAATGCGTTTGCTTCTGAAGAAGAATTAAAGGCCTTGAGTGAAATTTCGCCTTACCAATTGACGTTAGATTGTATTCTTAATGAAGAAACGCCTGAATTAGAGCGTAAGATTGTCTTAGAAGAATTTCACTTTAACCGTGGAGACGTGTCGGATTATGTGATTCGTTCGACTCAAAGTCGTGTGAAATATAAAGGCCATCATTTTGCACCGTTCAACACACCGAATATGCAAACAGGTGACATTATTGTGGAAACATCTTTATATGCTCATTATGCAGGTGAATTGCAAGTGGCACTTTTACCTATGGAAAACTCAGGTAAAACCAATGTGGTCGGTCAAATTACTAAAGCGGACCAACAATTATTGCCGTATATTAAACCATGGCAAAAATTTCAATTTAGAGAAGTGAAGTAAGGTGAGCGTCATGGAATATGCGATTGGCTTAATGTCAGGCACTTCATTAGATGGAATTGACGTGGCATTAGTTGAAATTAAACCAGATGACTTAACGTTTTATCGTTTGCATGATTTTATTTCGGTGCCGTTGACTCTGGAGATGAAACAATCTATTAAAGAAGCACTCGCACCGGAAACATCCGATGTACGTCAATTATGTAGCTTAAATTTTGAATTAGGCTATTTATTTGCAGATGCGGTTAAGACATTATGTGATAAACATGGATTAGCGACCGCCTCTCTGAATTTTATTGCGTCTCATGGGCAAACGGTCTATCATTTACCAGACGCGTTGCCAGGTTTGATTCCCTCCACCTTGCAAATTGGTGAATCAAGCGTGATTGCTGAAATGACAGGAACAATGGTTGTGTCTGATTTTCGTTATCGAGATATGGCGGCTAATGGTCAGGGAGCACCAATTGTACCATTTTCTGAATATATTTTGTATCGGACAGAGAATACACAGCGTATCTTACAAAATATTGGCGGTATTTCGAATGCAACCATTATTCCAGCAGGTGCGAGTCTTGAACAGGTCCTGGCGTTTGATACGGGACCGGGTAATATGATTATAGATGAACTCTGTCGTCATTTTTATCAAACCGAGTATGATGCAGACGGAGCGTATGCAGCAGCAGGACAAGTGAATCAAGCATTACTGGCTACTTTTATGTCGCATCCATTCATCCAAAAAGTTGGACCTAAAACTACGGGGCGTGAAGAATTTGGGCAACAGTATGTTGAAGAATTACTTCAAACATTCCCGAATGTCTCAGCCAACGATTGGTTACATACGGCAACACTTTTTACGGCGAAAGCGATTAGTACCTCATTAGCACCGTTAATTGAGGGGCAGTGTGAGTTGATTGTTGGTGGTGGGGGTAGTTATAATGCGACCTTAATCGCCATGTTACAGGCAGAATTACCAAATGTGAAGGTGATGATTCAAGAAGATTTAGGCCACTCTTCTGAAGCTAAAGAAGCGATGGCGATGGTGGTATTAGGTCATCATACCTTACACCGTTTGCCAAGTAATGTTCCTAGCGCAACGGGCGCTAGTCATCCAGTTATTTTAGGAAAAGTTACGTATTAAACATTCATAAATATCATAAAAAACCTCTGAAATCTTAATAATTTCAGAGGTTTTGTTTGTTCTTAATATTCGTTTAAATCTAAGTTGCTTGTATCCGTATATGGTAAGCCTTCGTTTTCGAAGTAAACATTATACCAAACTAAGAACGTATAGATTGTCCAAATTTTACGTTGAACGTCCGCTTGATTATTGTAGTGATCATCTAATAATTTAACAATCGCAGCGGTGTTGAAAAACTCAGCGGCTGTGTCTGATGTGAATAATGATTTTAATTCATTATAAATTTTTTCTTCACGTAACCATTGTTTAATAGGAACCGGGAAGCCTAATTTTTCACGGTTACCCCAGTCGGTTGGAATATGTTTATTGGCTGCTTCACGGAAAACTTCTTTACTGTTATGTTGGTTAATTAAATACTTATCAGGAATCACTTGCGCCACTTCTAATAATTTTGTATCTAATAATGGTACACGTAGTTCTAAGGAATGCGCCATTGACATTTTATCTGCTTTTAGCAAGATATCTTTTGCCATGAATTGATGGAAGTCAACATATTGCATTTTATTGATTTCACTCTTAATAGGTCTAGCAGCTTTGAAGTGAACGGCCATAATATCGTTAACCGTTGGACCGTTTAAGTAATCATCTTGTAAATAGTCAGCCACTTCATTTTCATCGAAAATTTTAGCTTGGCCAATAAAGTGTTTACTTGCATCACCTAGTGACGTTACGACATGAGCTTTACCTGGGAAATTGCCAGCTTTTTCTAACACATTAGATAAAGAATAGCGCGCGTTTCTTGGTAATTTTTTCAAGACTTGTGTGGCTACACGAATCGCTTTTGATTTGGTTAAGAAACCATAAGATTGATAACCCGCAAATAATTCATCCGCACCTTCACCTGATAACACCACGCGATGTTTCTTAGACGCTAAGTGTGATAAGAAGTAAAGAGGAACACATGACGGATTTGAATCAGGCTCATCTAAATGATATTGAATGGCTGGGAAATACTTGAAAGCCATATCGCCATCAATAACGGCCGCTGTGTTATTCAATCCTAAGGCATCGGTTAAACGACGAGCTTCACTTGCTTCATTATAAGTTTTGTCATCAAAACCGATTGAGTACGTCATACTTGGACGTAGAACAGAAGCAACGTAACTTGAGTCAACCCCACTTGATAGGAATGAAGCGACTTCAACGTCACTAACGGTGTGCGTTTGAATTGATTCATGAACGGCTTCGTCGATGGTTTCAATCCATTCTTGACGTGATTTTTTTTCTTTTTTAGTAAAATCAGCATCCCAGTATTTTTTAATTGTTAATTCATTGTTGTATAAAATGAAGAAATGGCCTTCAGGTAATTTGAAGACATTTTTGAAAAACGTTTCATCATTTAGCGCTGGATATTGGAAGGTTAAATAAGAACGTAATGCACGTTTATTTAATTCTTTTTTAAACGCTGGATGAGGTAAGAAACTCTTGATTTCTGAACCATAAATAAACGTTTCATTTTCATGATAGTAGTAAAAGGGTTTAATCCCAAAATGGTCACGCGCGCCAAATAATTCGTTTGTTTCTTTGTCCCAAATGACAAAGGCAAACATTCCGCGTAATTTTTTAACCACGTTAGTTCCCCATTCTTCATAACCGTGTAAAATAACTTCGGTATCGGCAGAAGTTGAGAAGACGTGTCCCGCTGCAATTAATTGTTCACGTAATGCTTGGTAGTTATAAATTTCTCCGTTAAAAGTAATAACTTTTGTATTTGTTTCATTATAGATAGGCTGTGTTCCACCTTCTAAGTCAATGATACTTAGACGTCGGAATCCTAGAGCTGCTTGGTCATCAATATATTCACCCTCGCTATTAGGTCCGCGATGGATAATTCTATTTTTCATTTCAGTTAAAACGGCATCTTGATCATAGTTTATTTTTGGGCTAACAAAGCCGACAATACCACACATACTTTTTCATCCTCCTTGGATTTTCCTTACCCTCCTATTAAAACAAATCGCGAACAAAAAAACAAATTCCAGAGCAATAAAATGAAGATATTTAGTAAGATTTAATTTAGTAAGCGTTTCATTGCTTGGTGTGGGATCCCTGCTTCCGAAAAAACTTCTCCGTATGTTTGATAACCAAGAGCTTGGTAAAAACCAATAGAAGGTTGTTGGGCGTTGAGTGTTAAGCACGTAATTCCTTGTTCGTATGCTAAATCAGTGATGGACTGTAGTAGTTGTTGCCCCATTGTTTGTCCGCGCCATGCTTTTTTTACTGCAACACGCTGAATTTTCCAAGTCGTTTCATCCAGTGGGAGAATTCTTGTGGTTGCAATCGGTTGATGATCATCTGAGTATAGCACCACATGTTGGCATAACGTTTCCAAGTGATCAATTTCAATTGTTTCGGGTATGTGTTGTTCTTCGACAAAAACATCACGCCTAATGGATAAGGCATCTTGATAGGTTTGAGAATGCGTATTTTGGGTTATGATAATGTTCATTTCATGCTCACTTTCTTGATTTAGTTAAATTTATGTTCAAACTTTGCGCATTTTTTTGACAAATCTTTTAAAAAAAAGGATACTATTCTATAATTAGTAGTATAACGATAAATATAAATAATATGAAGTTAAAGGAGTTAGTGAATGTTTGAAAAAATGAAAAATTCAAAAGTAATGTTTTGGTCATTAGAATTATTGATTTTGGCGACGTTAGTATTTGTCTCAACCAAAATAGATTTCTTGTTTTCTCCTATTTTTACCTTTGTTAGTACCTTGTTTGCGCCAATTTTAATTGCAGGATTTTTATTTTATATCTTAAATCCGATTGTCGGTTTTATTGAAAAGAAGGGGAACATTAAGCGGATTTGGGCGATTATTATTGTGCTAATTTTATTAGTCGGAATTTTAGCATTAAGTATTGGCATTTTACTGCCAGCCTTACTCAACCAAATCAAGGCCCTGGTCGAAAATTTACCACAGTTTATTAAATCAGTAGAGGATTGGACCAATCAATTATTGGCACATCCTAAATTACAAGGATTAGACTTATCTGAAACACTTGAAAAATTAAACCTCGATTTTGGGACAATGGCGAAAAAATTTGTGGATAACTTATATAATGGTGTTGGATCAATCATCGGTAAAATTGTCGGTGCAGCACTCTTAATTATTACCGTACCATTTATATTATTCTACATGTTGAAAGATGGTCATCGTTTGATGCCAACTTTGAAGAAGGTCATGCCGGAAAACTATCGTGATGAGATGAGTGAATTAGTTGAAAAGATGAACAAAACGATTTCAAAATACATTTCAGGTCAAACGATTGAGTGTTTATTTGTCGGTGCTGCAACGGCAATTGGCTATGCTTTATTAGGCGTTGATTATGCGATTTTATTTGGAACTATTGCCGGAATAACTAATATGATTCCTTATTTAGGCCCTTATCTAGGCTTGGCACCAGCTATTGTGGCAACACTTTTTAGCGGTCAAGAAGATGCGGTACTTAAAGCGATTCTGTGCTGTGTATTAGTGTTAGTCGTTCAACAAATTGATGGTAATATTATTTACCCTAATATTATCGGTAAAAGTTTAGATATTCATCCGTTAACTATTATTATCATCCTATTAGTAGCGGGTAACATTGCGGGACTTTTAGGAATGATTTTAGGAGTACCATTTTATGCCATCGTTAAGACGATTGTCGTTCATATTTATCACATGGTGAAGCTAAATCGGACGGAAAAAAGTTTATTGGAAATTACTGAAGGTGAGAAAAAAGATTAACGGTAATATCATATATCTAGAACACGAGAAATAAATCTGTGAATGGTTTAGTTCTCGTGTTTTTTTATCATTTTAATAACTAGTAAATCGCTTTGACTCTATATATTGCCTAATAAACCCTTTTGTGATACGATTTGAATTGACTAAATATTTTATACAACAAGGAGAGAATAGCTTATGAACGCTGACCCTGAAAGTCAGTCTTTAGTGATTTTAATTTTAACACTGGTTGTACTGACCTTATTAAACGCGTTTTTTGCTGCAGCGGAGATTGCCGTTGTATCATTGAACAAAAACCGAGTACAACAAAAGGCTGATAATGGTGACAAGTCTGCCATCAAATTAGCCAAATTATTGAAAAACACAGGTAACTTTTTATCGACTATCCAAGTAGGGATTACTTTGGTAAACATCTTATCAGGTGCCTCTTTAGCCGATAGCTTTGCACAAAAATTAGCGCCAGTATTTGGTGGCCAACCATGGGCATTAAAAGTTGCGAATATTATTGTGTTGATTATGTTAACGTATGTTTCAATCGTCTTTGGGGAGTTATATCCAAAACGAATTGCGATTGCGAAATCTGAAGAGGTCGCTAAATTTGCGGTAGGACCGATTCAAGCCATTGGTGTGATTGCTCGACCATTTGTTTGGTTGTTGTCAGTTTCGACTGATATTTTAGGTAAATTAACGCCGATGAAATTTGATGATGAAGATAACCGCATGACGCGTGATGAAATGCGTTATATTTTGGAATCTGAAGGTGTGTTAGAAGAGGATGAACTTGGCATGGTTCAAGGAGTTTTCTCATTAGACACAACGGTAGCACGTGAAGTCATGGTGCCTCGTACGGATGCATTCATGATTGATATGACGACACCGATTGAAGAAAACTATGAAAAAATTATGGCACAAAACTACTCACGTATCCCTGTCTATGAAGTAGATAAAGATAAAGTGATTGGTGTGCTGCATCTTAAAAACTTACTAAAAGCTGCTTTTGAAAAAGGCTTTGATCAAATTGATTTAATGGACATTATACAAGAGCCATTATTTGTTCCAGAAACAATTTTTACGGATGATTTGTTATTAGAATTACGTCGTACGCAAAATCAAATGGCGATTTTATTAGACGAATATGGTGGTGTCGTTGGTTTAGTTACGTTAGAAGATTTATTAGAAGAAATCGTGGGCGAAATCGATGATGAATCTGATGAAGTCGAAAATTTAGTACTGAAAGCATCAGAAACAGAATATTTTGTTCAAGGTCGTATGTTGATTGATGAATTCAATGAGATGTTTGAAACAAATTTAGAGATGAATGATGTGGATTCGATTGCTGGTTACTTAATTACAGCTTTAGGAACAATTCCTGATGAAGGTGAAAAATTAAGTTACCATGTTGAAAATCTGACATTGATTTCTGAAGAGATGGAAGGTTCACGAGTGTTGACAGTTCGCGTTATTTTTGATAACCCAATTGTCGATGATATGAATGAAGAATTAGCTGAAGAAGAATAATTTAGAATGATAATAAAGAGTTGTGAGTAATTCACGGCTCTTTTTTTTGCTTATTATTTGAAAAGTGTCTGTATAATTTTTATAGGGAGAATTTATCGTACAATTTTTAAAAATGATTTATTGGCAAAAAAAATAAAATTATTTATAGTCTTACAAAACAAGGTAGGACAAAGCTTAAGCGTTTTACTGATTGGTTTTATTTGTGAAAACATGTTTAAAATGTACTGTAAAAATCTATATATTGTGGTATATTGTTATAAGTAGTCGCAAAAAAAACTATATATTGATTGGTTTTATTTGTGAATTTTAGATATAAAGATGGAGGTCAGGGTTATCATGTTAAGCGATATTGGGGTAATTAAAGAAGTAACAGCAAACTATGATGCATTGAAGAAAGTGAAAGTAGTTAAGCGTGATGGCCGCATGGTAGAATTTAACGATCAAAAGATTTACGAAGCGTTACTAAAAGCTGATAAAAAAATTCATGGTGAATTACGTCCCTTCATTGAGCAGAAAATAAAAGAGGTCGTTTTTAAAGTCGATCAAGAAATTATGGCGCGTTTCCCAGTCGATATTAAAATTTCGGAAATTCAAAATATTGTTGAACAAACATTATTAGATGAACGTGAATATGAGTTAGCCGAAGAATACATTAATTATCGTACGAAACGTGATTTCGAACGACGCAAAGCAACGGATATCAATTTTACGATTGGAAAGTTGATTAATAAGGATCAAACGGTCGTAAATGAAAACGCTAATAAAGACAGTGATGTGTTTAATACGCAGCGTGATTTAACAGCTGGGATTGTTGGGAAGTCAATCGGATTAGAGATGTTGCCACCACATGTAGCAAACGCGCATCAAAAAGGTGATATTCACTATCATGATCTTGATTATCATCCCTATACTCCGATGACTAACTGCTGTTTAATTGATTTTGACGGCATGTTAAATAATGGCTTTAAAATTGGTAATGCCGATGTTGAACCGGCTAAATCTATTCAGACAGCGACTGCTCAAATATCGCAAATTATTGCGAATGTGGCGTCAAGTCAATATGGTGGTTGTTCTGCTGACCGCATTGATGAATTACTTGCACCATTTGCTAAGAAGAACTATCAAAAACATTTAATGGATGCGCGTGAGTGGATTGAGGATGAAAGTAAACACGAAGCCTATGCTGAGAAGAAAACGGCAAAAGACATATACGATGCGATGCAAAGTTTAGAATATGAAATCAACACATTATTTACTTCAAATGGTCAAACACCTTTTACCTCAATTGGTTTTGGTTTGGGAACGAACTGGTTTGAGCGTGAAATTCAACGCGCGATTTTTAATATCCGCATTAAAGGATTAGGAAAAGAAAAACGTACAGCGATTTTCCCTAAATTAATCTTTACGATTAAGCGTGGTGTGAACCTATCACCAGCAGATCCGAACTACGATATTAAGCAATTAGCGTTAGAATGTGCTACTAAACGTATGTATCCAGATATTTTAAGCTACGATAAAATTGTTGAGTTAACGGGTAGTTTCAAGGTGCCAATGGGGTGTCGTTCATTCCTTCAAGGATGGAAAAATGAAGCAGGCGAAGATGTGACAGCTGGACGTATGAATTTAGGCGTTGTGACGCTTAATATGCCACGTATTGCTTTAGAAGCGGAAGGAAACAAGGAGAAGTTCTGGACGCTGTTAGAGGAACGTTTAGAGATTATGAAGGATGCGTTAGTTTATCGTGTCGAACGATGTCGACAAGCAAAACCTGAAAACGCACCGATTCTTTATCAATACGGAGCGTTTGGTGAGCGCTTGAAAAAAGGTGAGGATGTTGATCAGTTATTTAGAAATAAACGTGCCACGATTTCAATGGGCTATATCGGTTTATACGAAGTCGCAACGAGCTTCTATGGACCAAATTGGGAAAATAAACCTGAAGCGAAAGCTTTTACGTTAGAGATTATGAAATTTATGAAAAAACATGCAGATGACTGGGGAAATCAATACGGTTATCACTTTAGTGTCTATTCAACGCCAAGTGAAAGTTTAACCGATCGTTTCTGTCGCATGGATAAGGAAAAATTTGGAGAAGTGGCGGATATTACCGATAAAGATTACTACACTAACAGTTTTCATTATGATGTCCGTAAAGACCCAACACCGTTTGAAAAATTAGATTTTGAAAAAGATTATCCACAATATTGTTCAGGGGGGTTCATCCATTACTGTGAATACCCAGTGATTCAACAAAATCCGAAAGCCTTAGAAGCCGTTTGGGATTACGCCTATGACCGTGTTGGGTACTTAGGGACTAATACGCCAATTGATCATTGTTACGAGTGTGGATTTGAAGGGGATTTTGAACCGACTGAACGAGGCTTTAAGTGTCCTAACTGTGGCAATACGAATCCGAAAACAAGTGACGTCGTGAAACGTACCTGTGGCTATTTAGGAAATCCTCAAGCTCGTCCAATGGTACATGGTCGTCATAAAGAAATTTCAGCACGTGTTAAACATATGAAATAGGTGATTAAATGAGAAATCCGCAGCCTAAAGAATGGCTATCTTCCGATTATAGTCAGTGTTATTATGCCGATTACAAACCGTTTAACTTTGTGGATGGTGAAGGTGTTCGTTGCAGTTTGTATGTGAGCGGCTGTTTATTTGCTTGCGAAGGTTGCTACAACAAAGCCGTCCAAAGTTTTCGCTACGGCCAGCCATACACCGCAGAAGTTGAAGTCCAAATTTTGTCCGACTTAGAGCAAACATATTGTCAGGGGCTAACTTTGTTAGGTGGTGAACCGTTCTTGAACACGGATATTTGCTTGCCGTTAGTCAAAAAAGTTCGTGAGCAGTTTGGAACAAGCAAAGATATTTGGGCGTGGTCTGGCTATACGTTTGAAGAACTAATGAAGGAGTCAGATGATAAACTAGCGTTACTATCTGAAATTGACGTTTTAGTCGATGGACGCTTTGAACTAAGTAAGAAAGATTTGAAGCTACAATTTAGAGGAAGTAGCAACCAACGAATTATTGATGTCCCTAAGTCACTAGCCCAAAAGCAAGTGGTCATTTGGGAGAAGTGTTTCGATGCTAACGAAAATTATGAACAAATTAAACGAGTATAAATAACAATAAAGAGTAATAAAATCAAGTGATTTTATTACTCTTTTATTTTTGTTTTATGTATAAACAACCTCGCATTAGTGCTATACTAATAGGTATAAAAATAATTAGGAGGGTATTCATTTGTTAGATAATAAAGAAGAAAAAATGTTAAAAGAATTAACAGATGCGCGTGGCGTTCCTGGTAATGAAGATGAAGTGAGAGAACTATTTGTTAAATATGCAACGCCTCATGCTGATCGTATGATGTTTGATGGTTTAGGTGGGGTAATGGCTCGCCGTAATGGTGATTTAGAAGGTCCGCGTGTGATGATTATGGGACACATGGATGAAGTTGGTTTCATGGTTACTCAAATTACTGACAAAGGTTTCTTAAAATTCCAAACGCTAGGTGGTTGGTGGAACCAAGTCATGTTAGCACAACAAGTGCAAATCAAAACAGCTAAAGGCGAAATTATTCATGGGGTAATTGGTTGCAAACCACCACACGTTTTATCTGCTGAAGCACGCAAGAAACCTTACGAAATCTCAGATATGTTCATTGATATCGGTGCGACAAGTGAAGAAGAAGTGAAAGCTTGGGGCGTACGTCCTGGCGACATGGTAACACCATACACTGAATACCGTCGTTTAAATGGTTCTAAATACTTATTAGCAAAAGCATGGGATAACCGTATTGGAACGGCTGTTTCACTAAAAGTTTTAGAAAACTTAGCAGCTGAAGGCCATCCAAATGTCTTGTTTGCAGGTAGCAACGTCCAAGAAGAAGTTGGCTTACGTGGTTCACGCACAAGTACACACTTAGCAAATCCTGATATCGCATTTGCTTTAGATACAGGGACAGCCGGTGATACACCAGGTATGACAGCTAAAGAATCAATGTCTGAACTAGGTAAAGGACCACAAATTTTAATCTTTGATGCGTCAATGATTCCACATCGTAAATTACGTGATTTCGTGATTGATGTAGCGGATGAATTAAATATCCCTTACCAATTAGAAGTAGTAGCCGGTGGCGGGACAGATGCTGGAACAGCACACATTACACGTGATGGTATTCCATCATTAGCAATCACTGTTTCAACACGTTACTTACATTCTCACACTTCAGTTATTCACGAAGATGACTATTTAAACACAGTTAAATTAGTGACAGAAGTTGTGAAACGATTAGATAAAGAAACAGTAGAAAAAATTCGTTCATACGAATAAATAGTCATCAAAAAATCCTCTCTGTTAATTGAGAGGATTTTTTTAGCCGATATAAAATAAAAACAATTAGGGACAATAAAACCAAACAATATTGTATGTTAATTGATTGTTAAATAAGCATTTTTTTAAGAAATACGTTATGATGAGTGTATAAAAAATTTAATAATAGTCAGATAAACGAAAGAAGTGTAAATTATTATATGTAGAACTGAAAGGAGCTTTATCATGGAATTAACAGTTTTAGGTTATTGGGGAGCGTATCCTTGGAATGATGAAGGCACGTCAAGTTACCTCTTAACTTCGGGCGATTTTTCTTTATTAATTGATGCAGGTAGTGGCACATTCAATCAATTAAGAAAACACATCGATCCCTTAACATTAGACGCGGTGATTTTATCGCATTATCATCATGATCATATTGCTGATTTAGGCGTTTTACAATTTTATCGTCAGTTGAATCAGCAAGTAGATCAACCACTTTTACCAATTTATGGCCATACGGAGCATGAGTTTTATTATTCATCGCTTACGATGCCTAACGTTAGTGAAGGTCATGCGTATGCCGAAGGAGATACGACTGAAATTGGCCCATTTAGTATTACTTATTTAAGAACGAAACATCCCGTTCCGTGTTTTGCGATGCGGATTACTGAAAAGGAAACAGGTAAGTCGTTAGTTTATACCGCGGATTCTGGTTGGATGGATGCTTTTGATGAGTTTGTTAAAGACACCGATTTATTAATTGCCGATAGCTATTTTTTAAGTGGCACGGAAAATCATCCCGTCCATTTTAGTGTCAAAGAAGTCGCTGAAATGACCGTTCGTGGGAACATTCCAACGGTGATTTTAAGTCACTTGCAACAACGTATTGACTTAGAGGAATTATTACGACAAGCGAAAGCCATTACTCAAGAGCAGGCGCAAGCGCTACTAGCTAAAACAGGTTTAACCCTAACTATTTAATGAGACTAAAGGAGAATGTCAAATGATTTATGTACCTAACGAAAACAATGACCCACGTGTTAACCTAGCAATCGAAACGTTTTTATTACAAGAGATGAAAGTCGATGAGCCTATTTTATTATTCTATATTAACGAGCCATCAATTATTATCGGTCGTAACCAAAATACGATTGAGGAAATAAACTTAGATTATGTGGAAGAAAATAATATTCATGTTGTGCGCCGCTTAAGTGGTGGTGGTGCGGTTTACCATGATTTTGGTAACTTGAACTTCAGCTTTATTATGCCAGATGATGGTGAGTCATTCCGTGATTTCAAAAAATTAACAAGCCCAATTATCGAAGCGCTACATTCAATGGGGGTAACGGGCGCTGAATTAAAAGGTCGTAATGACTTAGTAATCGGCGATAAAAAATTCTCTGGTAACGCGATGTACGCAACAAATGGTCGCATGTTCGCTCACGGTACGATTATGTTAGACAGTGACGTGAATGAAGTCGTTAAAGCGTTAAAAGTGCGTAAAGATAAAATCGAATCTAAAGGAATTAAATCGATTCGTTCACGCGTAACTAACATTAAACCTTACTTAGATGACGTTTATCAAAATCTTTCAACTAAAGATTTCCGTGATGATATTTTATTACGTATCTTTAACGTTGACTCAATCGATCAAGTGACAACTTACGAGCTAACTGAAGCTGATTGGGCAAGAATAAATGAAATTTCTGATAAATATTATCGCAACTGGGATTGGAACTTCGGTAAATCTCCAGAGTTTGATAAAGTTCGTCGTGAACGTTTCCCAATCGGTTCAGTCGAAGTGCGCTTAAATGTTGCAGAAGGTAAAATTCAGGCAGCGAAAATTTTTGGCGATTTCTTTGGTTTAGGTGAAATTGCCGATGTTGAACAAATGTTAGTGGGGACACGTTATACAAAAGAAGATTTACAGCAAGTAGTTAGTCAAATTGATATTAAGAAATATTTTGGCAATATTACTGAAGAAGATTTATTAGGATTGTTATATTAACAGGAAATAACATAATATAAAAATGGATTTACGATTGATAAAATCGTAAATCCATTTTTTTGCGATGTTTGATACATAAATATACAAATATTAATATTAAGCGCAAAAATTTATTATTTTCTTAAGAAGGTGATAAGATTTAAATAACAAGTATTTGAATAAATTATTCGAAGGGGGATTTATAGCGAAACTAGTGACCTATTTATCTGTAAACATTACTTGTACATGATAAGTCAGATAAGATAACGTAACTTAAGTGTTGTACTTGTTATTAACAAGTGTCAAATGTCTGTTGAGTGACTGATGTTATTATTGGTATGTAGCGTGATAGGGATTCATTATATAGGCGAATATAAAATAAATGTTAGGGGAGAGTAGATATGGTAGATGATAAAAAAATGATTCAAGAAAAGGTAATTAATCGTTTTCAACAGTTATTTAATGATAAAGATTATGCCAAGGCAATTGCTTATTTAGAAAGTCGTAAAGAGTATTTAGGTGACAAGTTTGAAGAAATGATTCAATGGTTCATTACTAATCGCATGTTGAAAATTAGCCAAGCCTCTGATTTAGAAGATAATTCACTATTTAAAGATGTATTAGGATTAATCACAACGAATGATTTTAAAAAAGCGAACGCTTTAGTGGATACTAATAAGAACTTACTAGGCAATCAGTATTTTGATATGAAAAATTTACTGGCATTCGCTCGTAATCAAGCATTGAAGTTAGCTTTACCAGAAGAAGATCATGGTATTGTAGCTGATATCAATAAGTTAGTTTCAACTAATCGTTTTGCAGAAGCTAATATTTTAGTCGATGGCTATAAAGATAAATTAGGTAACTTCTATGAAGATATCAAAGATTGGCTAGCATTTGGTAAAGCAAATCCTGATTATAATACTTACGACATTAAATCGACATTTGATAAAGTAACTGACGCTGTGACTGATAAAGTGTCAGATGCAGTTGATACAACAGAAAATACGCTTGATAAAGTAGTAGATGTTGTATCAGATAAGTTCACTACAAACACTCCTAACTTCAAATTTGATTTTGATGGCATTAGTAACTTATTCACAAAAATTGCTAAACCAGATTTAACCGATAAATTAGCAGGATTATTGATGGATAAAAACTACAATCAAGCGAATCTATTAGTTGACCGTAACAAAAAAGATTTTGGTGACTATGTGAATGATGTGAGAGCGTTAATTAACACGGCGAAAACACCAGGATTTAACATAAATTGGACTAAATTAGTCCCAGGTTTAGGTGTAGCCACAGCGGCCGGTAAAATGGCTAATAAATTAACAGGTAGCACGCCAGACATTAAATTTGATTTTGACGGCGTAAAAAACTTATTTGCAAAAATTGGTAAACCAAATTTAACCGATAAATTAGCAGGGTTCTTGATGGACAAAAATTACAATCAAGCTAACTTATTAGTTGACCGTAACGAAAAAGATTTCGGCGACTATGTGAAAGATGTTAAAGGTTTAATCAATTTCGCTAAAGGAACACCAGACTTTAACTTAGACTGGACAAAATTAGTCTCAGGTTTAGGTGTAGCCACAGCGGCCGGTAAAATGGCTAATAAATTAACAGGTAGCACGCCAGACATTAAATTTGATTTTGACGGTGTGAAAAACTTATTCACAAAAATTGGTAAACCAGATTTAACCAATAAATTAGGTGGTTTCTTAATGGATAAGAAATATAACGAAGCTAATTTATTGGTTGATCGTAACGAAAAAGATTTTGGAGATTACGCAAATGATGTAAGAGCTTTAATTAGTAAGGCGAAATTGACACCAAACTTTGATTTGGACTGGACAAAATTAATTCCTAGTTTAGGTGCAGCCGCAGCTTTACCAAAAGTTGGTTTAGTTGATGGTAAAGATACAAAAGTAAAAGTTGAAGCAACACCAGAGATCGCTAGCTTAAAAACTGAAGAAAAACCTAAAAAATCATTATTAGGTAGCTGGTTACCATGGGTATTAGGTTTAGGTGCTTTAGGTTTATTAGGCGGTTTACTTGGATTGTTCAATCCAAAAGATGATGAAGTGGCATTAAATACAGCAACATCATCATCTGAAACAGCGGTAGTGGAAGAAAGTTCAAGTGAAAAAGTTGTAGTTGAAGATAGTTCAGAAGCAGATAAAGCTAATTCATTATTAGATCCAGCCAAAATTACTTCGGTTTTCCCAGCAATTGATTTAGGCAGCAAAGTTAAAATTCAAGACTTTGCCACTAAATTTGCAGATGGGACAGATTTAGGCGACATCGATTTAACCAAAGAATATACGGTTGACAAAGTAGAAGAAAAAGCAGATGGAGATGCTAAACGTTCTTACTTCTTACCAGAACTTAACAAATGGATTAGTGAAAAAGACTTATTCCCAGAATTACCAACGGTTGACGTTGACCCAATTAGTATCGCATCTAAATTTCCAGCTCTAGCAAAAGGTGCTAAAGTGAAATTACAAGATTTTGCGGACAAATTTACAGATGGTTTAGCTATTCCAGATGCAGACTTTGGTAAGGAATTTACAATTGCAGGCATTAAAGAAGTAGCAGATGGTGATTCAACTCGTGCTTACTACTTAGAAGAAGCGCGTCAATGGATTAGCGAACATAACTTATTTTCTAAAGAAGCGGTTAATGATAAATTAAAAGAAGCAACATTTGCAATCGGTCAAACAGTTAAAGTTGCAGAACATGCGACTCACTACGAAGAACGTAATGAAATTCCAGCAGATGTTAAAGGTAAAGAATATATTGTAGAAGATATTCATGTTATCGATATTGATGATTCTAATATTGCCTATAAACTACAAGGTTTAGATTACTGGGTAATTCAACAAGATATCATTAAGTAATTAAGCAATAAAAAGAGCCATGACGATTGAAGTCATGGCTCTTTTTGCGATAGTTATTTACGTGGTTTACGTCCTAAACCAACTGCGTTTTTCATTTTTTGTAACGTTTTATTTGCAACGCGACGAGCTTGTTCTGCCCCTTCATCAAGAATTAAATCAAGTTCCCCTGATTCTAGTAACTCAGCTTGACGTTGTTGAATAGGCTCAATTACATTAACAATTGCTTCAGCTAGGTCAGCTTTAAATTGTCCGTAACCAGCGCCTTGATATTGAGCCACTAATTCGTCAATATTTTGGCCAGAGAAGGCCGAATAAATTGTTAATAAGTTCGAGATGCCGGGTTTTTCAGCCACATCATATTCAATAATACCGCTTGAATCCGTTACGGCTGATTTGATTTTTTTACGAATACTATCAGGTGTATCCATCATTGAAATAAAGTTCTTTTGGTTAGTATCTGATTTACTCATTTTTTTGGTAGGTTCTTGCAAGCTCATAATGCGTGCCCCTTGTTCAGGAATGTGAACTTCAGGTTTGGTTAAAATCGTTTGATTTTTAGCTGCATAACGGTTATTAAAGCGGTCAACAAAATCACGAGTTAACTCCAAATGTTGTTTTTGATCTTCACCAACAGGAACTAAGTCAGTATTGTATAAGACAATATCAGCAACCATTAATGGTGGATAAGTTAAAAGAGCGGCTGAAACGCCAGCTGTGTTATTTTTCTGTGATTTATCCTTGAATTGCGTCATACGTTCAAGTTCACCGACGTATGTGTTACATTGAACAATCCACCCAGCTTCGGCATGTGCTGGTACTTCAGATTGAATAAAAATTGCCGCTTTTTTAGGATCAATTCCGACTGCTACATATAGTGCGGCTAGTTGTAAAATTTGTTCACGTAATTTTAAACGGTCTTGAGGAACCGTAATCGCATGCTCATCAACGACACAGAAGAAACATTGATAGTCATCTTGTAACTTAATAAATTGTTGCATAGCCCCGATATAGTTACCAATTGTCGGGATACCACTAGGCTGGATACCAGAAAAGATTGTTTTCATATATCAAATTCCTTTCAAATCATTCTTTTTTGATTATACTCCAAAAACACAAAAAAAAATACCATAGTGATTGAAACAATTCCTAGAATTATCAATAAAAAAAGCACAAGTGACTATTTTATGCAGTAATTGAGCTTGTTAAGAACTTCGTTAATTATCATTTTTTTATCATAACCTCTTAATAAAACGCTAGTAATTCGCAATATTATAAGGTATAATAAAGTGTATATAAAAGTTTTGTTTGTTGGTAAAGGTTTTGGAAAAAGGGGTTGATATTTAATGTTGACATTATACACTTCTCCTAGTTGTACTTCATGTCGTAAGGCACGTGCTTGGTTGGTTGAGCACGAGATTCCATTCAAGGAGCGTAATATTTTTTCTGATCCATTAAATATTACAGAGCTGAAGGCAATTTTGAGATTAACAGAAGATGGTACTGAGGAAATTATTTCTACAAGGTCAAAAGTGTTTCAAAAATTAGAAATGGATCTGGATGACTTGCCATTAGATGAATTATTAAAGCTAGTTCAAGAAAATCCTGGTCTATTAAGACGTCCGATAATGTTGGATGAGAAACGTCTGCAAGTAGGCTTTAACGAAGACGAAATTCGTCGTTTCTTACCAAGAGAAGTAAGAGCTTTAGAATTAAGACATGCTCAATTAATGGCGGGCCTGTAGTTCTAAAGGGTTAATTATTTAAATGCTAAGGGAGGGACAGGTGACTGTTACCAGCCCTTTTTTGCGTTTAGCTTGATTTTATAGCGAGAATTGTAGATAATATAATGAATAATGTAGTATAATTAGGTTAGAGAAAAGAGGTGTCGGCCTATGGAAATGGAACGTATAAATGAAAACACCATTCGTGTATTAATTGAAAATGCAGATTTAGAAGCAAGAGGGGTTAGCTTTCTTGATTTATTAGGTAATCATAAAGAAATTGAAAACTTTTTTTATAGTATTTTAGAAGAAGTGGATATCGATGAGCAGTTTCAAGAAACTGATGCGGTGACTTTTCAAGTGTTACCAAATCGTAATGGTTTAGAACTGTTTATCAGTAAAAATATGATGATGTCAGAGCCTGATTCAGATGAAGATGAATTAGATGATGAATATAATGAAGAATCATCGTTTACTGATTTTATCAAAAAGCAGTTTGATGCCGCTCAAGATATTAAAAATGTACATACCCAAGATAATCCAGCAGTGTTAGACTATGTTTTTGAATTTTCTTCCTTTGAAAACTTAATTAAAATGGTGGATACCTATCATTTTGAAGACAATTTGACTGACTTGTATGTATTGAATAAACGTTACTATTTATCAATGAAATTTTTAACTAAACTAAAATCAGATCGTGCTATTAAAAATGATGTGGCATGTATTTTGGAATTTGGACAAATGAGCCAAAAGTCGCCAGAGGTTTTAAAAGAGTATGGAGAACTCATCATGGCGGACGATACATTAGATCAAATTAAACATTATTTTAAATAAGCAAAAAGTCGTCCAAATATCTTGGACGACTTTTTTAAAATGAATAAGAAAAGAGGCCTTTATGAGTTACTCAACCCTATTACTAGATTTAGATAATACGATATTAAGTTTTGATCAGGCTGAAAAATATGCCTTACGAAAGTTATTAGAAGAACAGGCCATAGATTGGGATGAATCACTTTTTGAAAGTTATCATCAAAAAAACAAAGCCTTATGGCAAGCGCTGGAAAAAGGGAAAGTAGCACGTGATTATGTCTTATCACAACGTTTTGTTGAATTATTCCATCAACTTGATGTAGAGGTAGATGGTCACGCCATGGATCAATTATTTCGCTCGTACTTGGCTGAGGAAATCTTTTTTATGCCACGTGCTAAAGAAGTGCTAACGGAATTGAAAAAAGATAAACAGCTATACGTTGTGACCAACGGCGTGGCTGATACCCAAAAAAAACGCATTGAAAAAGCGGGATTAGCGTCATATTTTGATGAGTTATTTATCTCAGAAGAAATAGGGCATCAAAAACCATCGCCATTGTTCTTTGATCACGTTTTAGCTAATGTTGAGGAACAGAATCAGGCAGAGATTTTAGTGGTCGGAGACAGCCTCTCAGCGGATATTTTAGGTGGTAATCAAGCGGGCCTAGATACGTGTTGGTACTCACCAGGTAAAGCAAATGAAGTCATTCAACCAACGTATCAGATTAAAGCATTAGATGAATTATTAACATTAGCTAACTAATTTCTTTCATAAAATCAAAAGCCCCGTGTCCAACTATTTGGACATGGGGCTTTTGTGTAATTACATACCAATTAAATAATCATCATCTTTCATGGCTTCTACGCTTCCAAGTAAGTAACCATTACCAACTTGTGAGAAGAAGTCATGGTTAGAAGTACCCGTTGAAATCCCGTTCATGACAATTGGGTTAACGTCGTTCGCTGTATCTGGGAATAACGCATTAAATCCTAAGTTCATTAAAGCTTTGTTGGCATTGTAACGTAAGAAAGTTTTTACTTCTTCTGTCCAACCAACACCATCATATAATAACTCAGTATAACGTTCTTCATTTTCATAAAGATCATATAATAAGTTGTAAACCCAATCTTCCATTTGTTGTTGTTCTTCTTCAGATAGCTCGTTGAACCCTAATTGGAATTTATAACCAATGTAAGTGCCGTGAACTGATTCATCACGAATAATCAATTTAATGATTTCAGCGACGTTAGGTAATTTGTTGTTACCTAAGTAGTAAAGTGGTGTATAGAAACCTGAATAGAATAAGAAAGTTTCTAAGAACACACTTGCGACTTTTTTTTCTAAGGCTGAACCGTTTCGATAAATCTCGTTAATCATTTCAGCTTTTTTTTGTAGAAATTCATTAGTGTTTGTCCATTCAAAAATTTCATCGATTTCAGATTTAGTATTTAACGTACTGAAAATTGATGAATAGCTTTTAGCATGAACAGATTCCATGAATTGAATATTGTTTAAAACCGCTTCTTCATGAGGGGTGCGGCAGTCGTTACGAATCGCTTCCACACCACTTTCAGATTGTACTGTATCTAAAAGGGTTAGCCCACCAAATACGTAGCCGACTAAATCTTTTTCTTGTTGCGATAGTTTGCGCCAGTCGTCTAAATCATTTGAAAGAGGGATACGCGTATCTAACCAAAATTGCTCGGTTAATTTTTCCCAAGTTGATTTATCAATAACGTCTTCAATGGCGTTCCAGTTTATCGCAGCGTAATAAGTTTCTTCACGACTCATTGTCCAATTCCTCCTCTAAATGACACAGCTTTCACATTGATTGCTTCCGATTTCCTCTTCGTCTTCAGTGAAAGTACGGACATAATAAATTGATTTAATTCCTTGATGGAAGGCGTAGTGACGTAAAATGTTTAAGTCACGTGTCGTTTGTTTATTTGTATCAGTTTTCCATTCGTATAATCCTTCTGGTAATTCAGAACGCATGAATAAGGTCATACTCATCCCTTGATCAACGTGTTTTTGCGCAGCTGCATAAACATCGATGACACGACGCATATCCATATCATAAGCTGATGTATAGTAAGGCAATGTTTCATTGCTTAAGTATGGGGCAGGGTAGTAAATCTTCCCAATTTTTTTCTCTTGGCGCTCTTCGATTAAACGCGTAATTGGATGAATACTTGCACTTGTATCATTGATATATGAAATCGAACCATTAGGTGCAACAGCTAAGCGGTTTTGGTGGTATAAACCATCCGTTTGGACCGCTTCACTTAAAGCTTGCCATGCCTCAGCATCAGGAATAAAGATTCCTTCAAATAGTTCTTTGACTTTGTCTGATTGTGGTAAAACTGGCGCATTAATGTAGCGTTCAAAGTACTTACCTGATGCATAGTCAGATTTTTCAAAATTGTTGAATGATTGACCACGTTCTTTAGCGATTTGGTTACTTTCAACTAAAGTCCAGTAGTTTAATAAGCTAAAGTAAACATCAGTAAATTCAATGGATTCTGGTGAGCCATAAGCCATTTGGTTTTTAGCAAAGTACGAGTGTAAGCCCATCGCACCTAAACCAATCGTATGATTTAAGGCATTTCCGTTTTGGATTGAAGGCACAGCGTCAATACTTGAAGCATCCGTGATAAACGTTAAAGCACGCGTCATTGTACGCACTGATTTACCAAAGTCTTGGCTGTTCATTAAGTTTGGAATATTAGTTGAACCTAAGTTACAGCTAATATCAGTTCCCATGACTTCGTATTCTTGACGGTCGTTCAATACAGAAGGGGTTTGCACTTGTAAAATTTCAGAACATAAGTTACTCATGATGATTTTACCATCGATTGGATTTTGACGGTTTGCTTCATCGATGTTGATAATATACGGATAACCTGATTCTTGTTGTAATTTACTAATTTCGTTTTCTAAATCACGAGCTTTGATTTTAGTTTTACGAATGTTAGGGTTAGCGACTAATTCGTCGTATTTTTCAGTAATGTCGATATATGAGTAGGGAACACCATATTCACGTTCAATACTGTACGGACTAAATAAGTACATGTCTTCATTTTTACGTGTTAATTCGTAAAACTTATCAGGGACTGTTAAACCTAAAGAAAGTGTTTTAACGCGCACTTTTTCGTCGGCGTTTTCTTTTTTAGTTGATAGGAACATTTCGATATCAGGATGGAAAACATCTAAGTAAACCACGCCGGCACCTTGACGTTGACCTAATTGATTTGAGTAGCTGAAGCTATCTTCAAATAATTTCATAACGGGAACAACGCCACTAGCTGCACCTTCAAAGCCTTTGATTGGTGCGCCAGCTTCACGTAAGTTAGAAAGTGAAATTCCAACCCCACCGCCAATACGTGATAATTGAAGGGCACTGTTGATACCACGTCCGATACTGTTCATATCATCAGTTAATTGTAATAAGAAACAAGAAACTAATTCACCACGACGTTTACGACCAGCATTTAAGAATGATGGTGTGGCTGGTTGATAGCGTTGGTAAATCATTTCTTCTGCTAAGCTCATTGCTAAGTCTTCGTTACCATCAGCGAAGTACAACGCGTTAAAAGCCACACGGTCTTCGTAACGTTCTAAATACATTGAGCCATCGTTGCTCTTTAAAGCGTATTGAGAGTAAAATTTATAGGCAGCCATAAATGACTTGAACGTAAAGTTTTGTGCAAATAGATAGTCATATAATGAAGCAATGAAGTCCATTGAATACTTCTCGATAAATTCAGACTCAATGAAGTCGTGCTCGATTAAATAGTTGATTTTTTCAGCAACTGTATTGAATGTCATCGTATTTGGTTCAACATTTTCTTTAAAGAAAGCATCCAAAGCTTCTTTATCCTTATTTAATGGGATTTGACCATTAACAGGACGATTGATTTCGTTATTCAGTTCAAAATAAGTAACGTTATTCAGTTCTTTTAGACTCAATTTCCTTCACTACTTTCTTAAAGTTTTTGACATCCTCGTCTGTTCCACTAAATTCGAACTCGAATAGGAGCGGGATGTTGTAATCTCGTGCCAAATCTTTGGCGGTAAAAATAAAAAGGTCCGCAAAGTTTCGGTTACCACCACCTGCGACACCAAGAATATTTTGACGATTGCTTTTGTACTCAATAAAATCGTTCACTACTTCCGTAACGTCTTCGTCATAAGTAGGAACGACTATAATATAAGGTTCATTCAATTCTGTAAATGGGTTGGTCGGATCAATTTCAAATGAAGGAAAGTCTAGTTTCTTAATGAAGCGACGTGTTTGCCCAGTTAAGGTAAAATAGACAAGTTTCATTTTAAACCGCCAATGCGCGTAATTGATCAGGTCGGAAACCAACGATTGTTACAGCATTGTTAGTTAATACTGGGACTGAACGATGTCCTTGTTCTTTCAACCAATCAATATATTGTGGTTCGTCATCGATATTGATTTCGTTATATGATAAACGTTGTTCGCTTAAGAAACGTTTTGTCATTTTACATTGAGGACAGTTATTTTTAGTATATAAAGTTAATTCATTCATGTGTGGTTACCTCCGCGCTTTTTTCTTTTGATAATAATAAGTATACCGCCTTTAGAATAAAAGTCAAAGGAAAAACACAACATATTGTGTTCCGAACGTTCGGTAAATACTATGTTTTGTGTTTTGTGGATAATGTGGAAAAGTCCCGTAAAAGGTAAGATAGCGTGCTTTCTTGTCGATTTACATGGGGATAAGTGAATGAGATTAATCTAAAAATGGTAATAAATGAGTCGGAAAATTGTACAAAATATGACACATGACCCCAAGATGTTGTTGTTGAAAATAAAAAATGAATTTTTCTTGAAAATAAACAGTTGCATTGTGGATAAAAAAAGTCTATAATCATTGTAGATAAAAAAATCTATAATGAAGGCGAGAAAATGAAATTAACATCTGCAACTGAACAAGCTATTGCAGTGGTAGCCTTACTTGCTACACAAGAACCTGAAATAGCATTGTCATCGGAAAGTATTTATCAAAAATTAAATTTATCTAAAAGTTATGTTCAAAAATTGTTGAGAAAACTAGTGGTAGCTAAACTCATATCAGGCGCAACGGGTAATAGTGGTGGTTTTAGGTTAGACAAGTCTTTAGCTGACATTAGTTTATATGATGTCGTATCAGCAATTGAGGGGGACTTTTGCTCATTAACAAACTCTGGGTTACTAGAAAATACCTTTGATAACTTTGGGGAACAAGCGCAAGAAGGTCATCAAGTTATTGCAAAATATTTTCGTGAAGCTGATTTCAAGTGGATTTTATATTTAAAAACGATTAGTGTTGAAAAAATAATGAGTGAAGTATTTGGTGATGGGAAAACAGTGGCTTTCCATGATTGGAATATAGAGTAAGGGAAGGATTTTGTATGAAGCGATTGAAAAAAGTATTTGAATTGTATCGCCTAGATTGGCATCGTGTTTATCAAAATAAATTAACGTTAATGTTGATCATGGCTTTAATGGTTATTCCTTCATTATATGCATGGTTTAATATTGCAGCTTTATGGGATCCGTATTCAAGTACGGGAGATATTAAAGTAGCGATTTACTCAGAAGATAAACGTGCAGAGGTAATGGACAAATCGGTCAATATTGGCGATGAAATGCTGAAAAATTTGAAAGAAAATGATAATTTTTCCTGGCAATTTGTTAAATCAGAAGCTGAGTTAGATAAGGGTGTTAAAAGTGGAAAATATTATGCAGGAATTGTCATTCCTAGCGACTTTTCCAAAAACTTGGTTAGTTTTGTCAATGGTGACATTAAAAAACCTGAAATTGATTATCGTGTGAATCAAAAAATTAATGCGATTGCGCCAAAAGTAACAGAAAAAGGAGCGAGTGCTATTCAGTCAACGATTGCCACTCAGTTCATTGATACAGTTAGCAAAACCGTTTTTGAGACCTTGAATCAAGCAGGTTACAAAATCGATGAAGGACTGCCTACCTTAAATAAGGTGACAAGTAAAATATTATTGGCAGATGAGCATTTAGATGAAATTGATGGCTACACTAAAAAAATTACGGAACTAAATGATAAGTTTCCAGAATATAAAGAAAAACTAGATAAAGCCAATGAAGTGGTGGATTATTTACCAAAAGTAAATGAAGTAGGCGATAAGTTAGTCGAATTAAATAAAAAATTGCCAGAACTAAAAAAAGTTGGAGAATTAGTTGTCACCCTTCAAGGCAAAACTGACCAAATAAAAGAGGCTGGTAAGCAAATTAAAACGATTGACGAAGAGTTTGACAAGATCGTCGAAACGTTAAATAAAGCAGTTGATACATCTAAAAAAGGCTTAAAGATTATTGGAGAAGCGCAAGAAATGTTGCCTGATGTTCAAAGATTTGTTGATCAAGCGAATGGTACGTTACCGACAGTTATTGATGAAGTAGGAAAAATTCAAACCGCCTTACCACAAATTGGTGACGGCTTGACGTCTGGTTTAAACGTGGTTGTGTTAGTCGCTCAAAATGTTATGACAACAACCGATAATTTGAATGCATTTCTAGATAAAACTGAGTTAGACGATGAAACAAGAGCTGCAATTAAACAAGTATTAGTCGTTCTTCAAACACAATCGGCCAAATTAGATCAAATGATTACAAATGTGATTAATACTCTAAATAAATTAATGGCGTTAGCTGGTGATAATAGTTTACAACCGGTTGTCGATCGTTTGAAAAATATCCAAACAGCTGGACAAGGCTTGAATCAATTTGTGACAAGTGTCGTGAATGGTTTCGATTCAATGAATACTGAAGAGATTAAAGATAGTATCTCTAAAATTAATCAAATAGCTGGAGAAATTGGTTCTCATGCAACGAACCTAGAAGGTGAATTACCTTCAATTCAGACAACTATTACGGGAATTTTGACCAATGTTTCAGCGATGCTTGATACAGCGAATAACCTGACACATAAAGTCGATGAACAAAATATGTTAGCACAACTAGATGATGTGATGTCAAATACGACCGAGACCATCAATACGGCACTTAAATTCTTTGACGAGTATCAAAGTGAATTGCCAAAAATTAAAGAAGAAATTCATACTGCCAATGTTTTATTGAATGACAATATGACGACAGTGATAGATGGTATCGATAAAGCGGCTAGTTTTTATCAAAATGACCTACCTAAGTTAGAAGAAAAGATGAATCAAGGCGTGGCGTTTTATCAAAAAGAATGGCCAGCAATTGAAGAAGAGTTGACCAAAACGTTAGGAACAGTTAATGAGAAAATGCCTGATATTGAGAAAGCTTTAACGCTATCAACAGGCTTTATTAACGACGAATGGCCAGAAGTGCGTAATGGTATTCAAAAAGCGGCTGATTTAGTTCGAAAAGGTCAAAATAATGTTGATTTAGGTTCTTTGATTAGTTTGCTTAAAAAAGATGCTAATGATGAGAGTGACTTCTTGTCAAATCCAGTTAAAATTAATGAGCAAGATATCTATCCAGTTCCTAACTATGGATCAGCAAGTGCCCCATTCTATACAGCGTTGTGTCTGTGGGTTGGATCGGTCTTGTTCTCAAGTATTGCGACAACAGTGGTGCACTTAGATGGTAAACAGAAGAAGCGTTACAGCATGCGTCAACAATATGTTTCTCGCTACATGACCTTTATAACAGTAGGATTGGCCCAAGCAGCTATCGTAGCATTAGGTAATCGTTTCTTATTGAATGCCTATATGGTTAATCCAGGATGGAACTTCTTATTTACTTTGTTGATTAGTTTAGTCTTCATGTCAATGGTTTATGCCTTAGTCCATTTATTTGGTAATTTAGGTAAAGGAATGGCGGTTATAATATTAGTGTTGTCTATTTCAGCAGGGGGTGGGAACTTCCCAATTCAAATGTCCGGTAAGTTCTTTAATATGATTCATCCATTCTTACCATTTACTTATGCGGTTAATTTGTTAAGAGAAACAACAGGTGGTATTTACTGGCCAAATGCGATAAAAAATATTATCGTATTAGCCGCAGTTGGGGCAACATTTGCTATAATAGGTTATATCCTAGCACCAAAAGTAACCACAATCTTTAGAAAATTAAATGCTAAATTAAAAGAAGGACATTTATTGCATTAGGAAAATGATCGATGCAAAGGAATAGGAGCATCAGTTATTTCAAGTTGAAAAGTAGCTAAAGGTAAATACAACTCAAATGATAAGATTACTTACTTAATTGAATAGTAGTTTTTTCAACGCTTTGAATGCTTATTTACTATTAGTTAGAGCGATGAATAAATAAAAAATTCCCACCAAAAGAAAGTTTTTTCTTTTGGTGGGAATTTTTTATCTAATCTCAGTAATAATCAAGTGGCCATTAGGCTTTCTTTTGAAATACCAGTCCTCATTAATGACGCCGCGTCTTTTCTTATCTCCAGAACTTATTTGTTTGTTATTGATAGTTATAATGTAATCAATCATGGTAGCACAAATGGTTACCTTAAATTGAGTATCATCAAGGGTGGTGTAATTATAGATACTTTCGATAGTTATTTTTTTGATAATATTTTTTTGTTGTCTTTTTTGCATATTTTGTATTAATTGTAGATGTTGGAGATATAACTCTTCACTATAATAATGTTGACAATTCGATAAAGTCTGATTAGACCAGTTTTTTTGAATAATAAGATAGAGTGAACTTATTTCTGTTTTTAGTGGTTCTTCCAGGGGGATAGCCCAATAAGGAATGCTTTCTTGTGGATCTATTGTTTCTTTATTATTTCGTTTCGCTATAATAAATAGACAGATACTACCAGAAAAAATAATTAGTTTATTAAATGATAGTGATGTACGAGCGTGAGGAGAGTTGTTTATCCGACCATAACTGTTTCGAGATGAGGTATGACCAGCGGAGCTATGATTGCTAGAACCATGACTAACATGACCACCACCAGCCGTTGCCATACTATGCGTTGGAAAGGCCAGTAGGCAATTTAAAGATAATGCTAAATAACTTAATAGTATGATTTTCTTCATTAGATAGGCACTCTTTTCTAGTATGATTGATATATAATAGCAGACGAATTTGAAGAAAGTATGACTAGTGCGAATTAGTAGCACAAAATTATGATAAAATAAAGATAAATAGAGAAGGTGAAAGGGTAAGTAGATGGCAGTAGAATTAAGGAACTATACATTAGTTGAAAAAGAGTTTTATATGGAAGAAGCGATTAAGGAAGCTTACCGCGCTCAGGCTAAAGGAGAAGTACCGATTGGCG
The DNA here is from genome assembly GCF_005145005.1 of Vagococcus zengguangii. NCBI lineage: Bacteria > Bacillati > Bacillota > Bacilli > Lactobacillales > Enterococcaceae > Vagococcus > Vagococcus zengguangii. Next base: position 482,330 of record NZ_CP039712.1, read on the forward strand.
CTGTGGTTGTTTATCAAGGGAAAATAGTTGGACGAGGGCATAACTTGCGAGAAACAACGCAAAATGCGATTACACATGCTGAGATGATGGCGATTCAAGAAGCGTGTCAATCACTTGGAAGTTGGCGTTTAGAAGAATGTGACTTGTTTGTAACGCTTGAGCCTTGTGTGATGTGTAGTGGTGCCATTGTCTTATCGCGTGTTGAGCAAGTGTTTTATGGGGCGGTTGATCCTAAAGGGGGCGCAACGGAAAGTTTATATCAATTATTAAGCGACGAGCGATTAAACCATCAAGTGGCAATTGAAACGGGAATCTTAGAAGAAGAATGTGGACAATTACTAAAAGACTTTTTTAAAAAGCTACGAGATAAAAAGAAAGCCAAGAAGCTAGCGGAGAGAGCAAAACTAAATAAAGAAGAAATCGTAAAAAAAGACTAGCATTTTTTTTGAAGATAGGTTAAAATAATATTTGGCAATGGTTAGGCTATGAATTGTGTCAGGTCCGGAAGGAAGCAGCACTAAGTAGTCTGGCCATGTGCCTTTTTTTGTATCTTAAAATAAAAGTTATTTATATAGAAGAAACAGGCTCCCGTAATGTATCAATTTGTACATTACGGGGGCCTGTTTTATTTGCATGTGAAGAAGCTAATCGTACCTTTCATCACTTTTTTATCCGAATTTCGGAAGTAGCTTCTGCGGAAATATAATGAGCTTCTCAAAAGGATTAAAAATTCTTTCGTCATCTCATGCATATTTCTTGAAGCTGAACACTTCCTCAATCACTTTATATAATCCGGATTTCAAGCGCAACTTCCTCGGTAATATGTCACGACTCTCAAAAATTATTGCATAATTTTCGTCGCCGTGCGCATATTACTCCGAAGTTAATCGCGCTTTCCATCACTTTTTAGAACCCTCGGCCACCGCCGCCGTGTGAGCGTCCGCTACTTGAGGTGAAAGAACCGCCACCTTTTGTAGTTGTACCACGTGTTGTAGTAGGGCGTGGAATGAAACGTCGTGTGACGCGAACGTCGACTAAATCATTTTTTTGTGTAGCTAAATTTAGTTGTCCTTGGCTAGCATATGGATAAGTATAGGTGCTTTTCTTCAACGCATATTTAGTATTCACACTTGCATAAGCTGCAATGGCTGCAATACTTGCAATCACAAAAGCGAATAAGAATTCTAGGCCAGTGATTTTTTTCTGCTTAATTAATTGACCAGTTTCTTCATTATATTTGTAACCATTAGGCATACCTTCGGCGTTAAACTGCGTAATATTATTAATTACAGCCTGACTTGCTTGGGCGTAGTTCCCGTTGCGCATATATGGTTCGGCGTTATCTAAAATCGTATCGATACGTGAATCACTGAGTAACGCATGGGTTTTCCCAGAGGTTACAACGTAAAATTCACGATTATCCATATCAATGATGAAAATAAAGCCATCATAGTTCTTTCCAATGCCGTAACCATTATAGTCATAAAAATCTGCCGCATAGTCACGAGTGGCATAACCTTCTGCATTGTTAATTGTTAGTACCACCGCATCCATGTTGGTGGTTTGGATAAAATCTTTAACGTCTTGCTCAACCGCCGCTTTCTCTTCAGCTGTAAAGAGCCCCGCATGATCTAATACTTTAACGTCATTAGCTTGGCTAAGTTGTGGAAAAAGAAATAACAGACAACTCGCAACTAATAGTAGTAAATATTTTAGCGATGTTCTCATATGAACCAGCCTCCAATCAGCAATAGAATGAAGACTAACCCAAATATCCAAGCAGAACGCATGAAGAGACGTTTTTTATCAACGGGTAATTTACCACTAATTTTGCCAGTTTCACCATTCATCGCATAGTAGAACGGTTCGTCAGGTGGGGTGTTTTTCCCGCGATAAGTCAAAATCCAAATAGGTAGTAACACGTATTGTTGTTTGTCACTAAAATTAGGATAACTAATATTCTCTTGATAAACTTGTGTGAAGCCTGTTACGGTATTTTTCATCATCGATGTCCCGTAAGATTGTAGTTCAGCTTGAACTTCTCCTTGAATCTCTTCGTAATCAACGTCACGTTTATCCGCTAAAAAGCCTGATAAATATTTGCTTGAAAATGGTTTGGCTTTGGTTAAATCAAATGGCTGTACCGAATCAATCATCGCGACTTTCGAATTTTTCTTCAAAGCGTTTTTGACTAAGTTTTTAAAAGAAATTTGCCCTTCGCGTACAACGTTGAAGTATTTGGTTTCGGTCATTTCCATATCACCAGCAATCCAAACGCGGATATTTTTAGCGTTCGCACGGTAAGTTCCATTCATATCACCATCAATGACCCAGTAAGGGAAGTAGACACCTGATATTTTTTCAACCTGTTCATTGTCAAAAAAATCTTTAGGGACAAATTTTTTCGACTTACCCCATTTTAAGAAAGACTCAATCGCTTCTTGGCGCTCAATTGTAAATGGTACAACGGATTCTGGCAAGTATTCACCACTAACTCGTCCGGATAATACGACGGGATTGTGACAGTAGTAGCAAAAAGTGGCGGCAGTTGTTGCTTCCGTCACCACTTCAGCGCCACAAGTTGGACAACTAAACAGTTCTAAGGTACTGAAGGTTGTATCATTTGGATCGTCAGTTGTTTCATCAGGGACTTCAACCTCAACGTGTTCGGATTTTGATGTGACAAGAGAAGTAATGTCTTCTTCTGTAAAATCACTCGAACAATACCCACAATGAAACATTTGAGTAGTTGGATTGAATGTTAATGGCCCATCACAGTTGGGACATTTGTGTATCATTACTTCACTCATAAAATCGCTCCTTTATTGCGTTGTTAGGTGAAGAGCTAAACGGCTGTTCCTGAGAATGGTTGGCCACATTCTGGACAGAATTTAGGCATTGAGCCGTTGATTGTCACGACTTCTTGACAAGCTCCACAACGCATTTGAATGCCAGCACCTGGTTCTGCAGGTTTAGCGCCACCACATTCAGAACAGAATTTACCTGTGTTGACTGCTCCGTCGTTAGGACATGTCCATTCGTTAGTGTTAGATTCTGTAGCGTTAGTTGAGGCATTATTTGCTGCTTGAGCAGCTGCCATTTCACGGTTTGTTTTAGAGGCTTCACCCATGAAACTACCACCCGCGTTCATGCCCATGCCCATACCCATGAAGGTAGTACCGGCACCCGCTGTGTTAGAACCTGCTGCTTCAATTCCGCTTGCAATAGAACCTTGAACGTAACCTTCACGAATGTTAGCATCGCCAAGCATCGCTCCTTTGTTACGCATGTTGATTAATTCTTTAGAGGTGTCATCATAAGAAATGCTAGCAACTGCTGCTGAAACAATTTCGATACCGCGTAGTGTTGTCCATTTGTCATCTAAGACATTGCCCATATGTTCGCTTAATTCAGTAGATTTAGAAATTAAATGACTCACTTGAGTGCCTTCTACCGACATTTGACCGATAGTTGTTTGTAAAGCGGTTAAGAATTCATCAGCATATTGTTCTGCTAAACCATCTGCTTCGATTTGTGGGCTTGATTTTGATGCAACGTTTCCATAGAACAAAATAGGGTCAGTGATTTTAATTGAGTAACTACCATGTGCACGAACAAATAATTCAGCATTATAGAAATTATCAAAATAGTTTAAGGCTGTTTTTGTCCCGAATTTAATATCAGTAATTTCTTGTAAGTTGATATAAACTACTTGTTGGTTTTGAGGTGAGACACCACCAAATTTGAAACGGCTAAATGATTCTTTAATCGCTTCTTTTAAATTACCGTTGAATAAAGAAGGAGCACTTTCATTTTTAACAGTATAATAACCTTCCTCAGCTGTGTAATCGATGATTTTTCCACCATCAATTAATAACATCATGGTATTAGGGTACACATGGATAACAGAGCCATCAGTAATGACACCATCAGAACGCTTGGTGTTAGAACCTTTACGATCTCTAACCATTAAAACGCCTTTTGTCATCAACGTACGATTGGTTAAATTATCCGGTTCGATGACCTCAAGCCATTGATCAGCTAGGCTACCAGAAATTGTTGAAACAGCTGCTTTAATTAATCCCATAAAATAAACACTCCATTCCTATTTTTATAACTACATTGTATCAACCTTGCAAGTTATTGGACAAATTAAAAGCATTGAAAACATCAATCTTTTGATAAATGGTAATGTTATTAAATAACCTGACAACATTAATGATAGTTTTTTAGGCAAAAATTTCGTATAATAGAAAGAGGTATGTTTTTATCTAATCAATTAAAGGAGAGAGGTCAAATTGGCATATCAAGCATTATACCGCGTTTGGCGTTCCCAACGTTTTGATGACATTGTGGGACAAAAAACGGTTACTCAAACATTAAAAAATGCACTATCGCAACATAAAACCTCTCATGCGTATCTGTTTACCGGACCACGAGGAACAGGTAAAACGAGTGCGGCAAAAATATTTGCCAAAGCGATTAACTGTCCGAATCAAGTGGACGGCGAGCCATGTAATGAATGCCATATTTGTAAAGCTATTACAGAAGGTCGTCTTAATGACGTTATTGAAATAGATGCGGCAAGTAATAACGGAGTGGATGAAATTCGTGAAATCCGTGAGAAAGTTAAATACGCGCCCACTCAAGTTTCTTACAAAGTTTATATTATTGATGAGGTCCATATGCTGTCGACAGGCGCATTTAATGCGTTATTAAAAACGTTGGAAGAACCACCTCAAAATGTATTATTTATTTTGGCTACAACCGAACCACATAAGATTCCGGCGACGATTATTTCTAGGACACAACGCTTTGATTTCAAACGAATTCAAACGGAAGATATCGTGGAACATTTAGGTTATATTTTAAATGATATGGACTATGCTTATGATGAGCAAAGTCTGTATATTATTGCACGCGCTGCTGAAGGTGGTATGCGTGATGCTTTGAGTTTGTTAGACCAGGCGTTATCGTTTAGTGATGAACGTTTAACCGAACAAGATGCCTTGCAAGTAACGGGGAGTTTAACTCATGAGATGATGGATCAATACTTAACTGATTGTGCTAATGGTGAAGTTGAAGCAGCGTTAGCAGGTGTACAGAAAATATTATCAGAAGGTAAGGAAGCCAATCGTTTTATTGAAGATGTCTTGTTGTATAGTCGTGATTTATTGATTTATAAACAAGCACCAGAATTTTTAAACTTACAACGTGGATATGTTTCGGAAGGATTTAAACAATTAGCGAGCGAGTTAACAAATGATAAAATTTACCGCTATATTGATTTGTTGAGCGAAACACAACAACAATTAAAAGTTAGTACCCACGCGACGGTTTATTTAGAAGTCGTAACGGTTAAGTTAGCAAAATTAAGAATCAACGTACCAAATGATGTGCCAGTAGCTAGTGGTCAAGTGGCGATTGCACCAGAACAATTGGTTCAGTTACAGCAACAATTGGAAGCATTACAACAAGAATTAGCCGAAGTTAAGCAAAATGGTGTGACACTAAGTAGCACAACCCCACAAGTCCAATCAGCTAAAACTAAACCAAGTCAGTTCAAATTACCAAAAGGTTTAGTTTATAATGTTTTGAAAGAAGCAACCCGTGAAAGTCTGCGAGAAACGCAAGACGTATGGGGCGATTTATTACAAATGTTGTCGACTCGTGAAAGAGGGATGATTCGTAATAGTCATCCGGTAGCGGCAAGTAATACTGAAGTGGTCGTAACGTTTGATAGTGATTTTGTTTGTCACATGTTGAACAATGATGACTCACTTCAACAAGCGATTCAAATGAACTTACAACGCTTAATTCAAAAGCCATTAAAAGCTGTCTTCATTCCAGAAGTCAGCTGGGCGATGTTACGTAATGACTACCTAAAAGAACATCCTTTCGAGAAGAAACAAGAAGCAACGATTAGTCCGGATGTACAAGTAGCAGAAATAGATCAACAGCAAGCGAGTCAAGAAGTGGTCGAAAAAGCCATTGAATTTTTTGGTGAAGAATTAGTTGAAATATCAGAAGAGTAAAATAATTATTATTATAGAAGAAAGTAGGAATTAAATTATGATGCGTGGAATGGGAAATATGCAAGGTATGATGAAACAAATGCAAAAAATGCAAAAAGAAATGGCAACAGCTCAAGAAGCTTTAGAAGCTAAAACATATACAGGAACAACAACTGGTGATTTAGTAACTGTGACATTTAACGGTAAAAAAGAAATGTTAAGCTTAGATATTAAACCAGAAGTCATCGATCCAGAAGATCCAGAAATGTTACAAGATTTAATCATCACAGCCGTGAATGACGCTATCAAAAAAGTAACAGTCGATTCAGAAGCAACAATGGGCAAATACACAAAAGGCCTACCAGGGTTCTAAAAAAAAGGTGCTTGAAAGAGTGCTTAGCTCTGAAAAATAAGATGAATTACGCAAAAAATTTGTTTTTTAATTTTTGGAGTAAGGGAACTTATTTTGGCAAGAGCTACTCTTGAAAGCCCGTATATAAATTGATTGAAGGCGCGTTTAGCTTCAAGTATATGCGCACGCTGACAGAAGTATTCAAATACTTTAATAATCTTTACCTAAAATTATACAAGGAAAGCGGCTGTGATAATTTGTCACAGCTCTTTTTAAAAGTTCAACAGATAGAAATGAGGAAGAACATGCATTATCCAACACCGATAGCTAAGTTGATTGAAAGCTATATGAAATTACCGGGCATTGGGGCAAAAACAGCGGCTCGTTTAGCCTTTTATACGATTGATATGAAAGAAGATGATGTAACAGAATTTGCGAAAGCGTTAATTAGTGTTAAACGCGATTTACACTATTGCGATGTTTGCGGCAATATTACCGAAAGTGCTGTTTGTTCAATTTGTCAGGATACATCTCGTGATAAGTCAGTTGTGTTAGTTGTTGAAGAGTCTAAAGATGTCATGTCGATGGAAAAAATGCGTGAATATCGTGGTCAATATCATGTTTTACATGGGGTATTATCACCGATGGATGGCACAGGTCCTGATGATATTAATATTACGAGTCTTATCCAACGTTTGCATAATGATGAAATAAATGAAGTCATTATTGCTACTAACGCAACAACTGAGGGTGAAGCGACTGCTATGTATTTATCACGCTTAATTAAGCCTGCCGGTATTAAAGTGACACGTTTAGCTCATGGTTTATCAGTCGGAAGCGACATTGAGTATGCCGATGAAGTGACCTTGCTTAAAGCCGTTGAAGGTCGTCGTGAAATGTAGGAATCAAATAGACAAGTGACGAGTTATCAAGTAAAATTAAAGTAGTAACATATTGGATAGGAGCGAGCAATTTGAGAGGTATTTTTATCACCATAGAAGGTCCAGATGGCGCAGGTAAGACAAGTGTTGTCAAACGATTGGAAACCTTATTAAAAAATGAATTGGGTGCTGATAAAGTTGTGTTAACTAGAGAACCTGGTGGCATTCCAATCGCCGAAGAAATTAGAAAAGTTATTTTAGACCCTAAAAATGTTGAAATGGATGAGCGCACAGAAGCATTGTTGTATGCCGCAGCTCGTCGCCAGCATTTAGTTGAACGAATCATTCCTGCGTTAAACGAAGGAAAAGTTATTTTGTGTGACCGTTTTGTGGATAGTTCGCTAGCTTATCAAGGAGCAGGACGTAAAATTGGAATGGAGCCTGTTTTGTCAATTAATGAATTTGCGACTGAAGGCCTTTTACCTGATTTAACTTTATATTTAGATGTTGATTCTGATACTGGTTTAGAACGTATCCGTCGTGGAAGAAGCGCTGATGAGTTAGATCGTTTAGACCAAGAAAGTGCCGTTTTCCATCAACGTGTCCAACATGGTTATATTAAACTAGCAGAAAATGACCCAGAGCGTATCGTAACGATTAATGCTCGTAAGGATTTGAATACGGTTGTTTCAGAAAGTCTTAAAGCAATTAAAGAACGCTTTTTCTAGAAGTAACCTCACAGAAAGGTGGAAAGATGATGAAAATAGTACTAGCGATTATACAAGATCAAGATACCCATCGTTTATCAAAAAAGTTTACAGAAAATAATGTTCGTGCGACTAAGTTATCGACAACTGGAAGTTTTTTAAAGTCAGGTAACACGACCTTTATTATCGGGATTGAAGACGAACGTGTGGACGAAGTGTTGGAAATTATCAAAGAAACGTGTGAGTCACGTGAACAATATATGCCTAACCCTACGACAAGTATTGATCCGACGATTGATACCTTTATTGGGGCAACGATTAAGGTGCCAATCGGTGGCGCAACGGTCTTTGTCTTGCCAGTCGATAGTTTTCATCAATTCTAATGATAGACATTCAAACAAAGCAACCTAATATATATCGTTTTTTTAAAAAAGTTCTTGAAAAAGAACAATTAGTTCATGCCTACTTATTTGAAGGAGGCACCGGCACTGGTAAATTGGAGACAGCTATTTGGTTAGCACAGTGCTATTTTTGTGAAGAAGCAACGCTAGCTTGTGGGCATTGTTCGGATTGCTTAAGAATAGAAGAAGGCAATCATCCTGACGTTCATTTAGTCGAGCCAGATGGTCAAAGCATTAAAATCGATCAAATAGCTCAAATTAAATCGTATTTTGGAAAAAGCGGGTTAGAACGTTCAAAACAGTTTTTAATGATTTCTCAAGCTGAAAAAATGACGATTCAAGCGGCGAATAGTTTGTTGAAGTTCATTGAAGAACCAAGTGGCTCATTAGAAATCGTATTTATTACCGAGAATAAAGAGCGTGTTATTTCAACCATTCAATCACGTTGTCAGGTGATTTTCTTTGAACCATTACCAAAAGCTGTTTTTCGACAATCCTTGATTGAAGAAGGTGTCAGTGAGTCTAAAGTCGACATCCTCGGCAATATGACCACTGATAAAAAAACAGTGCTTGCATTATCAGACGATGAGTGGTTCAATGAATTACAAGAGATGGTAGAAAAGTGGTTACATTATTTGATTAAACGGGACGCCTATAGTTTTGTCTATGTTCAGCAATATTTGGTCCGTCATTGTAAAGATAAACAGCAACAAGCGCAGTGTTATCAACTGTTAGTTGCCTATTTAACGTTACTAATTGAAGGACAAAAAACATCGCTATTTAAAGAATTAAGTAGGTGGTCAAAAGCTGAGTTAGCTAATTTGACTGCGGAAGTGTTACAAGCTGAACAGCATTGGCAAGCAAATGTTTCTTTTCAAGTAACGTTAGAGCAAATGGTATTACATGTCTTAAGAAAATGAGGTGAGCGCCATGGTAAAAGTTGTCGGAGTTCGATTTAGAGTAGCAGGACAAGTTTACTATTATTTAGGAGAACCTAACAAAACTTACTCATATAATGAGCGCGTCTTAGTTGAAGCGGATAAAAATCAGCAATTAGGCTATGTCGCGATTGCAGAGCGTGAATTATCAAAAGAAGAATTACCTGAAGGATTAAAAACAATCATTCGTAGTGCTACTGATAAAGATTTAGCACAAGAAGCACGAAATATAGAAGATGCTAAACAAGCGTTGGCTTTAGCTAAAGCTAAAATCAGAGAGCACGGCTTAGAAATGAAATTATCAAAAGTCGACTATTCGTTTGATCGTGCTAAATTAATGTTTCAATTCACATCAGATGGTCGCGTTGATTTTCGCGATTTAGTTCGTGATTTAGCATCTGAATTTAGAACACGCATTGAATTACGTCAAATTGGGATTCGTGATGAGGCAAAAATACTTGGTGGTATCGGTCCTTGTGGTCGTCCACTATGTTGTTCAACTTTTTTAGGTGATTTTATGCCTGTATCAATTAAAATGGCAAAAGATCAAAATTTATCGTTAAACCAAACGAAAATTTCAGGTCTGTGTGGCCGTTTAATGTGTTGTTTAAAATATGAGAACGATATGTATGAAGAGGCACGTCGTGAATTGCCTGATTATGGCTATGAAGTTGAAACACCAGAAGGTAAAGGTCGAGTAATTGGCTTGAATTTATTGGACAGGGTAGTAAAAGTAAAACTGTTTGGAAAAGAAATGCCGATTGATTATGATCATGAGGAAATAAAAGTTTTAGCAAAAGGAAGAGTTTAATGGACAAAAGAACCTTGCATGATGAATTTTCAAATATTGAAAATGATTTGAAACAAATGATTCTTCGTTTGAGTGAAATGAAGAGCACCGTTGAAAGTTTGACTGAAAAAAATGTCCATCTAGAAGTAGAAAACAAACATTTACGTTCACGCCTAATTGAATTAGAAAAAGAAACATCTGCGACAGCAACAGGTAAGAACGAGTTATCAAAATCACGTATGAACTTAGAAAAAATTTATGAAGATGGCTTCCATGTTTGTAATATTTACTACGGTTCAAGACGTGAGAATGATGAAGAATGTGCCTTTTGTTTGGACGTTATCTACGGCGAACGTAAGTAAGGAAGTTGGGAGACAGGTAGAAACTGATCCCAACTTTTTTACTTAATTAAAGTGGAACAAATAATATAGTTGTAAGGAGTAACGTCGTGAATAGACAAAAAAGTTATAAAGAATTAGATGGTAGAGGCTGTTTGTATTTAGTCCCAACCCCTATTGGTAATTTAGAAGACATTAGCTATCGCGCCCTTAAAATATTGAATGAAGTGGACTGGGTGGCAAGTGAAGATACACGTAATACACAAAAATTATTGAATCATTTTGAAATCAAAGTCAATCAAATTAGTTTTCATGAACATAATAGTCAACAACGTATTCCGGAATTAATTGCCTATTTACAAGCGGGTCAATCGATTGCTCAGGTTAGTGATGCTGGCATGCCTTCTATTAGTGACCCGGGTCATGATTTAGTCCAGGCGTGTATTGTTGAGAATATTCGCGTGGTGTCTTTACCAGGAGCAACTGCTGGCGTGACTGCCTTGATTGCATCAGGGTTACCCTCGGATCAATTTACTTTTGTCGGCTTTTTACCTCGTAAAAAAGGAGAACAAAAAGCGATTTTTGAAAAACTAATGGGGCGAGAAGAAACACAAATAATCTATGAATCACCCTATCGTGTTAAGTCAACATTAGAAAATATGCTCGATGTTTATCCAGAGACGCATCCGGTTGTTTTATGCCGTGAGTTGACAAAAATCCACGAAGAGTACTTACGTGGTAGCATTCGTGAATTGTTAGATTACTTGTCAGAGAACGATATTAAAGGAGAATGTTGTTTACTAATTGGTGGCGGAACTGAGCAACTGGCGCAAGAACAAGCTGAGCAACTAACTTTAACAATTAAAGAGCATGTCGATACTTTAATGACAGAACAGCAATTATCTTCTAAGGCTGCGATTAAAGAAGTGGCGAAAATTAGAGGGTTGAAAAAGCAAGAGGTTTATAAAGAATATCATGAGATATAAGGATACCATGATAGTTTTTAAATACAGATTCTATTATTAATTTTTCACTATTGAAAATATTTTTGACTAAAAAAAGAAAAATATTTAGTTAATATTTAATTATTTCTCATTATTTTTACTTTAAATTGTAAAATAGGGACATAATAGTTTGTATATATTGTTAATATCGTTGATTTTTTAAATTTAAATAATAAATAAAATTTTATTTTAAAAAGTTCAATTCAAAAATAATAATTTTTTGAATTGAACTTTATTTTTTTTTATAACTATTATAATTAAGGGTAAATAAGTGAAAAATCTATTGCATACTTTATTTTTTATTAAGAAAGGAGGCATGCACTAGAAAAAGTTAAAATAAACGATTTTTCACTTAGATACTAGTTGATAAGATAGTCTAGTTTATATAAATCACTATCAAGGGATCGATTAGTTTTTAGAAGAATTATCATCTAGTTTATAAGATGATAAAAAATAATGAAGGTAGGGGAAACTAATGAAAAAAGTAACACTATTTACAGTACTAGCAAGCTCTATGATTTTTGGAGGAGCCGTTCATGCGGAAGGATTACCTGGTTCGGAAATTAGTGAACAAGGTGAAATTACTAATCCTGCAGGGTTTGACTCACAAGGGAAAGTTATTATTAATGAATATACTCCAGATCCAACCGATCCAGAAACGACTAATCCGGTAGATCCATTGATTCCAGCGCCAACTGATCCAACTGATCCTGAAAATCCAGGGACTGGCGATAAACATCCATTAAGTATCGACCAAATCGCTAACTTTACATTTACAAAGGCAAAACAAGATGGACCTGTTGGTATTTATAATGATAGCAAAATATTCAGCTATAATGATGGTACTACTAATAATAAACAGCTAGTTTTACAGGATGGTTGGTACTTAAATGCTGAAAATAAATTGATGAAAAAAGTGAAAAAAACAGTTGAAGGAGAATCAGAACCTACTGAAATAGAAGTTTATATAGATGAGTCTGGACAAGAATTAGCGGATCAAACAGGTGCTAGTTCAACTGTTTATACAGATGCGAAGGCTTATGCTAAACGTATCCAAGTGTCTGACCGTCGTAAAGAAGGACAAACTTATGGTTGGAATTTAACTTTAAAAACATCTCCATTTGAAAATGCTGGTAAAGTTTTAGATTCTACAATTTTTAATATTCCTATGCAACAAGTAAGTGAAGAAACAGAATTTGGTAGTCCTATTAGCAGTGTTAATGCTAATCCACAAACTTTTATCGGAGATGCTACTGCGGGTACCACTCAAACAATCGCAAATGTAACCGGTGACAATACTTCTCGTGGTACATGGGTATTTTCTGTAGCTGATGCTACCATGGATGTAAAAGATCCTAATGCTAAAGGTACCTACACAAGTACTTTTAACTGGACTATTACGGAAGAAACTCCTTCTGAAACACTGTAGTATTTTTATTTATAGTTTAATAAAAGGATAGTAGTATCACCAATTTAAGTATTCTATAGTATGTTAAGTTATGAGGACATGATCCATGTTCAAGACTATATCTTTCATTAAGCATATAGTGACATAATTTTCCTCAATCGTCTTTTTACTTTATAGAATGACGATTGAGGTTTTTTGGTCTTTAGAATAGTTAAAAAATAAAGCGATACGTAAAGGAGGGAAAAAGAATTGCTGAAGAAATATCGCTACAAGTTATTCATAGTAATTATGACATTGCATTTGTTTATCATTAATCCAATTTCACAACAAGCTTCAACTTATGATCATACGGATGTTAGTGTTTCAATTAAAGCACCTTCTGCATCATCAGAAGAAAGTAATGATAACAAACTACCATTGCCTTCAGATGGACAAGCAACGATTTCTACCACAAATAATGAGAGATTTCCGCAAACAAATGAAATCACTAGTCAAAACATGTCTTTGTTTGGAGTCTTGATACTATTATGTTCAATCGTGATTTTATTGAGGGAAAAGGAGGTGTTTGATAATGAATAAGTCACTATTCAAAGTAATTGGGATAATTTTCTTGAGCTTTTTAATAGTAACGAGTCCCAAGTTATTAGCTACTGAGTTGTCCGGTGAAGGGTATGTTTCAACGGGAACCGTCATGATTCCACCAGGTAACTTATCTCTGAACTGCGTTGATAAATCTTTAAACTTTGGTGAAATTACTTTGTCTGATAAAACCCAAGTATTATCTAAAACAGGTCAACTAATTATTTCAGATTACACAACCCAGTTTGAAGGTTGGAATGTTCAGGTTAAAAAAGTGGATAATCATTGGGATGATTCACTCAAATTAGCCATTAATGATAAAAAAAACAAATTGAATAACGAATTTCAACCTGTTGCTAATCAATTACCTGGAGACTACGATGTTTATCAGTCACGAGAATTTTTAGCCTATTTAACGATTTCGCCGAAAGTAATACCAGATAATTATTCCACTAAAGTGATATGGAGCTTAGTACAAGGACCAGAAAGCTAGAATTAAATTTGTAAAAAAGGACGTGAATTTAAAGATGAGTAAAATGATAAAAAAAACAGTTATGCTGTTGGTTAGTTTAGTATGTCTGATAGCAACGAAACAAATGGTATTTGCCGAACAAGAGGCTGAAGGAATGCTTTCATATATTGTCGAACCAATCTTTTCAGAAACGCAAGTAAATCCGAATGTTAGTTATTTTGATTTATTATCGAGACCTGGTAACGTAGAGGAATTTAAAATGAAAATTAGTAACACAAGCAATCATCCAATCAAAGTCAACGTTACTCCATATACTGCTAGAACTGCTACTTCAGGAACAGTTGATTATATGGATGATAATCTACCACTCACTAAGAATCTACCAGTTGAATTTTCAACAATTGTCTCTAAAAAACAAACGGTCTCATTGAAAAAATTTGAAGAAAAAGTAATTACGTTTGAAATGACACTGCCTGAAAAAGAGTTTGATGGTTCAATTGTGGGGAGCTTTGTATTTCAAGAAGAAAAAAGTTCAGATGAAAAAGAAAAGGATACGAATAAAAAGGGAAATATTATAATAAAAAATGTTTTTTCTACTTATATTGCAGCAATTGTTAGAGAAACAGATGTCGTAACCAACCTTGAGTTTGAGCTAGGTAAAGTTGGAATTTCAAATAATAGTGGGAGTTTTTCGCTAACAAGTGAGATAAAAAATATGTCGCCTAAGTTATTTTCAGATTATTCATTAGAAGGTTCTGTTACTAATAAAAAAGGTGAAAAAGTTGCTGATATTAAAAATAAATCATTTGCCATGGCACCCAATTCAATTTTTAATTTCTCATCAGCGGTCGATCCGAATAAGTTCGTAACAGGCAATTACGAATTAAAAATGCGTATTTATAATAAAAATAAGACTGAACATTGGGATTTGTCTAAAAAATTTAGTGTTACTAGGAAAGAACGAGAAGCGATTATAGAGGAAACTTATGGTGAGGTTAAATCAGACATCAACTGGTTATTAATTATATTATTAGGATCTATCATCGTTATCTTAATAACTATTTTAATTTACTTAATAGTTAAAAGAAAAAACAATGATTAGTATGAATTACTCAGAACGGATGATGACAGTATGTCGAATAAATTAGTTCGCTTAGTGCTGGTTTTGTTAGGTATGATTCTCTTCTCTAATAAGAAAGAGGCTACAGATACCGACTTTTCAGTTAGGATATTACCTGCAGCCCACCAATTAGAAGAATATCATAAGTATTTTAATTTATTATTGGCACCGGGTGAAACAGATGCATTACCTATTGCTATTTCAAATGAGAGTCAACAAGCTAAAGTATTTACAATAACTATTTGTGACGCTTCAACTAATAGTCACGGCATTGTTGATTATTCCAAGGATATCCCTACATTTTACGATGACAAGCGTGTGAAAGTAACCGACCTTTTTGATAAAACAAAGATGCAGGTAACGGTTCCAGCATGGAGTGAACATCAACTTGAAATTCCTATTAAAATGGTATCTCAAAATTTTGATGGCGTTATCTTGGGTGGGGTAACGATTAGCGAAAAGAAGGAATCAGAAGAGATGGTCGCAAATTTATATGCGTATACTTTTGCTATTCAAATCCGTCAAAATTCTCATGAAGTCATACCAAAGATTCACTATCAAAAAATAGAAGTGGAGCGCTTTGGTTCCGATTATGCGATTGCCATGACACTAAATAACCCAACACAAACTTTAGTCGCACATTTAAAAGGAGAGTTTAAACTGTCTGATATTCAGTCAAAAAAAGTTATATATAAAGAAACTCGAGATAATCTTAGTATAGCTCCAAACAATCGTTTTAAATTGCCAATTTATTTGGATGAGAATCTAAAGAAAGGGCATTACCGTTACGAA